>JANXYH010000155.1 GCA_025350145.1 Burkholderiales bacterium | reverse complement strand
CCGCCACGCCAGCCAAGACCACCTTCACCCAGGTCTTCGGCCAGTGGCTGTGCGACATGGCGGCGGTCGATGCCCGGCTGGTCGGCATCACCCCGGCGATGTCGGGCGGCTCGGGGCTGGACGAGTTTGCGCGGCGCTATCCGCAGCGCTTTCACGATGTCGGCATTGCCGAGCAGCACGCCGTGACCTTTGCCGCCGGCCTGGCCTGCGAGGGCCTGAAGCCGGTGCTGGCGATCTACTCGACCTTCTTGCAGCGTGGCTACGACCAACTCATCCACGACGTGGCGCTGCAGAACCTGCCGGTGGTGTTCGCCCTCGACCGGGCCGGCGTGGTCGGCGCCGATGGCCCGACCCACTGCGGCGCCTACGACATCGCCTACCTGCGCTGCGTGCCGAACATGGCACTGATCGCCCCGGCCGACGAGGCCGAATGCCGCCAGGCGCTGAGCGCGGCGTTTGCCCGCGACCAGCCGGTGGCCGTGCGCTACCCGCGCGGCGCCGGTATCGGCCGTGCGGTCGAACCAGGGCTGGCCGGCCTGGCCTGGGGCAAGGGCGAGGTCCGGCGCGAGTCCGGCCTGGCCACAGGCGCGGCTAAGCGCATCGCCATCCTGGCCTTTGGCACCCTGCTGTACCCGGCGCTGGAGGCGGCCGCCAGGCTGGACGCCAGCGTCGCCAACATGCGCTTCGTCAAGCCCTTGGACGCGGCCCTGGTGGCCGATCTGGCGCGCCGCCACGACGCCCTGGTGACGGTCGAGGAGGGCAGCATCATGGGTGGCGCCGGCAGCGCGGTGGGCGAATGCCTGGCCGCTGCGGGCATCGCCATCCCGCTGCTGCAACTGGGCTTTGGCGACGCGTTCAGCGAACACGGCGACCCGGCCAAGCTGCTGGCGGCGATGGGGCTGGACGCTGCCGGCATCGAGCAGTCGATTCGCCAGCGCTTTTTTGCCGAGCCCGGCAACCACCTCAGCCTGGTGCCGGCGGTGCCGGCGGCGCTGGCCGGCTGACGCTGCCCCGGCCCCTGACAACCCTGCGACAGGGCAGTCGCGGATGCAGGCGCGACAATCGCGACCGACCTTGGCGCTGGAATTGTCAGCGCGGCAACGCCGAACATGACCAACCTGACCGACGCCCTGCACATCCCCGACACCCAGAGTGAGGGCGACCAGCGCCACCTGGCGATCCAGCGTGTCGGCGTCAAGTCGCTGCGCTGGCCGCTGACCGTGCGGGTGGCCGGCCAGCCCCAGTCCACGCCCGCCACTTGGACCCTGGACGTGGCGCTGCCGGCGGAGAAAAAGGGCACCCACATGTCGCGCTTTGCGGCCTGGCTGGACAGCCTGGACGCGCCGCTGGACGTGGCCGAATTGCGCCGCCAGATGGCGCTGATGCTGTCCCGTTTGGGCGCCGAGAGTGGCCGCATCGAGGCCGCATTCACCTTCTTTCTGCGCAAACGGGCGCCGGCCTCGGGCGTGTCCAGCCTGCTCGACTACCAGGGCCGCTGGATCGCCGAGTGCCAGGCCGGCCTGACGACGGTCTGGGCCGAGGTGGCGGTGCCGGTCAAGAGCCTGTGTCCCTGCTCCAAGGAGATCTCCGACTACGGCGCCCACAACCAGCGCTCGGAGGTCACGGTCCGGGTCGAGTTGCGCTCCCCGATTGAATGGCATGAACTGGTGCGCTTTGCCGAGGACAGCGCCTCCAGCGAGCTCTGGTCGCTGCTCAAGCGGCCGGATGAAAAATGGGTCACTGAACGGGCCTACGAGAACCCCAAGTTCGTCGAAGACCTGGTGCGCGATGTGGCGCTGCTGCTCGACCAAGATTCGCGCGTGGGGCGCTATGCGGTCGAGGTCGAGAACTTCGAGAGCATTCACAACCACAGCGCCTTCGCCCGCATCGAGCGGGCATGAGCGCCTGAGCGCCTGACCGCCTGGCCACGGCGCGGCGCCAATCTGCGCCAGCCCGCACCGCCCGGACCATGCCCGCCGCCGAATTGATCACCGCCGAGGTCCACGACCCGGTCGCCATCCGCCGCGCCGGCCCCGAACTGCTGGGTCTGGCGCTGCTGGACGCGCGCAACCGCCTGCTCAGTTGGCTGGCGGCGTTCGACGGCCAGCCCTTGCCGGCCAGCCACGACAGCTTCGATCCGCCAGCCTGGTGCGTAGGCCATGCGGCCTGGTTCCAGGAGTGGTGGACGGCGCGCAACGTGCAGCGCGCACGGGGTGCCGGCGCCGACCCCGGCGGGCCGCGTCTGGCGTCGATTGATCCCAGCGCTGACGCCATGTTCGACCCGCGCGGCAGCACCCGTGCCAGGCGCTGGTCGGTGTCGCAGCAAGGCCTGCCGGACCTGCGCGCCTACCTTGAGTCGACGCTTGAGGCGACGCTGGACCTGCTCGACAAGTCCCCGCCCAGCGCCGAGGCAATGCACTTCTTTCGCCTGGCGCTGCAGCACGAGGACCAGGCCTGCGAACAACTGGCGGAGTTGGCACAGGCGCTGGACCTGCCCGCTGGGCGCTACCCCGGTTTCTGTGCGGCGCCGCAGGTGCGGGTGCGGCGCGACGCCATCTGGCTGCCGGCGCAGCGCGTGCGCCTGGGCCAGGGCGGGCTGGGCGACAGCGCTGCCGACGACGGCTGGCGGCCGGTGGGCGAGACCGGCAGCCTTGAGCTGGCGCTGCCCGAGTTCGAGATCGATGCCCAGGTGCTGTGCTGGGCGCAATGGGCCGAATTTGTCGAGGATGGCGGCTACGACCGGCAGGACTGTTGGTCTGAGGCTGGCTGGCAGTGGCAGCAAGCCCAGGCTCGGCGGGCGCCGCGCTATGTCGAGCAACAAGGTGGCGGGGTGGTGGCGCAGGCCCGCGGCCGGTTGCAAAAAATGCCCGCCGCCGGTGCCGCAATGCACCTGGCCTGGCACGAGGCGCAGGCCTGGTGCGGCTGGGCCGGCCGGCGCTTGCCCAGCCAGGCCGAGTGGGCGCTGGCCCGGCATGCCGCCGGTTCACGTGGCTTTGCCTGGGGCGACGCGCTGGAATGGGTGGCCGACCGCGCCATGCTCTGGCCAGGCCACCGGGCAGCGCCGGGCGAGGATCTGGAGGCACCGCAGCCGGGGCACAGGGTGCTGCGCGGCGCCTCGTTCGCGGCCGGCACGCGCCTGCGCCACCCGGCCGCCCGGCGCTTTGCCGCAGCCGGCGATGACCGCGGATTCTTCGGCTTTCGAAGCTGCGCGCTCTAGGCTGACAGCTTCAGGGGCATGGTCCGCTGGCTGCACTGGCCCGAAATGCAGCAGCGCCCCGGGGTTTGTTCGGGCTTGGAGCAGGGCGGCAACTGAAGTCTGATGGCGTAACTGTAGGATTGCGCCAATGAACATTTCAATCCCTTCGACCGCCCGCGCCGCCGGGCCAGGCCTGGCCATTGCCATTGCCATTGCCATGGCGACCCCCAACGCCTGGGCCCAAGCCGACGCTGCGCCAGACGCCAGCGTCGTCATCACCGGCTCGCCGCGCGGCCAACGGATGCTGGATGCACCCTTTGCCATCAGCGTGGTTGACGAGGAGGCGCTGCGCCTGGCCGGGCCGCAGGTCAACCTGTCCGAGGCGCTGGCGCGGGTGCCGGGGCTGGTGGTCAACAACCGCAACAACTACGCCCAGGACTTGCAGATCAGTTCGCGCGGCTTTGGTGCCCGGGCCGGCTTCGGCGTGCGCGGCCTGCGGATGTACACCGATGGCATCCCCGCGACCATGCCCGACGGCCAGGGCCAGGTGGCGCATTTCGACCTCAGCTCGGCGCAGTGCATCGAGGTGCTGCGCGGCCCGTTCTCGGTGCTCTATGGCAACAGCTCGGGCGGCGTGATCGCGCTGTTCACTGCCCCGGTGCGCGATGCCACCGGCGAGCTGACCCAGGATGCCGGCAACTTCGGCTTCCGCCAGACCCGCGCCAGCGTCGCCGCGCCACTGGGCGGCGGCGCCGACCTGCGGGTCAGTGGCGCGAGCATGCAGACCGATGGCTTTCGGCCGCAGAGCGCGGCCGAGCGCAAGTTGGCCAACGTCCGGTTCGGGCTGCAGGGGCAGAGTGACCAGGTCACGCTGCTGTTGTCCGACCACCACCAGACCGCGCAAGATCCGCTCGGCTTGACCTTGGCCCAGTTCCTGGCCGACCCGCGCCAGACCACCAGCGTGGCGACCCAGTTCAACGCCCGCAAGCGGGTCCAGCAGTCCCAGCTTGGCGCCAATTGGCGGCACCAGTTTGGTGGCGACGGCGTGCTGCGCGAGAGCAGCCTGACGCTGTACGACGGCCGCCGCAGCGTGACCCAGTGGCAGGCCATTCCCGTGGCCACCCAGGCCCCGGCCAGCAGTGGCGGCGGGGTGGTTGATTTTGATCGCCACTTTGACGGCGGCGAGGCCAAACTGGGTCTGCGGCTGGGCGACGCCGATGTCGTCGTCGGGCTGGCCCGCGAGAGCCAGCAAGACCAGCGCCGCGGCTATGAAAACTTCATCGGCAGCGGCGCTGCGGCGGTGCTGGGCGTGACCGGCAAGCTGCGCCGCGACGAAACCAACCGTGCGGTCTCCGACGACGCCTTCGTGCAGGCCCTGCTGCCCTTGTCAGATGCCTTGGCCCTGACCGGCGGGGTGCGCAGCGGCAAGGTCCAGCTCAACACCGCCGACCGCTACATCGTGCTGCCGGGCAACAAGGACGACAGCGGCAAGCTCGGCTACAGCTACTTCAATCCGGTCGCCGGCCTGCGCTGGACTTTGCAGCCGGGCTGGACGCTGCATGCCAGCCTGGCCAACGGCTTCGAGTCACCGACCCTGGGCGAATTGGCCTACCGGCCCGACGGCGCCGGCGGCTTCAACACCGACCTGAAGGGCCAATCGAGTCGCCAGTTCGAGCTGGGCAGCAAGTGGCGGGCCGGCAATCTGGCGCTTGACGCGGCGCTGTTCGTCGCCGACACCCGCGACGAGATCGGTGTGCTGAGCAACAGCGGCGGCCGCTCGACCTTCCAGAATGTCGGACGCACCCGCCGCCAGGGCCTGGAGGCCAGTGGCGATTGGCGCGTCATGCCCGGGCTGCGTCTGCAGGCCTCGCTGAGCCTGCTGCAGGCCAAATACCTGGACAACTTCCTGACCTGTGCGGCGGCCGGCTGCCCGTCCCTGGCCACGCCCAAGGTGGCAGTGGCCGCCGGCAACCTGATCTCGGGCACCCAGGCCAGCAGCGCCTGGGCTGAACTCGCCTGGCGTCCCGGGCTGGTCCCGGGTGAACTCGGGCTGGGCCTGCGCGGCAACGCCCGCAGCCCGGCCAACGACACCAACACCGTGTTTGCGCCCGGCTACGGGTTGGTCAACCTGCGCTGGTCGCACCGGCTGGCACTGGGCCAGGCTGACGCGCTGGAGCTGCTGGCGCGCGTCGACAACGCCGCCGACCGGGTCCATGTGGGCAGCCTCATCGTCAATGACGCCAACGGCCGCTTCCTGGAGCCCGGCACGCCGCGCAGCCTGCTGTTGTCGGCACGCTGGCAGCACGCCTGGTGAGCGGCGGCGTCGCCGCGCCCGACACCAAGCTGTTCTGCCTGCCGAGCAACGGGTGGGGCGTGGCGATCTGGAGCGAGCCGCTGACCTGCAAGTAGGGTGCGGCCTGCCTGGGCTCGGGCTTCGGCATCAAGACGCTGAGTGACGGCCTGATCGGGCGATGCGCGCGGTCGACCCCAAGACCGCCAACCTGCGGTTTGCCCCAATCGACAGTGCCCAGCGTGAGGGCGAACCTCGGCCGATCGAGCAGAAGAAGGCAACAGGAGGCGGGAATGTCGAGCTGTTCCCGGGCGCGGCCCACGCGCCTTTGCGGTCAGTGTGGCGGGCGGTTGACGCAGCCGCGTCGATCGCTGCACGGCGCCAAAACCTGCCCAAGCTGCCTTGGCAGGGCGTCCCATGGCCGGCGTTGACCTGGCTGGCCTTGACCTGGCTGGAATTGCGCGGATGCTGCTGGTCTTCTGGCACCTGATCGGCCTTGGCCTGGCGGCGGTGTCGGTGGCGTTCGGTGACTATGCGATCTTCTCCGGCAAACGGATCGACAAGGCCTTGCTGCGCCGCTCGGCCGGCGGCGCGACCCTGGCCCTGCTGCTGCTGTGGGCGACCGGGCTGGGCCTGGTCGGTCTGGACACTGGCTTCGATCTCGGGGCCATCGTCCGCAACCCGAAGCTGCTGGCCAAGCTCAGTGTGGTGATCGCGCTGACGCTCAACGGTCTGGGCTTGCATTGGTATGCCTTTCCGCGCCTGCTGCGCCGCCACGAGGACAACAGATGGGTCGCACTGCTGGCCACCATGCTGGGCGTGCTCAGTGCCGTCACCTGGCTGTATGCCGGCTTCCTTGGGGTGGTCAAGCCAGCCGTCCTGCCGTTGCAGTATTCCGGCTTCATGGCGCTCTACGCCCTGGCGGTTGGCGTCGCCTGGTTGATCGCGCTGGTCTCGGTATGGCGGAAGCTGCAACGCAGGATCGATCTGAACCGCCTGCCTCTGAACCCTTGACGACGGGCTGGCAGGCTCGCCTGCCGCCACGCCTGGGTCCGCACCGGGAGCAACCGCGAAGACCAGGTTGCCCGTATTACGGCGCGACCGGCAAATTGATCCGCGCCACCGGCACGCTGAAGCGGAAGGTGCTGCCGGCGCCAGGCTGGGACTCTGCGGTGATCCGCCCGCCCATCAATTCCACCAGCCGCTGCACGATAGACAGGCCCAGGCCGGTGCCGCCATAACGCCGGGTGACACTGTTGTCGGCCTGGGTGAAGCGCTCAAAGACCTGCCCCAGCGCCTCGGGCGACATGCCGATGCCAGTGTCTGAAACACTGCAGGCCAGCAGCAATTGCTGGTCGTCGCTGGCATTCGAACTCAGCCGGACCTGGATCCGGCCGTGTTCCGTGAACTTGACCGCATTGCCGACCAGGTTGGTCAGGATCTGCTGCCAACGGCCGCTGTCGGCCAGCACCTGGTCGGGCAGATCGGGGCTGACCTGCCAGTCCAGTTGCAGGCCGCGGGCGGCGGCCTGGACCTGCAGCGGCGTCAGCGCGTTCGACAGCAGCGCACGCAGCGCCATCGGCGCGGCCAGCAGCTCGACCTTGTTGGCTTCGATCTTGGACAGGTCCAGGATGTCGTTGATGATCAGCATCAGACTCTGCGCCGAGCCCAGTACCAATTCAAGAAAGTGCCGCTGGCGGGCATCCAGAGTGGTGGCCAGCACCAGCTCGGTCAGGCCGATCACACCGTTCATCGGCGTGCGGATCTCGTGGCTCATGTTGGCCAGGAAACTGCTCTTGGCGCGATTGGCGGCCTCAGCGGCATCGCGTGCGGCTTCGAGCGCGGCCAGGGCGGCCTTCAGGTCGCTGATGTCGCGGGCGTTGAACAGCAGCGCCGCAGCGCCGTTGGCCGGGTCGCGCACCGGGCGGGCGTCGATGGCGTGCCAGCGCGGCCCCTGCAGCGTATGCAGCAAGGCCTCGCCACTGTGGTTGCCGCCGCGGCGTACACGGTCCAGCACCGACTGGCCCAGTGGTGCGTCGCAGAACATCCGGGCAAAACCATGCTCGGCACCGCTCTGGCCAGAGTACGGGTCGCCGATCGGCCCGAATGCGACCACTGCCGAGGGGTTGCGCATCAGCGGCATGTCCTGGCCCAGGTCATGCAATGCGACCCGCACGCTGGTGTGCTGCACGGCTTCGACGCCGCGCAAGGCATCCGGGTCAAAGCTGGCGGCCAGGGGCTCGGCGACGAAAAGGATCGCCTGCCGACCATCGGGCAGAGTGATGGCGCGCGAGGACAGGTTAGAAGTCGTCGGCACACCGCCGGGGTACAGCGTCCACGACTCGCGCAGCACCCGGCCCTCGCCATGCTGCGCCATGTTGGCCAGCAAGCGCGACACGGTGGTGCTGGACGAATCGCTGAAGTCGCGCGCCAGCAACTCGTCCAGACTGGCCGCGCCCCAGAGCTGCAGCCCGGCGGCGTTGGCCCAGACGACGCGCAGGTGCAGAGCGTCAAACACCCAGCTCGGCAGTTGCAGCCAGCCGTAGTGGTGCAGGTCGGCAAAGCTGAGCATGGCCGCGCCGGTGGTGCCTGGCAAGGGCTGGGTGTTGGCGTGCGCCATCAAGCCGTCGGCCTTGCTGTCTGGCTCAGCCACGCCGTACCCGCAACAACTCGTCCAGCACCAGGCCGGTGGCGCCCGCGGTGATGGCGCTGTCGGCAAGGTTGAAGCTGGGGAAATAGCCGCCGCCGAACATCGGCGCGAGGAACGCCCAATGCACCTGTATGAAGTCGACCACATGGCCATAGACCAGCCGGTCGATGACGTTGCCCAGCGCCCCGCCCAGCACCATGCTGACCGAGAAGCAGAACAGGCGTTGGCCGGGATGGCGCTTGAGCATCCAGACGATGAAGGCCGAGGCCAGCGCCCCCAGGGCGACAAAGAACCAGCGCTGCCAGCCGGATGCGCCGGCCAGCAACGAGAACGCAGCGCCGGCGTTGTGGACCCGCACCAGGTTGAGCCATTCGCTGATGCGCTGGCTGTCGCCCAGCGCCATCGACCCCACCACCAGCGTCTTGCTCAACTGGTCAGACAAGATCACCAGCGCTGCCAGGCCCAGCCACAGCACCAGCGGGGTCGAACTCTGTTTGGGCGCGGGCATGGTTTTGAGGGCGGTTAGACCCTAGCGGTCAGCGTCGTTGTCGGGCTGCCAGCGGGCCACGGCATTGCGCCAGTGACTGTAGCCGCTGCCGTGTCATGCCACGCGCCGGCACCTGCGCAACAGTGCACCACAATCGTCTGGTCGCCTTCGCCGCGACCTGGATCAACCCCAAGCCAAACCGAACCGCGCCATGATTTCCTACCCCCGCCCCGCCTGGATGGACGACGACCTGCAGTTGCTGGCGGACAACGCCAAGCGCTTCTTCGACCGCGAATGCGTGCCGCACGACGCGCGCTGGCGCGAGCAGCGCCACGGCGACCGCGACATCTGGCGCAAGGCCGGTGCGGCCGGGCTGCTGTGCGTCAGCATCCCCGAGGCCTATGGCGGCGGCGGCGGCAGCTTCGCCCACGAGGTGGTGCTGACCCAGGCCCATTCGCATTCGCTGACCGGGGGCTTCTCCAACAGCGTGCATTCGGGCATCGTCGCCCACTACATCCTGCGCTATGGCACCGAGGCGCAGAAGCAGCGCTGGCTGCCGGCGATGGCCTCGGGCGAGATGGTTGCCGCCATCGCCATGACCGAGCCCGGCGCCGGCACCGATCTGCAGGCGATCCGCACCGGCGCCCGCAAGGATGGCAGCGACTACGTCATCAACGGCGCCAAGACCTTCATCACCAATGGCTGGCATGCCGACCTGGTCTGCATCGTCGCCCGCACCGGCGCCGAGAAGGGCGGCCGGGGGCTGAGCCTGGTGATGGTCGAGACCGCCCACCAGGCCGGCTTCAGGCGCGGCCGCCTGCTCGACAAGTTGGGCCAGCACAGTGTCGATACGGCCGAGCTGTTCTTCGACGACATGCGCGTGCCGCAAAGCCAGTTGCTTGGCAGCGACGAGGGCCGCGGCTTCATCCAGTTGATGGAGCAACTGCCGCGTGAGCGGCTGATCATCGCCGTGGGCGGTGTGGCCACCCTGCAGCGCGCCATCGACGAGACGCTGGCCTATGTGCAGCAGCGGCAGATCTTCGGCCAACCGCTGATGGCGATGCAGAACACCCGCTTCAAGCTGGCCGAGTGCCAGACCCAGGCGACGATCGCGCGCAGCTTCGTCGACGACTGCATCGCCCGCTCGCTGCGCAACGAACTCGACCTGGCGACTGCGGCGATGGCCAAGAGCTGGGTCAGCGAGGCGGTCTGCAAGGTGGTCGACGAGTGCCTGCAACTGCACGGCGGCTACGGCTACATGAACGAGTACCCGATCACCCGGATGTACGCCGACGCCCGAGTCGGACGGATCTATGGCGGCAGCAACGAGGTGATGAAGGAGTTGATCGCCCGCGCCATGGAGAAGTGAGCCGGCACGCCGCCGCGCAGCCGGCTAAAGCCGCGCTCGCCAATGCCGAAACCCCAGCAGGACGTCGACGCACCCCGGCAGCAGGGCGCGAGGCAAAACATGGGGAACTCAGCGGAGCATCGTGCAAGTGACAACTTCTGATTTGACCGGCGACGCGGCGGCGCGGTCCGCATTTGGCGAGGTGGTGCCAGCGCCCAACGATGCGCTGCCGGCCCGCCATCGCGGCCTGTTGACGCCAGGCATACGGCTGTTCCAGCGGCTGGGCTTTGCCGCCAAGGCCATGCTGATCTCGTGCAGCTTTTTGCTGCCGATTGGCCTGTTGACGACATCATTTGTCAGCGGTACCCAGCGCGACCTCGGTGCCGCCGGGGGCGAATTGCAGGGCCTGGCCTACCAGCGCGAGCTGCTCGCGCTGCTGCGGTTGGCCTTGGCCCAGGGCGACGATGTCGCCAGCAAGGCCAATCTGCAATTCGGGCGGCTGCGCGCCCAGGATCTGCTGCACGGCCAGGAACTCGGCACCGCCGAGGTCTTCAAGTCGGTCAACGAAGCGATGGCCGAGCTGGGCAAACCGGCAGCCAGCCAGCGCGAGACCAGCCAACGCCTGGGCGAACTGGTCGACAACCTGCTCGACCTGAGTGCCCAGGTCGGCGACAGCTCTGGCCTGACGCTGGACCCGGAGGTGGCCACCTATTACCTGGTCATGGCCAGCGTCGTCGACGGCCCGGACCTGCTGTCGCAACTCGGCAAGCTGCGCCAGGCCGGCGCCGACGCGCTCAAGGCCGGTGCGGCCACACCGAGCCAGCAGCGCAGCCTGATCCGCAGCCAGGCCCTGGCCGCTCGCCTGTCTGGCGGCATCAAGGCGGCGCTGGCAAAGGTCGCGAAGTCTGACGCCGCGACCGCCGAGCGGGTGGCTGCTGCGGCAGCGATGAAGGCGGTCGCTGACTTTGCGGCGCTGATTGATGTCGGTCCGTTGATGGCCGAGGGCAGCAAGGTCGACGTCAAGGCCTACGTCGCCCAAGCCGATCAGGCGATGGACGGCCTGGGCGCGATGGCCACCCGCGGCATAGACGGCGTCGACAGCCAGTTGCGCAATCGCATCAGCGGCCTGGAGTGGGCGCGCAACCTGGTGTTGGTGGCGCTGCTGCTGTCGCTCTTGACGGCAGCCTACTGTTTTGCCGCGTTCTATATTGTCCTCAAGGGTGGTCTGAAGGCGGTCGAAGCCCACCTGGGCGCGATCAGCCGCGGCGACCTCAGTGCCCGGCTGGCGCCGCAGGGCAGCGACGAGTCGGCGCAGTTGATGCACACTCTGCAGGACCTGCAGGTCAGCCTCAGCAGCATGGTGACCCAGGTCCGGGATGCGTCCGACGCGGTGGTGCGCACCAGCGTCGATGTCTCGGCCGGCACGCTGGACCTGTCGACCCGCACCGAGCAGGCCGCCGGCAGCCTGCAGAGGGCCGCTGCCGCGATGGGCGAGCTTGGGGTGACCGTACGCTCAACCGCTGACAACGCCGGCCATGCCTCGGCTCTGGCGGCCGACAACGCCAAGGCCGCCGAGCGCGGCGGTGCGGTGATCGGGCAGGTGGTGGCGACGATGCAGGCGATCCACGGCTCGTCGAACAAGATCGGCGAGATCATCGCCACGATCGACAGCATCGCCTTCCAGACCAACATCCTGGCGCTGAATGCGGCAGTTGAGGCGGCGCGTGCCGGCGAACAAGGCCGCGGCTTTGCGGTCGTGGCCTCGGAGGTGCGGATGCTGGCGCAGCGCAGCGCCGCAGCGGCACGGCAGATCAAGAGCCTGATCCAGGAAAGTGTCGAGAGCGTGGCCTCGGGCACCGAGGTGGTCCGCGGCGCCGGCCAGACGATGCAGGAGCTGCTCGGCAATGCCCACCGCATGAACGCGCTGATGGCCCAGATCGCCCAGGCAGCGGCGCAGCAGAGCCAGGGCATTGCCGAGGTCGGCGAGGTGGTCTCAGACATGGACAGGCTGACCCAGCAGAACTCAGCCCTGGTGCAGGAAACCACCTCGGCCACGATCACCCTGAAGGACCAGGCCGAGCTGCTCGGCGGCCAGGTGCGGCGCTTCGTGCTGCCGCCGTTGGCCCAGCATTGAGCCGCTCAGTCCAGCGCGATGCCCTTGGTCACCGCTGCCCAGAGGTCGAACTCGCGGCGGGCTACGGCCGCCAGTTGCGCGGCCGTGCCCGGCCAGACGGTGTAGCCCAGGTCGGCCAGCCGAGCCACCATCTCAGGGCTGCCCTGGACCTGGCGCACCGCCTGGGCCAGCCGGGCACTGAGCGCCGCCGCCAGCCGGGGCGGGCCGAACAGTCCGAACCAGCCCAGCACCTCGTAGTCGGCCAGGCCGGCCTCGCGCATCGTCGGCACGTCCGGCAGCATGGCGTTGCGGCTGGCCGAGGTCACCGCCAGCGCCCGCACCTGGCCGGCGTCGATGAATTTGCGCGCCCCGCCGACGATGTCGAACATCATCGTCAACTGCCCGCCAATCACGTCGGTCATGGCCGGCGCGTTGCCCTTGTACGGCACGTGCACCATCTGCAGGCCGGCCTGGGCGGCGAGCAGTTCGCCGCTGAGGTGGTTGCTGGCGCCGACGCCGGCTGAACCGTAGAAGACCTTGCCCGGGTTGGCCCGGGCGAAAGCGATCAACTCGGCCAGGTTGCGGGCGGGGTTGTCCTTGCCGACCACCAGCACGTTGGCATAACTCAGGATCGGGGCGATCGGCGTCAGGTCGCGGAACGGGTCCCAGCGCAGTTTCTTGTAGATGTGCGGGACGATGGTGATGGTCGGGCTGGCGGCAAAGAACAGGGTCAGGCCGTCGGCTGCTGCCGACGAGGTCAGCTCGCCGCCTAGCGCGCCGCTGGCGCCGGGTTTGTTCTCCACCAGCACCGGCTGGCCAAGCTCGCGCGCCAGCAGCGGCGCCATGATCCGGGCCATCGAATCGACCGGACCGCCGGGGGCATAGCCCACCACCAGGCGCAGCGGCTTGTCGGTCTGCGCGCCGGCTGAGCCGGTGGCGGCGACCAGGGCACTGGCCAGATGCTGGAGGGCAAGGCGGCGGTCGCTGCGGGCGCTGGCTGAGACGGGCATCTGGAGGGGGTGGCCGACACCAAGGTCGTGCCGCAGGGCGACGGGAAGGCGTCAGCATGGGCCCCGGCGCCGCTGCGCGCCATCCGGATTTGCGCTCGGGCGGATCAGCCCATCACGCCCTCGCCGCCGGGCTGGGACGCCAACTGGAAGCGGCTGACTGCCTCGACCAGTTGGTCGGCCTGCTGCTTCAGGGTTTGTGCCGCCGTCGCAGATTGCTCGACCAGGGCGGCGTTCTGCTGGGTCGATTGGTCGAGCTGTGCCACCGCCTGGTTGACCAGTGCTATGCCGGCGCTTTGCTCATCGGCAGAGCGGCCGATCTCGGTGATCAGGGTGCTCACTTGGTGGGCCTGCTCGACGATCTCGGCCATGGTGCGGCCGGCGCCCGCGACCAGTCCCGCACCCGACTCGACCGTGACCGAGCTGCTGGCGATCAAGGTCTTGATTTCGCGCGCCGCCGCCGCGCTGCGTTGCGCCAGGCTGCGCACCTCGGAGGCCACGACCGCGAAGCCACGGCCCTGCTCGCCCGCGCGCGCCGCCTCGACAGCGGCGTTCAGCGCCAGGATGTTGGTCTGGAAGGCGATGCCGTCGATCACGCCGATGATGTCGGTGATCTTCTTCGAGCTGGCGCTGATGTTGTCCATCGTCGAGACCACCTGGGCGATGATTTCGCCGCCCTGGCTGGCGACGGCGCTGGCCTGGTTGGCCAGGGCCATCGCGCGGTGCGCCGATTGCGCGCTCTGGGCCACCGTGGTGGTCAGTTGTTCCATCGACGAGGCTGCCTGCTGCAGGTTGGCAGAGGTGGATTCGGTGCGCGCGGACAGGTCGTGGTTGCCGCTGGCGATCTGCGCCGAGGCCACCCCCAGAGACTGCCCGGTGGACTGAATCCGCTGCACCATGCCGCGCAGGCTGTCCATCGCCAGGCCGAGTTGCTGGCTGAGCTGGCCGATCTCGTCCTGCGATTGCGCCTGCACCCGGTGCCTCAGGTCGCCACGCGACAGCGCCTGGGCAGCGCCGAGCGCGCTGGCCACACCGCGGCCGGTGCTGCGGGCCACCGCCCAAAGCAGCGCGCTGGCAACCAGCAGCGACAGCGTCAGCAGCACCAGCACCAGCACCAGACTGCGCTGGCCGGCGCTGTAGCGGGCCGAGATGTCGTCGCGCAGCAGGGCGAAGGCGGCATCGCCGAGCTTGTACTGGGCGTCGATGAAGCCGCTCATCGCAGCGAAATAAGCCGGCGCCGATCGATCCAGCGTGGTTGCGCTCAGCAACTGCCCGGAGATGGTCTGCAGCGCCTGGGCATAGGCCGACTCTGCCGTCTTGCGCACCGCCCCGATCCGCGGCTCAAGGTCGCCGTTGGCGGCGGTGGCGGCGCTGAGGAAGCGCTGGAGGTTGTGGTGGTGATCGCTCAGGCTGCCGATCTTGGCGACAAGCGTGGCTCGGTCCTCGGGGGCGAGCTGCTGGCGCGCCAGATGCTGCGCGCCCAGCCCCCGACTCTGGGCCAGCAATTCGGTGACGGCTGGCAGGGCTTCGACCGCCGACACCAGCAGGTAGTAGTCGGTGGCGTCCGGGTCCAGCATCAGCGTGCTCTCGTCGGCGATGGCGCTGACCATCCGGGTCTGGGCGCTGATCAGGGCGGTGTGGCGCTTGAAGCTCTCCGGCGCGCTGATCGTCGCGGCGTCAAGCTCGCGTGCCAACCCGTCCCACTGCGATTGCATTGTCTTGCGTGCCTCGACCACCGGCGCCGAGCCGTAGCCGCTGCTGGCCTCAAGCGCTGCCGTCAGGGCAGCCTTCACTTCGCCGGCCTTGGCCTGCCGCTCGGGCAGGGCTGCGGCATTGCCGCTCAGCAGGCTGGCCGACAGGCCACGGTGCTGCTGCGTCAGTCGCACCAGGTCGAGCAGCCGGCCCAGCGGCGCGATGCCGCTGAGTTCGGCCTGCGAGCTCGCCAGCTCGGTCGCCAGGCGCTGCACCAAAAGGGCCGAGGGCGGCACTGCGGCCAGCGCCATCAAGGTGGCGATGAGGGCAAATTTCTGCCAAAACTTCAAACGCAGGACGAGGTTTAACATGGCGTGTAGGTCTCCCTGAACCTACGCCATCTTCCCAAGCCCGGCCGCCCCGCATTGCGCCAAATCAGCCTTGATATTGGCGCCAATTCGCCGCGCTGCCGCCGCAGCGCAAGCTGAAGCCGTCAGCGCGCTACGTCGACCACGGTGCGGCCGCGCACCTGGCCGTCAAGAAAGCGCGGCGCATAGGCGATGACCTCGCTCAGGCCGATCTCGTTGACCATGCCGGCCAGCCTGTCCGGCGGCAGGTAGGCGGCCAGCAGGGCCCAGGCCTTGATCCGGTCGGCGTTGGGCACCAGCACGCTGTTGATGCCGTAGAGCGTCACGCCGCGCAGGATGAAGGGCATCACGCTGGACGGGAAGTCGCTGCCCTGGGCCAGGCCGCAGGCCGCGACCGCGCCATTGGCACGGGTGGCGGCACAGGCATTGGCCAGGGTGTGGCTGCCGGCGGTGTCGAGCACGCCGGCCCAGGCTTCTTTCTGCATCGGCTTGCCCGGCGCGGCCAGGCTGGCGCGATCAATCACCCGGCTCGCGCCCAGCCCGATCAGGTAGTCGGCTTCGGCTGGGCGGCCGGTCGACGCGACCACGCGGTAGCCGATCGCCGCCAGCAGGGCCACGCCGATCGAGCCAACGCCGCCGGCCGCACCGGTCACCAGCAGTTCGCCGTCGCCCGGCTTCAGGCCGTGGCGCTGCAAGGCCTGCACACAGAGCGCGGCAGTGAAGCCGGCGGTGGCCACGGCCATGGCGCTGTGGCAGGTGTAGGGCGCGGGGATCTTCAGCAGCCAGGCGGGGTCAACGCGCTGGCGCTGTGTCAGGCCGCCCCAGTGCTGCTCGCCCATGCCCCAGCCGGTGACGACGACCTGATCGCCGACCGCCCAGGCCGCATCGCTGCTGGCCGCGACTGTGCCGGCCAGGTCAATGCCCGGCACCATCGGCCAGGTCCGCACCACCGCGCCCCGGCCGGTGATCGCCAGCGCGTCCTTGTAGTTCAGCGTCGAATAGGCCACATCCACGGTCACGCCGCGGTCCGGGCCCGAGGGCAGTCGGGCGTCGTCCATGTCGACCAGTTCGGCGCGGGTCTTGCGGTCTTCGGTCTGGCTGAGCAACAGGGCTTTGAACATGCGGTCTTCCTGGCAGGCTGTGGTGCGGGTCGCGGATGTTACGTGCTGCCTTGGCGGGCCGACCAGCGCTGGACGATCCGCGCCAGGGCGTCGAGCCCGTCGGTCAGGGCCGCCGGGCCGGGTTGCAGGATCAGCGGCGACTTGATCTCGTGCAACTCGGCGTCGCGCACCGCCGGCACCTCGGCCCAGCCGGGCCTGGCGGCGACCTGTTCGGGCCTGAACTTCTTGCCGCACCAGGAGCCGATGATGATGTCGGGCGCGGCGGCGACGATCTCCAGCGGATCGGCGACGATCCGGTCGCGGCCCAGTGGCGCGGCGGCGCGGCCTGGAAAGATGTCGTCGCCGCCGGCGATGGCCAGCAGCTCGCTGACCCAGGCGATGGCGCTGATCGGCGGCGTGTCCCATTCCTCGAAATACACCTTCGGGCGGCGCGGCAAGGCGCTGGCCGCCTGGCGTATCGCCTCTACCCGGGCGGCGAGCGCGGCGCTGTAGGCCGTTGCCGCGTCGCCGGCACCGACCATCGCGCCCAGCCGCTGCACATAGCCGAGGATGCCGGCGACGCTGCGGTGGTTGCTGATCCAGACCTCGACCCCGGCGCGAATCAGCGCGGCGGCGATGTCGGCCTGGATGTCGGAGAAGCCAATCGCCAGGTCGGGCTCCAGCGCCAGGATGCGCTCGATCTTGGCGCTGGTGAAGGCGCTGACGCGCGGCTTCTCATGCCGCGCCTGGGCCGGCCTGACGGTGAAACCGGAGATGCCGACGATGCGCTGCTGCTGGCCCAGCGCGTACAGCACCTCGGTCGGCTCCTCGGTCAGGCAGACGATGCGCTCGGGCCAGCGCGCCTGCAGCAGGCCCATCAGTGGCCGTAGCGGTAGACGCCGCGCCCGCTCTTGCGCCCCAGCCAGCCGGCCGCCACCATCTCGCGCAGCAGCGGGCAGGGCCGGTACTTGCTGTCGGCGAACTGCGCCACATAGACCTCCATCACCGCCAGGCAGACATCCAGGCCGACCATGTCGGCCAGCGCCAGCGGCCCGATCGGGTGGTTGCAGCCCAGGCGCATGCCGGCGTCGATGTCCTCGGCCGAGGCCAGCCCCTCGGACAGCACGAAGAAGGCCTCGTTGATCATCGGCACGAGGATGCGGTTGACGACGAAACCGGGCGCGTTCTTGACCGTCACCGGGGTCTTGCCCAGCGCCTGGGCCAGGGCATGGACGGCGTCGTGGGTGGCGTCGCTGGTCTGCAGGCCACGGATGATCTCGACCAGCGCCATCACCGGCACCGGGTTGAAAAAGTGCATGCCTATCACCCGGTCCGGGCGCTGGGTGGCGGCGGCCAGTTGGGTGATTGAGATCGAGCTGGTGTTGCTGGCGATCAGGGCGGCTGGCGGCAGCAGGGCGTCCAACTGCTGCAGGATCTTGAGCTTCAGGGCCGGGTTCTCGGTCGCCGCCTCGATCACCAGCGGGCAGCCGGCCAGCTCGGCGTAGGCGGTGGCGGTGCGCACCCTGCCCAGCGCGGCGTCGCGGGCCTGAGCCGTCAGCTTGTCCTTGTTGACCAACCGATCCAGGTTGGCGGCGATGCCCGCCAGACCGCGCTGCAGCGCCGCGTCGTTGACATCGACCATCACCACCCCTATGCCCTTGACGGCGCAGGTCTGGGCGATGCCATGCCCCATCGTGCCGGCGCCGATCACGCCCAGCGTTTGAATGCCCATTGCTTGGTCCAAAGTGCTTGCTCCGAAGTGTTTGCCTGTGGCGGCGGATGCCGGGAACCGGCCCTGCGACAGAATAACCCTGGCGCTGCGGTGCCGCGGGCGGGTTGGCAGATTCAGGAGGCAGGTTGAAGTTGCAGACGGTGCTGGCGGTTTCGGGTGCGTTGGTTTTGGCTTTGGTTTTGGCGTCGGCACTGCTCGTCGCCGGCCTGCTCTGGCGGCCTTTGCTGCCGATCAACCTGCTGGCGGCGATCGACAGCCGACGGACCGCGCAGGGCCTGCCCTATGGCACGGCGCCGCGCCAGGTGTATGACCTGTACACGCCCGACGCGGCCAGCCGCCCTGCTGCCGGTTGGCCGCTGGTGGTGTTCATCTACGGCGGCTCGTGGAACCGCGGCGAGCGCGGCGAATACCGTTTCGTCGGCGAGGCGCTGGCGCAGCGCGGGGTGCTGGCGATGGTGATCGACTACCGGCTTCACCCCGAGGTCAGGTACCCCGAGTTCGTCCGCGACAGTGCCGCTGCCGTCGCGCTGGCCCTGCGCCAGGCCGGCACCTGGGGGGCGGACCCGCGACGGGTGCTGGTGATGGGCCACAGCGCAGGCGGCTACAACGCCGCAATGGTGGCGCTGGATGCGCGCTGGCTGGCGGCGGCCGGACATTCGCCGGCCGAGCTGGCCGGCTGGATCGGCCTGGCCGGGCCCTATGAATTCCTGCCGATCAAGACGCCGGAGGTGCAGCGGGCGTTCGACCACCCGAATGTGCCGGCGGATTCACAGCCTATCCACCATGCCGCAGGTGGCCGCCTGCCGGCGCTGCTGCTGGCCGCCAGGACCGATACCCTGGTCGATCCGCAGCGCAACAGCGGGCAGTTGGCCGCCGCGCTGCAGGCCGCCGGCCAGGCGGTGACGCTGCGCGACTACGACCGCGTCAACCACTTGAGCCTGGTCGGCGCCATCGCCGCGCCGCTGCGCTGGTTGGCGCCCGTGCTGGACGACGTGGTCGCCTTCGTCGAGTCTCAGGCGACGCTGCGGCGTTCGCCCGCGCCATAGAGGTTGTCCAGGCAGCGCCCGCACAGGCCCGGCCGGGCCGGATCGACGCCGACATCGGCGCGGTAGTGCCAGCAACGCTCGCATTTGCGCGCGCTGCTGACGCGCGGCGTGACCTTCAGGGTCGGCCCGGCAGCGCTGGCCGCCGCCCGCAGTTGCGCCGCCGAAGTGATCAGCACGAAGCGCAGGTCATCGCCCAGCGATTGCAGCAGCGCCAGGCGGTCGGCGTCGGCCTCGATCTCGACCTCGGCCTGCAGCGACGAACCGAGCTTGCCGGCGGCGCGCAGCAGCTCGATCTGCCGGTTTGACTCGGCCCGCAGCTCGCGCAGTTGCGCCCACTTGGCCAGCAGGGCCAGGTCGGGCGGATCGAATCGGCTGTAGGTCTGGGTGAAGATCGACGCCGCATCGGCCGCCGACGCCCCGGCCTTGTGGCCGACCAGGGCCCAGGCCTCCTCGGCGGTGAAGCTCAAAAACGGCGCCATCCAGCGCAGCATGGCTTGCGTGATCTGCCACAGCGCGGTCTGGGCGCTGCGCCGCGCCAGGCTCTTGGCCGCCGTGGTGTAGAGCCGGTCCTTCAGCACATCGAGGTAGAACGCGCCCAGGTCCTCGGAGCAGAAGACTTGCAGCTTGGCGACCACCGGGTGGAACTCATAGACCTCGAAGTGGGCCAGCACCTCGGCCTGGAACTGCGCCGTGCGGGCCAACGCCCAGCGGTCGATCTCCAGCAGTTCGGCGTTGGCCACGGTGTCGGCCACCGGGTCGAAGTCACTGGTGTTGGCCAGCAAGAAACGAAGCGTGTTGCGGATGCGGCGGTAGGCGTCGACCACCCGCGCCAGGATCTTGTCGTCGCCGGCGATGTCGCCCGAGTAATCGCTGGCCGCCACCCAGAGGCGGATGATTTCGGCGCCGAGCTTGTTCCAGACCACTTCAGGCTCGATCCCGTTGCCCAGGCTCTTGCTCATCTTGCGGCCCTGCGCGTCGACCGTGAAGCCATGGGTCAGCAGGCCGCGGTAGGGCGCGCGGTCATACAGCGCGCAGCCCAGCAGCAGCGACGAGTGGAACCAGCCGCGGTGCTGGTCGTGGCCTTCGAGGTAGAGGTCGGCCTCGGGGCCGCTGGCGTGGTGGCCGACATGCCCGGCGAGCTTGGCGTGGGTGCCGCGCAGCACGTGCCAGAAGGTCGAGCCCGAATCGAACCAGACCTCCAGGATGTCGTTGCTCTTGGTGTAGTGCTCGGCGTCGGCCGTGCCCAGGATCTCGGCGGCGCTGACCCGGCTCCAGGCCTCGATCCCGCCGGCCTCGACGATGGCGGCGGCGCGGTCGAGGATCGCCATCGTGTCGGGGTGCAGTTCGCCCGAATCCTGGTGCAGGAAGAACGGCAGCGGCACGCCCCAACTGCGCTGCCGGCTGATGCACCAGTCGGGCCGGTTGGCGATCATGTCGCGCAGCCGGGCGCGGCCGTTCTCGGGGTAAAAGCCGGTCGGCGCCTGGCCCGTGGCCGGATCGCCGTCGATCGCCGCCAGCGCCAGCTCGCGCAGGGTCTTGGCGGCCCGGTCCTTGGCGAAGACGCCGCGGCTGGAGGCATCTTCAGCGTCCATGCGGATGAACCACTGCGCCGCCGCGCGGTAGATCACCGGCGTCTTGTGGCGCCAGCAGTGCGGGTAGCTGTGGGTGATCGTCTCGGTTGCCAGCAGCCGATTGGCGCCGCGCAGCGCGTCCAGGATGGCCGGCACGGCCTTCCAGATGTGCTGCCCGCCGAACAGTGCGAAGTCGGGCGCGTAACTGCCATTGCCCTGTACCGGGTTGAGGATCGCGTCGGTCGCCAACCCATGGGCGACGCAGGACTTGAAGTCCTCCAGGCCGTAGGCCGGGGCAGAGTGGACGATGCCGGTGCCGTCGTCCGCGGTGGCGTAGTCGGCCAGGTAGACCGGCGAGAGCCGGTCGTAGGCCGGATCGACCTCGGCCAGCGGGTGCCTGAAATTCAAGCCGCCGAGCTTCTCGCCCGGCACCGTGGCCAGCACCCGGCCGCTGAGGCCGTAGCGCAGCAAGCAGGCCTCGACCAGGCTCGCGGCCAGGACCAGCAGGCCGCGCGGGGTATCGACCAGGGCGTAGTCCAGGGCCGGATTGAGGTTCAGCGCCTGGTTGGCCGGAATCGTCCAGGCGGTGGTGGTCCAGACCACCGCAAATGCGTCCTGCTGCAGCGCACCCAGGCCAAACGCGGCGGCGAGTTTGTCGGGCTCGGCGCACTTGAAGGCGACATCGACGGTCTGACTCTGCTTGTCGGCGTACTCGATCTCGAACTCCGCCAACGAGCTGCCACAGTCGAAGCACCAGTAGACGGGTTTGAGCCCGCGGTAGACGAAGCCACGCTCAATCACCCGCTTGAAGGCGCGGATTTCACCGGCTTCATTGGCCTTGTCCATGGTGGCGTAGCGGTGCTGCCAGTCGCCGAGCACGCCCAGGCGCTCGAAGCCGCTCATTTGCAGCGCGATTTGCTCGGTCGCGTAGGCCCGGCTCTTGGCCTGCATGTCGTCGCGGCTGAGTTTTCGGCCGTGTTTCTTCTCGATCGCGTTCTCGATCGGCAGGCCATGGCAATCCCAGCCGGGGATGTACTGGGCATCAAAGCCTGCCAATTGGCGGGCCTTGACGATCATGTCCTTGAGCACCTTGTTGACCGCATGGCCGAGGTGGATCTGCGCGTTGGCATAGGGCGGGCCATCGTGCAGGATGAACAAGGGCGCGCCGACGCGGGCCTCGCGCAGCCGCTTGTACTGTCCTTGCGCCTGCCATGAACGCACCCAATCGGGCTCGCGCTTGGCCAGATCGGCGCGCATCGGAAACGGGGTGTCCGGCAGGTTGAGGGTGGCGCGGTAGTCCGGCGTGGGGGGCGCCTGCGGCGCCAGGGTGGCATCGGTCATGGCAATCTTGGCCTGAACAGGCCGGGCGGCAAGGAGGGTGGACTTGGGGCCACAGCGGCGCAAGCGAACGCGGCGGTCCTTTAGGGGCCGGCTCAGCGCCTGCGCTGAGCCGGGCGGGCAGGGCAACATGACCGGCGTCGCCGTTGGCGACGCCGATTCAAATTCGATCGCGCGTGGTCTGGCGGTGCGTGCAGGCGCGAACCCGCAGCCGGGTCGGCTGAGGCAGGGCGGGCGATAGGCGCGTTGTCACAGCGGCGAATTCTACAGAGCAGCCCCAAAGGCGACCGCCCGGACCCGCCCTTGCCTTTGCGACCGGCGCAGCACCGTTTGCCTGCGACGCCCGGCCGTCGCCGCCCGACCAGGCCCGACCACGGATCGGAGATCGGCGGGCGGGTGGGCGAGCGGGCGCCGCCGCAACCAGCCAGATCGCTGCGCGCCGGTCTTCGGCGGCACCGGGTACGCCGGGCGGACTGTCGGAAAATTTTACACATCGACGCGGTCGCGAACACCCGCCGCCGCTAAGTCACTGACTTGTAACGAAAAGAACGTGCCTGGCACAGAAAGTGCTAAAACTGGGTGTTCCTGCGAAAGCGGGGATCGCTGCACCGGCCAGATCTTCGGCCGGCGCGCGTCGAAGCAATCGTCGTCTGTCTTGGAGCTCAAAAATGATTTCATTCGCAAAATACATCGGCGCTTCGGCGGCCCTGTTCATCGGGACCTGCGGCGTGGCCTACGCCCGGGTTGTTCCTGAGCCCGATTCATGGATGCTGCTGGGCCTCGGCCTGGTGGGTTTGGTGGCATTCAGCCGCAAAGGCAAGAAGTAATTGACCGGCGCGGGCGATTCGCTGCGCTTCAGGCGCATTGCTCGTGGCGGATGATTTGGGCGGCTTCGCAAAACGGGGCCGTCCATTTTTCATTGGCGGGTTGTGATTTGTTTGCGGCTGTCTGGATATCTTGTGTGGCTTGCCAAAGTCAAGTTTGGAGCATGGCTTGAAATTGATGGACGGGGTCGGTTGTGGCCGTGCAGGATTGCCGATTTGGCCTTGCTGACCTGAAGTTTTGGCGCCGTCGCGGCGCCGCACCGCATAGAATAAGCTCGCGTCAATCGGATCAACCAACTGTTCAGCAGGGATCCTCGAGAGTGATTTTCGAAATCCGGCGCTGCTGAACCCATTCCTGTTGCTTCGAGGCTGCCGCGTGGCGCCTCGATCAGTGTTGAAATAATTGCCAAGGAGAACGTCATGAGTACCTTCACGATTCGCGTCACCAATCCGGGATTCAATGCCCACGGCGATCTCGGGGCACCCAGCTATGTCGACGTTTATGTCACGGGCAGCAGCGACAGCACCCTGCCCAATGGGCGTTACGACGGCTATTGCCTGGACCCGACCCAGACCATCAATTTCAACAACAGCTACAGCTCCAACAATTACGTTGGCAACAGCTTGGCATCGTATGTGCCGATCGGCCTCGGCTCGCTCAGCCAGGGCCAGGTCGACCGCCTTAATTGGGTACTCTCGCAGAATTTCACCTCAGACCCCAAATATGGCGGTCAGTTCAATTATGGTGAAGTCCAGGTCGCAATCTGGAAGATCCTTGGTTTCAGCGATTTCGACATCGGTCCGATCAATACGTCCGATTTGAACAATGGTGGCCTCAATACAGAAAGTGTTGGCGACATCAATTTCATCGTCTCGGCGTCACTCGCGGCGGTCTCCAGCGGCCACGGCGTGGTGCCCACCAATGCCTATTTCAGCGAAGTCATTGACCCGGCCGGAAATGTCCAGCCGCTGATCATCCAGTTGCAAAGCGCCAAACTCGGCGACTATGTTTGGCAGGATACCAACGCGAACGGCGTGCAGGACGTCGGCGAGGCTGGCGTCGACAATATCACGGTCCAGCTCCTGGATAATCTCGGCAATCTGCTGGCAACAACCATCACCGGTGACGATGCCAGCACCGCAGCAGTTGAGCATGGTTTCTACCAGTTCGCCGGGCTGCAGGCTGGCACCTACCAAGTCAAGTTCATCGCACCGAGCTACCTCTTCACGGTTCAGGACGCGAACGCCAACACCACCGATACCATCGACAGCGATGCCAACGCGGCGGGTTTGAGCCAGTTGGTCACGCTGGCCGCCGCCGAATCAAACCAAACAGTGGACGCTGGCCTCATTCAGGTCGCGAACGCCAAACTCAACGGTTATGTTTACGTTGACAGCAACAACGACGGATTTCGCACGGGCGAGGCACCCATCGCCGGGGTGACCATCCACCTCGGCGGGACCGACGACCTGGGCAACGCGGTCAACCTGACCACGCTCACTGACGCTGCTGGCTTTTATCAGTTCAGCAGCCTTCGCGCTGGCACCTACCAAGTCAACGAAGTTCAGCCAGCCGGCTACCTCGACGGCAAAGACACCGCCGGAACCACCGGCGGCTCGGTCACCAACGACCAGATCGCGGCGATCCCGCTGGCCAGCGGTCAGACCAGCAGCGAGAACAATTTCGGCGAACTCACGCCGGCCAGCCTGTCGGGCTATGTCTACAACGACAGCAACAACGACGGCAGCCGGGCTGGCGACACCGGCATTCCTGGCGCCACGGTCACCCTGACCGGGACCGACGACCTGGGCAACCCGGTCTCAGTGACCGGCACGACCGACGCCAGCGGTTATTACCACTTCGACAACCTGCGTCCGGGCACCTACGCGCTGAGCGAGACCCAGCCTGCGGGCTATCTGGACGGCAAGGACACGATTGGCACGCCTGGCGGCAGCTCGGCCAACGACAAC
>JANXYH010000128.1 GCA_025350145.1 Burkholderiales bacterium | reverse complement strand
ACCCCGGCCCTTCGGGTAAGCCCCGAATTCAAACCCACTCGGCGTTGCAATGCTCGATGGGTCCACCAACCCGTCTGCGCTTTGCGCTGGGCTTGAATTCGGGGCTTACGCGGGTGCATGGGATTGCCTCTCAGCCTCTCAAGCGGCGGCCAGTTGCAGCAGTTGCGCCACCACCGCCACCGCGATCAGCTCGGGCGCCTTGCCGGTGATGCCGGGCAGGCCGATCGGGCAGGTGATGCGCGCCGTCAATTCTGCTGCGATGCCCTGCGCCTCTAGGCGGTGGACAAAGCGCGCCCGTTTGGTGGTTGAACCGATCAGGCCGAGGAAGGCGAAATCGCCGCGCTGCAGGATCGCCCGGGTGATCGCCAGGTCGAGGTCGTGGCGGTGGGTCAGGACCAGAAAGTAGCTGCCCGGCGGCGCTGTCGCCACCTCGGTCTGGACCGCCTCGGCGCAGATCCGCTGGACATGCGGCAAGGCCGGCTCGGCTGGGAATTCGGCCTCGCGCTCGTCTAGCCATTGCACCTGGCAGGGCAGGCGCTCCAGCAGCCTGGCGATGGCCCTGCCGACATGGCCGGCGCCGTAGAGCTGCAAGTGCAGCAGCGCCTGGGCCGCGGGCCAGGCCGCCAGGTCGGCGGCGGTCAACACCTGGCTGCGCAAGCTCAGCGCGCCGCCGCAGCATTGGCCCAGGCTGGGGCCCAGGGCGTATCGCCGCTCGTGGCCTGCGGTGGCTGTGCCGGCGCTGAGCAACACCCTGGCCTGGGCGATGGCCTGCCATTCCAGTTGCCCGCCGCCGATGGTGCCCGCGATCCAGTCGGCGCCGACCAGCATCCGCGTGCCGGCGCCGCGCGGCACCGAGCCCTGGGCCCGGCTGACCTCGACCAGGATCGCCGCGCGGCCGCCGGCCAGGGCGCTGGCGGCGGCGTCGCGGACGGGGTCCGGGGCGGTGCTCACCCCGCGGCCAGCACCGCCGTCAGCGCGTCCAGCACCGCCTCGGGCGTGGCCGGCGCGCGCAGCGGCGGATCGACCCTGTGGCCACCAACGGCCGAGACCGCGTCGCGGATCGCCAGCAGCACCGAGAACGGCAGCAGCAGCGGCGGCTCGCCGACGGCCTTGCTGCGGTGGATGGTGTCGGCCGGGTTATCGGCCGGGTACAGCGCGACATTGAAAACCGCCGGGCAGTCGTTGGCGGTCGGGATTTTGTAGGTGCTGGGGGCGTGGGTCAACAGCCTGCCGGCCCGGGCCGAGCCATCGGCCGGGTGCCAGTAGAGCTCCTCCATCGTCAACCAGCCCATGCCCTGGATGAACCCGCCTTCGATCTGGCCGATGTCGATTGCCGGGTTGAGCGAGCGGCCGACATCGTGCAGCACGTCGGCGCGCAGCAGCCGGTGCTCGCCGGTCAGGGTGTCGATCACGACCTCGGCGCAGGCCGCGCCATAGGCGAAGTAGAAGAACGGCTTGCCCTGCAGGGTGTCGCGGTTCCAGTGCAGGCCGGGGGTGGCGTAGAAACCGTCGCTCCAGAGCTGCACCCGCTGGGTGTAGGCCAGGGCCACCAGCGCCGGGAACGTGATCGATTGATCGCCGGCCGAGACCTGGCCGTCGGCAAACCGGATCTGCTCCAAAGGCACGCTGCACTGGTTGGCGAACAGGACGGCCAGGCGCTGGCGGATCTGCCGCGCCGCGTCCTGCGCCGCCTTGCCGTTCAGGTCGGCGCCGGTCGAGGCCGCAGTCGCCGAGGTGTTGGCGACCTTGTGGGTGTCGGTGGCGCTGCAGCGCACTTGCGCCAGGGCGATGCCCAGTTCATGCGCCACCACCTGCGCGACCTTGGTGTTGAGGCCCTGGCCCATCTCGGTGCCGCCGTGGTTGACCAGCACCGAGCCATCGGCATAGACATGGACCAGCGCGCCGGCCTGGTTGAAGTGGGCGAGGTTGAAGCTGATGCCGAACTTGACCGGCGTCAGCGCCAGGCCGCGTTTGACCACCGGGCTGGCGGCGTTGAAGGCCGCGATCTCGGCCCGGCGCGCGGCGTAGTCGCTGCTCTGGGCAAGCTGGTCGACCAGCGGGGCGATGATGTTGTCCTCCACCACCTGGCCATAGGGCGTGGTGTTGCGCTCGGTCGTGCCGTACCAGTTGGCGCGGCGCACCGCCAGCGGGTCCAGCCCGAGGCGGCGGGCGATCGAGTCCAGCACCAGTTCGGTCAACAGCGCGCCCTGCGGCCCGCCGAAGCCGCGGAAAGCGGTGTTGCTCTGGGTGTTGGTCCGGGCGCAATAGCCGTGCATCTCGACGTCGGGCAGCCAGTAGGCGTTGTCGATGTGGCAGAGCGCGCGGGTCATCACCGGCGGGCTCAGGTCGGCCGAGCAGCCGGCGTTGGCGATCAACGTGACCCGCAGGGCGAGGATGCGGCCGGCGTCGTCATGGCCAGCCTCCCAGTCGTACTCGAAGCCATGGCGCCGGCCGGTGATGAGCATGTCGTCGTCGCGGTCTGGCCGCAGTTTGACGGGGCGGTTCAGGCGGCTGGCGGCCAGCGCCGCGACGCAGGCAAACAGCGCACTCTGGCTCTCCTTGCCGCCGAAGCCGCCGCCCATGCGCCGGCATTGCACCTGCACGCTGTGCGCCGGCAGCCGCAGCGCATGGGCCACCACCTGCTGCATCTCGCTGGGGTGCTGGGTGGAGCAGTGCAGCAGCATGCCGCCGTTCTCCTGCGGCAGGGCGTAGCTGATCTGGCCTTCGAGGTAGAACTGCTCCTGGCCACCCAGGCTGAACTGGCCGCACAGGCGCTGCGGCGCCTCGGCCAGCGCCCGCGCCGCATCGCCGCGCGCCAGGTGCATCGGCGGCACCACATACTGGCCCAGGGCGTGTGCCTGGCGGGCGTCCAGCACCGCCGGCAGCGCTTCCAGCCTCAGCGCCTGGGGCGCCAGGGCGGCGGCGCGGCGGGCAGCGTCGCGGCTGGTGGCGACGACGGCGAAGACCGGTTGCCCGGCGTAGACCACCTCGGCGTCGGCCAGGATCGGGTCGTCATGGACGATAGGCCCGCAGTCGTTGACGCCAGGGATGTCGGCGGCGCAGAACACCGCCACCACCCCGGGCTGGGCCCGCAGCAGCGCCAGGTCGATGCCCAGCAGCCTGGCATGGGCCAGTGGCGACAGGCCCAGCGCGGCGTGCAAGGTGCCGGCCAACTCCGCCAGGTCGTCGATGTAGGGCGCCGCGCCGGCCACATGCAGGTGCGCGGATTCGTGTGGCTGCTCGCCCAGCGCGCTTGCACTCGGCTGCGCGCCCGGCGCGCTTGTGTTCGGCGCCGCTGCGGCCGGCCTGGCCGGGGCGTTCATGCGCCTGCCCCGCTGCGCTGCGGCCAGATTCGGGTGGCGCTGGCCGGCAGCGGCTGTGCGTCCCGGGTCTCCAGCCAGCAGCGCCTGAGCAGATTGGCTGCGGCCTGGGCTCGGTAGGCGGCACTGGCGCGCAAATCGCTCAGCGGCCTGAAGTCTTGTGCCAGCGCGGCCATCGCAGCAGCCAGCGTGGGCTCCGTCCAGGGCTGGCCGCGCACGGCGGCTTCGGCCTGCCGCGCCCGGCAGACGGTCGCGGCCATGCCGCCAAAGGCGAATCGGGCATCGACCACGCGCCCACCATCGCGCTCCAGCCACAGGCCGCAGGCCAGGCCGGAGATGTCGCTGTCGTAGCGCTTGCTGAGCTTGTAGGCGCGCAGCACCTGGCCGGCCTTGGGCAGCGGCAGGCACAGGGCCTCGACGAACTCGCCGGGCAGCAACTGGTTGTGCATGTAGCCGAGGTAAAAGTCGTCCAGCGCCAGTTGCCGCTGGCTGCCGCCGTGGCGCAGCAGCAGCCGCGCGCCCAGGGCCATCAGCAGCGGCGCGGCGTCGCCAATCGGCGAGCCATTGGCGATGTTGCCGGCCAGGGTGCCGGCATGGCGGATCGGCAGGCTGGCAAAGCGCAGACCCATCTCCAGCGTCTGCGGCCAGTGCAAGGCCAGCGCCGCCCAGGCCCGGTGCAGGCTGACGCCGGCACCGATGTGCAATTCGCCGTCGGCCGCGGTGATGCTGCGCAGGCCCTCGACCCGGCCGAGGTAGACCAGTTCGCCGAGATCGCGGAACTGCTTGTTGACCCACAGCGCGATGTCGGTGCCGCCGGCCAGCAGCCGCGCCTGCGGGCGTTCGGCGCACAGCTTGGCCAGCGCGTCCATGCGCTGCGGGGCGTGGAAGCCGGCTGCCACGGCGTAGTGCAGAGGCGGGTCATTGGCCAGCGCCTGCAGGGCCGCCAGGGTGGCCGCGTCGCCCTCGGTCGCGGCGGGCGCGAGTTCGAACATCCGTTGCCCGGCGTCGAGGATGCTGCGGTAGCCGGTGCAGCGGCAGAGGTTGCCCGACAGGTCGTCGGCCAGCGCCTGGCGCGTCGGCAGCGTGCCGGCCAGGCGGTGGCGGTCGTGGCAGGCGGCCAGCGACATCACGAAGCCGGGGGTGCAGAAGCCGCATTGCGAGCCGTGGCACTCGAGCATCGCCCGCTGCGCCGGGTGCTGGCCGCCCAGGTCCTCGACCGTGCGCAGCGCCTTGCCGTCCAGCGTCGGCAGGAACTGGATGCAACTGTTGAGCGGCTGGTAATCGATCACCGGCCCGGCCGGGCCGTCGACCAGCGAGCCCACCTGAACGGTGCAGGCGCCGCAGTCGCCCTCGTTGCAGCCTTCCTTGGTGCCGACGCAGCCGGCGTGCTCACGCAGCCAGGACAGCACCGTGGTGGTCGGCGCCAGCGCGCTGACCTGCACCACCTGGCCGCGATGAAAGAAGCGTATCGGTCGGCTCAAGGCATCCTGGGACATACCCGAAGCGTAGCCTGAGTGCGGGCGGATCGCCCAGCTTGTGGCTACGATGCCGCCGAACGCCTGCCCTTTTCGCCCATGCCACTGCGCCCCGCACTGCTCATCTATGGCCCCGCCCAGGCTTGAGCTCAGCGGCATCCGCAAGCAGTACCCGGCGGTGCTGGCCAACGACGCCGTCTCGCTGCGCGTCGCGCCGGGCCAGATCCACGCGGTGCTGGGCGAGAACGGTGCCGGCAAATCGACCCTGATGAAGATCATCTATGGCGCGGTGCGGCCCGACGCCGGTGAGATCCGCTTCAACGGCCAGGTGGTCCAGGTTGCCAGCCCGGCGGCGGCGCGGGCGCTGGGCATCAGCATGGTCTACCAGCACTTCAGCCTGTTCGACACCCTGACGGCGGCCGAGAACGTCTGGCTGGGCCTGGACAAGTCGCAGTCGCTGGCCCAAGTGACCGAGCGCATCAACGCCGTCGCCGGCCAGTACGGGCTGGATCTGGACCCGCTGCGGCCGGTGCACACGCTCTCGGTCGGCGAGCGCCAGCGGGTCGAGATCGTGCGTGCGCTGCTGACCCAGCCGCAGTTGCTGATCCTCGACGAGCCGACCTCGGTGCTGACGCCGCAGGCGGTCGACAAGCTCTTTGCGACGCTGCGGCTGCTGGCAGCCCAAGGCTGCGCGATCCTCTACATCAGCCACAAGCTCGACGAGATCCGCGCGCTCTGCCACCACTGCACGGTGCTGCGCGGCGGCCGGGTGACCGGCGAGGTCGACCCGACCGAGCAGACCAATGCCAGCCTGTCGCGGCTGATGATCGGCGCCGAGCCGCCGGCCCTGCAGCACCGCCCGGCCAGTCCGGGCGCGGTGGTGCTGGCGGTCAAGGGCCTGTCCCTGGCCACCGACGACCCGTTTGGCACGGCGCTGCACGGCATCGACTTCGAGGTCCGGGCCGGCGAGATCGTCGGCATGGCCGGCGTCTCGGGCAATGGCCAGCAGGCGCTGATGGCGGCGCTGTCGGGCGAGGACCCGCGTGCGCCGGCCGGCTCGATCCGCCTGGCCGGCACCGACGCCGCTGCGATGTCGCCAGGCCAGCGCCGCGCCCTGGGCTTGCACTTTGTGCCCGAGGAGCGGCTGGGCCGAGGTGCGGTGCCCAGCCTGAGCCTGGCGCACAACACCTTGCTGACGCGCACCGAGGCGGTCGCCGCCAGTGGCTGGATCCGCACGGCCCAGGTGCGGGCGCTGGCGCAATCGCTGATCGAGCGCTTTCAGGTCAAGGCCGGCGGGCCCGGTGCGGCGGCCAAGAGCCTGTCCGGCGGCAATTTGCAAAAATTCATCGTCGGCCGCGAACTCGACGCCAGGCCTAAGCTGCTGATCGTCTCGCAGCCGACCTGGGGCGTGGATGTCGGCGCGGCGGCGCAGATCCGCGCCGAACTGCTGGCGCTGCGCGACGCCGGCTGTGCGCTGCTGGTGGTCAGCGAAGAGCTGGACGAACTGTTCGAGATCAGCGACCGGCTGCTGGTGATCGCCGGCGGCCGGGTCTCGCCGAGCGTGGCGGTGGCGGCGGCCACGACGGCGATGGTCGGCCAGTGGATGTCCGGCCTGTGGGCCGAGGGCGGCGTGCATGCTCAAGCTTGAGGCCCGGCCCCAGCCTTCGCAGGCGATGGCGCTGGCTTCGCCGCTGATTGCACTGGCGGTGACCGTCGTCTTCGGCCTGCTGCTCTTTGTCGCCCTGGGCAAGGATCCGCTGCGTGGCCTGCAGATGTTCTTCACCGAGCCGGTCAAGAACGCCTACGCGCTGTCCGAAATCGCGGTCAAGGCCACGCCGCTGGCGCTGATCGCGCTGGGCCTGTCGATCTGCTACCGCAGCAATGTCTGGAACATCGGTGCCGAGGGCCAGTTCGTGCTCGGCGCGGTGTTTGCCGGCGGGGTGGCGATGCTGATCGCCCCGGGCAGCTCGCGTTGGGTGGTGCTGCCCATCCTGCTGGCCGGGGTGGTCGGCGGCATGGCCTGGGCGGGCATCGCCGCCTGGCTGCGCGACCGCTTCAATGCCAATGAAATCCTGGTCAGCCTGATGTTGGTCTATGTCGCCGAGCTGCTCCTGTCGTACCTGGTCTACGGCCCCTGGAAAGACCCGCAGGGCTACAACTTCCCGCAGACCATCACCTTCGCCGCCGCCACCCAGGTGCCGCGCCTGGTCGACGGCCTGCGCGTCAACATCGGCGTGCTGATTGCCCTTGGTGCGGTGCTGGCCGGCTGGGTGCTGCTGTTCCGCACCTACGCCGGCTTCCAGCTCCAGGTCGGTGGCCTGGCACCGGCGGCGGCGCGCTACGCCGGCTTCTCGTCGCGCCGCTCGCTCTGGCTGGCGCTGCTGCTCTCGGGCGGCCTGGCCGGCCTGGCCGGGGGCCTGGAAGCGGCCGGTCCGCTGGGCCAGTTGACGCCCCATGTGCCGGTGGGCTACGGCTTTGCCGCGATCATCGTCGCCTTCGTTGGCCGGCTGCACCCGCTTGGCGTGGTCTTCTCGGCGGTGCTGATGAGCATGTTCTACATCGGCGGCGAACTGGCGCAATCGCGGCTGGGACTGCCGAAGTCGATCACCGGGGTGTTCCAGGGCCTGCTGCTGTTCGCCCTGCTGGCCTCGGACACGCTGATCCATTACCGCGTGCGGCTGACGAAGGGGGCATGAAATGGAATCCTTTGCCCTGCTGATCGCCGCCACGCTGAACGCCGGCACGGTGCTGGCCATTGCCGGCCTGGGCCTGCTGATCAACGAGCGCGCCGGGGTGCTCAACCTTGGCGCCGAGGGCATGATGCTGGTGGCTGCGGTCTGCGGCTTTGCCGTCGGCGTGGCCACCGGCAGTGACCTGCTGGCCTTTGTCGCCGGCATGGCTGCGGGCGCGGCGATGGCCCTGGCCTTCGGGCTGCTGGTGATCTGGCTCAACACCAACCAGTACGCCACCGGCCTGGCGCTGAGCCTGTTCGGCGCCGGCTTCTCGGCCTTCATCGGCATTCCCTACACCCAGCAGAAGCTGGGCGAGCGCATCCGCTTTGAGATCCCCGGGCTGGCCGACATCCCGTTCCTCGGCCCGGCCTTGTTCCGCCACCACCCTATGGTCTACCTGACGGTGGCGGCGGTCTTTGGCCTGGGCTGGTTCCTCTACCGCAGCCGCGCCGGCCTGGTGCTGCGGGCGGTCGGCGAGTCGCCCGAGTCGGCGCATGCGCTGGGCTACCCGGTGCGCCGGCTGCGGCTGGCGGCGGTGTTGGTCGGCGGCGCGCTGTGCGGCCTGTCGGGCGCCTATGTGTCGGTGATCTACACCCCGCTGTGGGTCGAGGGCATGATCGCCGGCAAGGGCTGGATCGCCCTGGCACTGACCACCTTCGCGACCTGGCGGCCGGCCCGGGTGCTGCTCGGCGCCTACCTGTTCGGCGGCGTCACGATGTTGCAGTTCCACCTCCAGGGCGAGGGCGTGCAGATCCCGGCGCAGTGGCTGTCGATGCTGCCCTACCTGGCCACCATCGTGGTGCTGGTGCTGATCTCGCGCAACCCGGTCTGGATCCGCATCAACATGCCGGCCTCGCTGGGCAAGCCGTTCTTCCCGGGCTCGTGACGGCTGGCGCACGGGCTGCCACATAATTTCGTGTTCCGTCGACAGCCAATCCACTAGGAGAGACCATGAATCCGTTGAACAAGCGCGCTGCGCTGAAGTTGGCCGGCCTGAGCGCCCTGGCCGCCGCTGCTGCCCTGGTGGGTTGCGGCAAGAAGGACGAGCCGGCCGCACCGGCGGCGGCCCCCGCCGCCTCGGCTGCGGCCAGCGCTGCCGCGGCCAAGCCCGAGCCGCTGAAGGTGGGCTTCGCCTACGTTGGCCCGGTCGGCGATGGCGGCTGGACCTTCGCCCACGACAACGCCCGCAAGGCGCTGGAGAAGGAGCTGGGCGACAAGATCGTCACCAGCTTCGTCGAGAAGGTGCCCGAGTCGGCCGACGCCGAGCGCGTTTTTCGCGACATGGCCGGGCAGGGCAACAAGCTGATCTTTGGCACCACCTTTGGCTACATGGAGCCGATGCTCAAGGTCGGCGCCGACCTCAAGGACGTGAAGTTCGAGCACGCCACCGGCTACAAGACCGCCGAGAACCTGCGCACCTACGACAGCCGCACCTACGAGGGTGCGTACATGGCTGGCGTGGTGGCTGGCGCCATGACCAAGACCAACACCCTGGGCGTGGTGGGTTCGATCCCGATTCCCGAGGTGATCCGCAACATCAACTCGTTCACCCTCGGCGCCCAGAGCGTCAACCCCAAGGTCAAGACCAAGGTGGTCTGGGTCAACGAGTGGTTCAACCCGCCCAAGGAGACCGAGGCCGCGACCGCGCTGATCAACGGTGGCGCCGACGTGCTGATGCAGAACACCGACTCGCCGGCGGTGCTCAAGACCGCCCAGGACAAGGGCAAGCGCGCCTTTGGCTGGGATTCGGATATGACCGCCTACGGCCCCAAGGCGCACCTGGGCTCGGCCGTCATCAACTGGGCGCCGTACTACATCAAGGCGACAAGGGACGCGCTCGAAGGCAAGTGGGCGACCGGCCAGAGCTGGTGGGGCGTCAAGGAAGGCGCGATCGATTTCGTCGGCATCGCCGAGGATGTGCCGGCCGACACCAAGGCCAAGATCGAGGCCATCAAGGCCGGCTTGAAGGACGGCAGCCTGTCGATCTGGAAGGGCCCGATCAGCGACAACACCGGCAAGCTGGTGCTGGAGAAGGACAAGGTCGCCGACGACGCCTTCCTGGGCGGCATCAAGTTCTATGTCAAGGGCGTGGAAGGCAAGGTGCCTGGCGCCAAGTAAGACCTGCGCTGGCCCGAGAATCCAAGCCACCCGGCGCCAGTCGGGTGGCTTTTTTTCACCTGGAGTGCCACCGCGTGATCGACTTCGACGCCATTCCCAGGGCCGCCTTGCCCGACCTGTTGCGCCGTGCGCCCAAAGCCGAGTTGCATATCCACATCGAGGGTTCGCTGGAGCCCGAGTTGATCTTTGCCCTGGCCGAGCGCAATCGCCTGGCACTGGCCTACCCGTCGGTCCAGGCGCTGCGCGCGGCCTATGCATTCAGCGACCTGCAGAGCTTTCTCGATATTTACTACGCCGGCGCCAGCGTGCTCATCACCGAGCCCGACTTTTACGCCATGGGAGCAGCCTACTTTGCCCGCGCGGCGGCCGACCATGTGGTCCATGCCGAGCTGTTCTTCGACCCGCAGACCCACACCGAGCGCGGCATCGATATCGGCGTCGTGATCGCCGGCCTGGCCCGCGCCTGTGCCGATGCCAAGACCCGCTACGGCATCGATGCGGCGCTGATCCTGTGCTTCCTGCGCCACCTGAGCGAGGACGCGGCTCTGGCCACCCTTGCCCAGGCGCTGCCCTGGCGCCAGCATCTCCTGGGCGTCGGTCTGGACAGCAGCGAGCTTGGCCATCCGCCGCAGAAGTTTGCCCGCGTCTTTGCCCGCGCCCGGGCGCTGGGTTTGCGCCTGGTCGCCCATGCCGGCGAGGAGGGACCGCCGGCCTACATCGAAAGCGCGCTCGATGTGCTGCAGGTCGAACGCATAGACCACGGCGTGCGCTGCCTGGAGAGCCCGGCCCTGGTCGAACGCCTGGCAGCGTTGCGCATGCCGCTGACGGTCTGCCCCTTGAGCAACGTCAAGCTGCGGGTCTTTGATCGCCTGGCCGACCACAAGCTGCCGGCCCTGCTCGACGCCGGCCTCTGTGCCTGCGTCAACAGCGACGACCCGGCTTACTTTGGCGGCTACATCAACGACAACCTGGTGCAGACCTTCGCGGCCCTGCCCCAGCTCGGCCCGGCCCAGGCCTACCGATTGCTGCGCAACAGCTTCGAGGCCAGCTTCTGTGGCGAGGGCCAGCGCAGCGCCTGGATCGCCGAGCTCGATGCGGCTTTCGTCGCCGCAGCACAGCACTGAGAGCATGGCCTGGAAGACCCGCTGGCTGCGTTGGTTGAACCTGGCCAACCTGCGCCAGCAACTGCTGGCGCTGTGGGTCCTGTGGCGCCATCCGCAAACGCCCTGGCCACCCAAGCTGGTGGCGCTGGCGGTGCTGGCCTATGTCGTCAGCCCGATCGACCTGATCCCGGACTTCATCCCCATCCTGGGCCAACTCGACGACCTGCTGCTGTTGCCACTGGGCGTGGCGCTGGTCATCCGCCTGACCCCGCAGCCGCTCTGGCAGCACTGTCTGGGGCAAGCCCAGGCCGGGGTTGTCAAGCTGCCGCGCTGGATCTGGGGCGGGGTGCTGATCGTGGTGGTTTGGCTGCTTTTGCTGGGCTGGCTGGCGTGGTGGCTGCTGGCCGGGCTCAGAGGCTGAGAGGCAATCCCATGCGCCCGCGCCCGGGGTGACCAAGGGCTCTGAGCAAGGCGCGACGCGCAGTCCGCACTGACGTGCGGGCAAGCGTTGCAACGCCGCGCA
>JANXYH010000087.1 GCA_025350145.1 Burkholderiales bacterium | reverse complement strand
GTCGAACTTGCGCAGGATGTCGACCGCTTCGAACTTGGTCTTGTCCTGCAGCCACTGCTCGATCGTGCCGAAGATGTCCATGATGTGCGGCTGGCGTGCCTTGGGCGTCATGTACAGCGGGTCGGTCTTCCATTCCGGCTTGCCGATGGCGTCGCAGATCGGCGCCCAGGCCTGACCCTGGATCGTGAAGTAGATGTAGGCGTTCGGGTCGGTTTCCCAGCCCTTGCACTTGAGCACCCAGCCCGGCTGGCCACCACCGCCGGCGTTGCCGCCGCGCGGCACCACGTCGGTGAACTTGCCGTGCGGGTACTGGGGGTACTCCTCCAGGTAGCCCAGGCGGTCCAGGCGGAGCTGGTCGCGCAGCTTGACGCGGCACAGGTTCAGCACTGCGTCCTGCATTGAGCAGGCGACCTTCTGGCCGCGGCCGGTCTTGTCACGCTGGCGCAGCGCGGTGAGGATGCCGATGGCCAGGTGCATGCCGGTGTTGCTGTCGCCCAGGGCGGCAGCGCTGACGGTCGGCGGGCCGTCCCAGAAACCGGTGGTCGAGGCCGCGCCGCCGGCGCATTGGGCGACGTTCTCATAGACCTTGAGGTCTTCGTAGTGGTGGCCTTCGGAGAAGCCCTTGACCGAGGCCAGGATCATCTTCGGGTTGAGCTCGAGGATGCGCTCCCAGGTGAAGCCCATGCGGTCGAGCGCGCCGGGGCCGAAGTTCTCGACCATCACGTCGCTGACGCGGATCAGCTTCTCCAGCACTTCCTTGCCCTCGGCGGTCTTGGTGTCCAGCGTCAGCGAGCGCTTGTTGCTGTTGAGCTGGGTGAAGTACAGCGCGTCGACATTGGGGATGTCGCGCAACTGGCTGCGGGTCACGTCGCCCGAACCGGGGCGCTCGACCTTGATCACGTCGGCGCCGAACCAGGCCAGCATCTGGGTGCAGGCCGGGCCGGCCTGGACGTGGGTGAAATCGATGATCTTGATGTCGTCGAGGGCTTTGGTCATGCAAGGTACTCCAGGGTCAAAAAAAAGTGAGAAGGGGCGATGCTGAGTATTTACTTCTTCTTGGCCTGCGGGTTCAGGCTGGTGATGCGGCCGCTCTCGGTGCCGGCGGTCTCGTCGATCACGGCGTTGATCAGGGTCGGCTGGCGGCTGGCGAAGGCCTGCTGGATCGCCGCGTCCAACTCGGCCGGGGTGCTGGCACTGACGCCGACGCCACCGAAGGCCGTCATCAGCAGGTCGTAGCGCGCGCCCTTGACGAACACCGTCGGTGCCACGTCGGTGCCCAGCGGGTTGACGTCGGTGCCCTTGTAGACGCCATTGTTGTTGAAGACGACAACGCAGACCGGCAGCTTGTAGCGGCAGATGGTCTCGACTTCCATGCCGCTGAAGCCAAAGGCGCTGTCGCCCTCGATCGCGAGCACCTGATTGCCGGTGGTGACGGCTGCGGCCACCGAAAAGCCCATGCCTATGCCCATGATGCCCCAGGTGCCGACATCCAGGCGCTTGCGCGGCAGGTACATGTCGACGATGCTGCGGGTGAAGTCCAGCGTGTTCGCGCCCTCGTTGACGAGGATCGCCTCGGGGTTGGCCTTGACGACATCGCGGATCACCCGCAGCGCGCTGTGGAAGTTCATCACCGGCGGGTCCAGTGCCAGCGTCGCCGCCATCTTCGACAGGTTCTTGTCCTTGACCGCAGCGATCGCGCCAATCCAGTCGGCCTGCGGCTTGGCCCAGCCTGAGGCCATGCCGGCGACCAGCGCCGACACGCAGGAGCCGATGTCGCCAACCAGCGGCGCGGCGATGGCGACGTTGCTGTCGGCCTCGGTTGGCGAGATGTCGATCTGGATGAACTTGCGGCCAGCCACCGCGCCCTGGTCCTGGCCCCAGGTCTTGCCCTTGCCATGCGACAACAGCCAGTTCAGGCGTGCCCCGACCAGCAGCACCACATCAGCCTGGGCCAGCACCAGCGAGCGTGCCGCCGCAGCCGACTGCGGGTGGTTGTCGGGCAGCAGGCCCTTGGCCATCGACATCGGCAGGTAGGGGATGCCGCTGGTCTCGACCAGGGCCTGGATGGCGGCGTCGGCCTGGGCATAGGCTGCGCCCTTGCCGAGCAGGATCAGCGGGCGCTTGGCGGATTTCAGCAGGTCCAGGGCGCGCTGCACTGCGTCGGCTGCGGGCAACTGCCGCGGCGCGGGATCGACCACCTCGATCAACGAAGCCTTGCCGGCGGCGGCGTCCATGGTCTGGGCAAACAGCTTGGCCGGCAGGTCGAGGTAGACGCCACCCGGCCGGCCCGACACCGCAGCGCGGATCGCCCGGGCGATGCCGACGCCGATGTCCTGGGCATGCAGCACCCGGAACGCCGCCTTGCACAGCGGCTTGGCGATCGCCAACTGGTCCATCTCTTCGTAGTCGCCCTGCTGCAGATCGACGATCTCGCGCTCGCTGGAGCCGCTGATCAGGATCATCGGGAAGCAGTTGGTGGTGGCGTTGGTCAGCGCCGTCAGGCCGTTCAAGAAGCCCGGCGCCGAGACCGTCAGGCAGATGCCGGGTTTGCCGGTCAAAAAGCCCGCCGCTGCCGCCGCGTTGCCGGCATGTTGCTCGTGGCGGAACATGATCATCCGCAGCCCCGCCGCCTGGGCCTTGCGGGTCAGGTCGGTGATGGGGATGCCCGGCAGGCCGTAGATGGTGTCGATGCCGTTCAATTTCAGGGCATCGATCACCAGGCTGAAGCCGTCGGTGGTTTCGGCCGCAGCGGTCAGGTCAGTGGTCATGGCAGTTCAATCGCAGAGTCAAGGATTCAGTGTGTTGTCAGGCCCTGGACGCGGCCAGGTGGGCACTGCGCATCGGGCGCAGCACGAACCAGGCCATCAGCGCCGCGATCGCGTTCATCACGCTGGCAACGATGAAGACCGCATGCCACGAGCCGGTGCTGGCGGCCAGCACGCTGGACAGCGGCACCAGCAGCGAGGCCGTGCCCTTGGCGGTGTAGAGCAGGCCGGCATTGGCGGCGGCGTACTTGGAGCCAAAGGTGTCGGCACAGGTCGACGGGAACAGGCTGTAGATCTCGCCCCAGGCGAAGAACACCAGGCCGGTCAGCAGGACAAAGGCGACCGGGTTCTGGCCGAAGTTGTACAGCGCCAGGATGCCGATGGATTCGAGCGCGAAGGCGATGAACATCGTCTGCTCGCGGCCGATCTGGTCCGAGACCCAACCGAAGAACGGCCGCGTCAGGCCGTTGAGCACCCGGTCTATGGCCAGCGCGAAGGTCAGCGCCGGCAGCACCAGGCCCATGATGTTGACCGGGATGTCGCCAATCTTGAAGTCCTTGGCGATAGGCGCCAACTGCGCGGTGGCCATCAGACCGCCGGCGGCAACCATCACGAACATCAGGTACATGACCCAGAACACCGGCTTGCGCACCACTTCACCCGGGGTGTAGTCGCGCTGGGTCTGCTGGACCTTGATGGCCGAGATGCCAGCCAGCTTCGTGGTCTCAGGGGCACGGGTGAGGAACCACGACACCAGGAACACGATCACGCCCTGGCCGATGCCGAAATACAGGAACGCGGCCTCGTAGCCGTCGGACTTGATGAAGGCCGAAATCGGGATGATGGTCAGCGCCGAACCGGCACCAAAGCCGGCGGCGGTCAGGCCGGCGGCCAGGCCGCGGCGGTCCGGGAACCACTTCAAGGCGTTGCCCACACAGGTGCCATAGACCGCACCGGCACCGACCCCGGCCACGGCTGCGGCGAAATACAGCATCGCCAGCGACTCGGCGTAGGAGTTCATCACCCAGCCAATGCCGCAGAGGATGCCGCCGACCATCACCACCGGGCGCGGGCCGAAGCGGTCGACCAGATAGCCCTCGATCGGCACCAGCCAGGTTTCGGTCAGCACGAAGATCGTGAACGCCACCTGCACGGCAGCCCGGCTCCAGCCGTGTTTATCCACGATGGGGTTGACGAACAAGGTCCAGCCGTACTGCAAATTGGCAATCATCGCCATGCAGACGATGCCCAAGATCAGTTGCGCCCAGCGGTAAGAAGGGGCATGGGCAGCGGCGCCAGCGGCGCTGCCGAGTTTGCCGGCGGTGGTGGCCAGGGGTGAGTTCAAGCTCGTCTCCAAGTTTTTCGCTGTGGTCTGGATGGGGTGCGTCAACGGCCCCGCGCCGACTTCGGTCAGCCAGGGCTCGCGTGTGCCAGCGGCATTTTCCGAGGATTGCGACAAATTGCTCTTGATCGTGGTCAACGACTCGGGTAATCCCGGGGGCGCCAAGGTGCTGGCAGTGCCAGTCCGCGCCACCCGACACCGGCCCGCCCAAGTTTGCGGCCGCTGCATGAATCGGGGTTTACCCAAAAATTCAGTGGTAACCCTCAATTTCCGCTTCATTCAGCCGATGTTCCGGTCACAACTTCAAAGGATCTGCCATGACCAGCCCTGCCTTCCACGTCTCCAGCTTCGCCGCCAGCCCGGCAACCCACCGCGCCGCAGCGGCGCCAGCGTCGCCGCTGCAACTGCTGGGCGAACTTTTTCGGGCTACGCCGCTGTACCTGTTGTTCAGCATCCTGAAGAAGGACTGATCGCGCGCCGAGCGCCGCGCCAAGCGGGCGGCGGCGCCGGCCTCAGGATTTGCCTGTGGCAGCCACCAGCCACAACTCATAGTGGCAGGGCCGGACCGCGCTGGCATCTTCGTAGCCGCGCACATAGCGCGCCGGCACGCCCGGCAGTCCGGCCTTGGCCAGGATCGCCGTCGCGGCCAGCGCCCAGCCTTCTTCGCTCCTGCGGAAGTAGCGCATCTCGGTCGAATTCGGCATCTTTTCCTCGTCCACGATTTCGGCTCGGGGGACGATGAAGCCCTCGGCATGGAGTGCAGGAAGAATGGCGTCGAGCCTGGCCTGTTGCGCCTTGCTGGCGACCTGCGGGTAGACGCGGCGGCCGGTCGGGCAATCGGCCGGGGCCGATGCCGCCTGCACCGCCTGCACCGCAGACTTGTAGGTTCGGTCTGCGGCAGAGAGCAATTCCTTGGCCTGGACCGAGCGGTCTGGCCGGTCGCCGCCGAGCAGCTTGGCCGCCTCCAGTGCCTTGTCGGCGGCGTCGCGGACGCTGGCCAATGCTGCCGCCGACTTCACACTGCGGCTGGCCTGGCGCTGTGCCTGCTCGGTGGCGATCGTGGCCTGCTCGGTGGCGATCATGGCCTTCTCGGCCTCGGCCACAGCGCGCGAACGTTCGGACATCGCCCAGAGCGAGACGCCGATGGCCGCGACCATCATTGTCGCCAATCCGGCCAACAAGCGCCGCGCCAGCCGCGAGGCCGCCACCGCCTCCTCGGCGCGGGCGCGCTCGAGTTCGGCCCGCTCCTCGGCCAATTCGGTGGCGCGGGCACGTTGCTTGAACAATTCGAGTTCGGCGCTGTCCTTCTGCCGCTGCAGCATGGCCGCCGCATTGGCCTGCTGCTGCTCGGCCCGGGCGCGGTTGAGCGCGACGGCGGCCAGCCGGTCGTGGACGAGCTCGATCTGGTCGCCCTGCTCGGTGTTCTGCACCCGCAGCAGGCGCTGGTTGACCAATTCGCGCAGGGCCGGGCGAAAGTCGCGGTCGACCGCATCCAGCGGGTAGGGGCGGCGGGTGCCATCGTCGGTGATCAGGTTGGCCTCGACCCAGCGCGCGGTCTGGCTGCGCTGCGCAGCGGGCAGGCAGGCCAGAGCGTCGTCGTAGAAGCGGTCGAGGATCTGCGCGCCACGGGTCTCCAACTGGGCCACATCGAGCTGCGCGGCCGGCGGTTGCCGGGCAAGGCGGTCGGCGTTGAGGCTGGCGCAGACCAGGCTCAGCAGGGCCGGCTCTATCCGCCGCGATTGGCGCAGCGGCTGGGTCACGCCGGTCATGGCCATGGCCAGGCCCGCCTGGGCGCCCTGGCGGCCGAGAAATTCGACGATGCGCCTGGCCGCTCGGGCGTCGACCAGGGCGCCGCCGGTCATCTGCACTGCCGCCATCGCCTGTTCGGTCGCCATCGGCATCAGCCGGTAGCGGTTCGGTCCCAGCCGCGGGATCATCCCGGTCCAGGGCTCGAGTTCGGGCAGGAAGTCCTCGCGCAGGCTGACCAGGAACCGCGCCGGCTGGCTGTCCAGGTCGAGGTGGTCGAGCAATTCGTCGTGCGTGTCCAGCCTGGCCGCGACCTGCGGCGGCACCCGGTTCTCGAGCAAATCACCGAGTTCACGGAAGGTCTGCTGGCGCAGCAACTCGTCGCCCTGCAGGGTGAAGATCTCCTCGAACTGGTCGAACAGGAACAGCACCGTCCAGCGCCGGCCCTGGTGGTCCAGAAGCTGCTGGCGGCGGTCGTGCAGCCGCTCCCAGAGTGCCGCGACCGGGTCGGCCGAGCCGGCCGCAGCGGTCAGCGCGGTGGCCGGCCGCAGCGCGGACCTGGCCAGTGCCTCGTCGAGCGCGCGCAACATCTGCGCTGACAGCGGCGGCGCGCCCGGGCCATGCTCGATCCGCCGCAGTGGCACCGGCAGCACCTGGCGCCGCGGCAGCAAGGGCAGCAGCCCGGCCAGCAGCAGCGAGGTCTTGCCCAGCCCCGACTTGCCGAACAGCACGCACACAGGAGTGGCCAGGACGCTGCGCTGCAGGGCCTGCGCGTCCTCGTCGCGGCCGTTGAAGAAGTTGCTCGCGCCCTCGGTGAACGGGTCCAGCCAGGGCCAGGGGTGCTGGGCGTCGATTTGGCCGCGCTCAGCCATGCTCGCCTCCGCCCAGGCGCTGCGCCCGTTGCCTGAGCTGGACGAGCTGCGCGTCGCTGAGTCGGCCGGCAGGTGCGTGCAAAAGCTGAATGCGCTTGAAGTCGCTGGTGAAGCCGTTGAAGATGCGCTCGTAGCCGCTGCGTTCGGGCGGCGTGGTGTCGATCCCGACCGGCAGCACAAAGGCATCGTTGACCCGCATCGCCCGCACCACCGCCTTGCGCCATTCTTCCCAGAACACACCCTCGCGGCGCCGGTCGGCCTGCTGCGACAGCACCGGCATGAAGTAGTCGCAGCGCTCGATCGCCTCGTCGATGCGGTCAGCCCAATCGTCGCCTGCGACCAACTGGCGCTGGTCGAACCAGACTTCGCCAAAGCCTGCGGCCAGCAGGCTGTCGGCCAGGCGGCGGGCGGCATCGCGGTCCTGGCTGGCATAGCTGAGGAACACCGTCGGGCCGCTGCCGCTGGTGTTTGCCGTGGCGGCGGCAGTCAGGGCATGGCTGGCGGTCCGGCTCGGCGCCAGGCCAGGCTCGACCAGGGCCTCGAGTTCGGCGATGAACTCAGCCGGCGACCAAGGGAACACGGTTGCGTTGGGGTTGAAGCGCGCCAAGAAGGCGTTGAGTCCCGGGTCCTTCGCGTCGGCGGCGAAGAACTCCATCTTCTTGTCCTGCGACGACAGCCGCGCGCTGTTGGCCAGGCGCAGGAAGCCGCGCCCCAGCCAGTCGGGCAGGTTGCAGCCCAGGAGCAGCAGGTCGCGCTCGCGCAACTCGCTCAGCAGGTTTGGGGCGCGCCGCTCGCCGTCGGCCTGGAACTTGTAGAAGTACTCCAGCGCATCTTCCTCGTGGATCGCCAGCCGGGTACCGGCCGCTGCCCGGCCGAGCGGAAAGAAGACGCGGGCGCAACCCTGGCGGGCCGGCGCCAGGTCGACGCCATGCGAGCTGTCGGCATTGGGCGCGTAGGCGCCGACCTCGACCGCGTCGGCCCCCAACACGGCCTTGAGCGCCTCGACCAGCAGGTCGTCAGGCGTCAGGCAGATGAACAAGTCCAGGCCAGCTAGCCTGGCCAGGCGCTGCAGCGACGGCACCGCGACCACGCTGCCCGCCACCTCCTTGACGATCGCCGAGACCGAACGCCGCACCCGCTCGGTGCTGACGTCGCTGTGCTCGGCCAAGATCTGTGCGACCGCGCGGTGCAGCAGCCAGCCGCCGCCCTGGCCGTCGCTGGCGGCCTCGGGCAGGGCGCAGCCATAGGTGGCCAGCAGCTTGTCGACCACCGGACGGTAGAACGCCACGCTGGTGGGTCTGCCGTCAGCGGCGCTTGTCTCCACCACCAGCATCTCCGGGCCGATGACCGGCACCACGCCGCCAGCGCGCAGGGCTTCGGCCAGGCTCTGGCGGCTGGAAAGGAGTCGGTCCATGGTCGGCATCGGGCAGTTGGGCATCGGTGGCGGCAGGCGCGGGCCTGCCGCCATGGCGCCCGAGGCAATGTACCAAGGCGCCTGCGGCCATGGCCGAGCTGGCTCAACACGCCGGCCGGCCTGGCAGTTCAGCCAGCCTTGCGGTAAATCCTGACAGGCTTGGTCGATGGCATCGCCGCTGGCGCATCGTCTGGCGTGGCGCAGCCGGCGCAGCCCTCGCCGCAGCCCGGGCTGGGCGCAGGCCGGCCCAGCCGCGTCGCCAGCGACCGGCGCCAGGCTGCGGGCATCAGCCGCCAGAACGCGTACAGCCCGGCCAGCAGCGCGATCAGGGCGGTCGCAAGTTCCTGCAGCATGGTCCTGGCTCAGCCCAGACCCAGCGCCAGCGCCGCGCGGTAGGTGACGAACGACGCGGCATAGGCCAGGGCGAACAGGTAGGCTGCCATCGCCAGCGGGTAGCGCCAACTGTTGGTCTCGCGTTTGACGGCGGCCAGGGTCGAGATGCATTGCGGCGCGAACACATACCAGGCCAGCAGGGACAGCGCCGTGGCCAGGCTCCAGGTGCTGGCGATCATTGGGGTGAGCTGCTGCGCCAGGTCGGATGAATTCGGGTCGCCGCCGGCTGAGAGTGCATAGACCGTGCCGAGCGCACCCACCGCCACCTCGCGCGCCGCCAACCCGGGCACCAGGGCAATCGAGATCTGCCAGTTGAAGCCAATCGGTGCGAACAGATGTTCAAGCAGTCGGCCCAGTTGGCCGGCGTAGCTGTACTGGATCGCTGGCCCGCTGGCGCCGGCCGGCGCACCCGGATGGCTGGCCAGGAACCAGAGCACGATCACGAGCGAGAAAATGATCGTGCCGACGCGCTGGACGAAGATCTTGGTCCGCTCCCACAGGCCCAGCGCCAGGGTGCGCGGGCTGGGTCGGCGCCAGGCCGGCAGCTCCAGCATCAGCGGCTGGTAGCCGCCGCGCAGCCACAGCCGCTTGAACACCCAGGCCACCGCCATCGCCGCGGCCACGCCGGCCACGAACAGCGCGAACAGGACCAGGCCGCGCAGGCTCAAGGGGCCAAACTGGCGCTCGGGGATGAAGGCGCCGATCAGCAGGGCGTAGACCGGCAGGCGGGCCGAGCAGGTCATCAGCGGGGCGATCATGATCGTCACCAGCCTGTCCTTCCAGTCGGCGATGGTGCGGGTGGCCATGACGCCGGGCACGGCGCAGGCAAAGCTCGACAGCAGCGGAATGAAGGCCCGGCCCGACAGCCCCACCTGGCCCATCAGGTTGTCCAGCAGGAAGGCCGCGCGCGGCAGGTAGCCGGAGTCTTCCAGCGCCAGGATGAAGGCGAACAGGATCAGGATCTGCGGCAGGAACACCAGCACGCTGCCAGCGCCGGCAACCACCCCGTCGACGATCAGGCTGCGCAGCGGGCCGGCGTCCATCTGTGCGCCTACCCAGGCGCCCAGCCCGGCCATGCCGTCGCGGATCAGGTCCATCGGCACGCTCGCGCCGCTGAACACCGCCTGGAAGACGACGAACAGCAGCAGCGCCAGGATCAGCAGGCCCCAGACCGGGTGCAGCACCCAGGCATCGAGCCGCGGGTGCAGGCGTGCCAGCTTGAGCGCGCCGGGTGCCACCCGCATCAGGATGCGCCGCACCTCGGCCTGCAACTCGGCCGGGCCGGGCAGGCCGTCGACCTCGTGGCTGCCGAGGTCGGTCGACGGAATACGCCATTGCGCGAGCTGGGCCAGCAGGGCGGCGTGGCCATCGTGCCGGACCGCGACCGTCTCGACCACGGCGCAGCCCAGTTCCTCGGCCAGCGCCGGCACATCGATCAGCAGGCCACGCGCCCGGGCCATGTCGGTCATGTTCAGCGCCACCAGCATTGGCCGGCCCAGGCGCTTGAGCGCCAGCACCAAACGCAGGTTCATGCGCAGGTTGGTGGCGTCGACCACGGCGACGATGGCATCGGGCACGTCCTCGCCCGCGCGCCGGCCCTGCAGCACCTCCAGCGTCACCCGCTCGTCGGGCGTGGCCGGGCTCAGGCTGTAGGCCCCGGGCAGGTCGATCACCTGGATCTGTCGGCTCGCCCCCAACTTGGCCAGGCCAAGCTTGCGCTCGACCGTCACCCCGGCGTAGTTGGCGACCTTCTGGCGCGCACCGGTCAGCAGGTTGAACAGCGCCGTCTTGCCGCAGTTCGGGTTGCCGACCAGGGCGATGCTGCGCGGCGCGGTCAGGTGCGCAGCGTTGGCCATGCTCAGGCGGGCTCGACCGCGACGCAGCGGGCCTCGGCCAGACGCAGCGCAAAAATCGCGTCACCGACCAGCACGGCCAGCGGCTCGCGCCCGCCCGGGCCGCGGCGCAGCACCTGCACCGGCTCGCCGGGCAGAAAACCCAGCTCGCCAAGCCGCCGCAACTGCGCTGGCGTCAAGACCAGGCCGGTATCGTCCAAGTGGCTGACGGTGGCATGCGCGCCATCGGGCAAATCGGCCAGCAGTCTGGGGCGCATGGGGCGGCAAAGGTGGCGGTTGAGGTGGCGGTTGAGGTGTCAGGCCGCCGGGCCATCGACCCGCATCGCCAACCTGAATCTAAATGCGATTCTCTCTCATTACGCCCGCCAAGTCACAGCGGCGCGGCGCCCTCAATCGGGGGTGATCTTGGCCCGCGCGATCACCGCTTTCCAGCGCACCTGCTCCTGGGCGATGAAGGCCGCAAATTCGCCCGGGGTGTTGCCCACCGGCAGGCCGGCGTCGCCATGCAGGCGCTCGATCGCCGCCGGTTCGCGCATCGCCCTGGCGGTGGCGCTGGCCAGCGTTGCGGTCTCGGCCGCAGGCAGGCTGGCAGGGGCGAGCAGGCCGTACCACTGGGTCATCTCAAAGCCGGGAAAGCCCTGCTCGGCGACCGTCGGAACCTCCGGCAATTGGGCGATGCGCTGGGCCGAACCGGTCGCCAGGCAGCGCAGCTTGCCGGCCTTGATGAAGGACATCACCGCCGGCGCGCCGACCGCCGCCGCGTCCAGCCGGCCGCCGAGCAGATCGGTCAGTTGCGGGCCGGTGCCGCGGTAGGGCACATGCAGGATGAAGGTGTTCGAGGCCAGCTTGAGGTACTCGAAGGCCAGGTGCCCGGCGCTGCCGTTGCCAGCCGAGCCGTAGTTCAACTGGCCCGGCTTGCTGCGCACCAGGGCGATGAACTCGCGCAGGCTCTTGACCGGCAGCTCGGGCCGGACCACGTACAGGCTGGGCACCTTGGCGAGCAGCGAAATCGGCTTGAAATCCTTGTTCGGGTCGTAGGGCAACTTGGGGAAGATGTACGGGTTGACCGCCAAGGTGCCGATGTGGCCGAGGATCAAGGTGTGGTTGTCGTCGGCGCGGGCCACCTCCTGCATCGCCACATTGCCGGCGCCGCCGGGTTTGTTGTCGACATAGACGGCCTGGCCCAGCAGCCGGCCCAGTTCGTGGGCGGTCGTCCGGGCGACGATCTCGGAGCTGCCACCCGGGGCAAACGGCACGACCAGGCGGATCGCCCGGCTCGGCCAGCCGGCCTGGGCGCGCGCCGCCCAGGGCAGCAGGCCGGCCATGGCGGCAAGGAGCTGGCGGCGCGGCGGGGCAGGCAGCCATCGCTGTTCAGAATTTCTCATGGGTCCAGGGACGGGTGATGGGCAGGGCCGGTGGAGACCACTTTATGCCTGAACGCTGCAGGGTGGCGCCCGTCTGCCGATGCCGAGATTGCCAGCTCAATAGTCGACCTGGACCGAGGCGTGCAGCGTGCGCGGCTGCAGCGGGTAGAGGTAGGCGTGGCCGAACTGGAACGGCGCTTCCTTCCAGGCGCGGGTGTTGGCCAGGTTGTCTATGCCGGCGCGCCAGACCAGGCCCAGGCCGTCGCGCTTGAGGCTCCAGCGGGCGCCCAGGTCCAGCCGGGTCCAGCCGGGGGTGGCGACCGAGTTGTCGGGCAGGACCATGCGCTGGCCTTCGTGGCTGACGAAGCCCAGCAGCGCCAGGCCAGGCCAGCCTGCGACGGCGTAGGCGGCTTGCAGCTTCAGGCTGTGGTCAGGCACGTTGGTCGGCCGCAGACCGTTGGCGGCGGGGTCGTTGCTGCCTTCGCGACGGGCGCGCAGCAGCATTGCGCTGGCGCGCAGGGTCAGGGCGCCTAGCGGCCATTGGCCTTCGGCCTCGACCCCGCGGTGGCGGGCATTGCCGTCCAGGACATGGCGGCAACTGCCGGCGCTGCCGTCGCAGGCGCCGATGTCGCTGGCCTGAGGGCGGCGGATGTCGAAGGCAGCGATCGCGCCGTCCCAGTCCTGGCTGTGGTGCTTCAGGCCGAGTTCGACCTGGGCACTCTTGAGCGCCGGCAGCACCTGTCCGGGATGGGCAAATTGCGGCCGGTTCGGCACCACATCGGACTCGATGCCCTGGCCCCAACTGAGGTAGACCTGCTGCTGCGGATTGAGCGCCCGCATCAGCGCCAGCCAGGGGGTGGTGAAAGCCTGGTCGGTGCGGGTGGCCTGGCTGCCATCGGTGAGCACGCTGTCGCGCCGCAGCCGGGTGTGGCGCAGGCCGGCCCAGAGGCTGGTCTGCGGGTTGAGCGCGACCCTGTCCTGCAGCCGAAATTCGCTGCTGCGCTGGTCGGCGTTGCTGCTCTCAAAGTTCAGCGTCGGATCGGACGGCAGGACGCTCAGGCCGTCGATCCTGCCGATGCCGACAAAGTTGTAGGCGTTGCGCTGGAAGCGGGCCGAGAAGCGCGTGACCAGCAGGCCGGCGCTGTAGCGGTGGGCCATGCCGGCGAGTTGCGCCTGGCCGCTGAGCGACAGGTCGAGCGCGTCGCTCAGCCGGCGTTCGTTCTCGCTGCGGTAGTCGTAGAGGTCGAAGCTGCCGTCGCTGCAATAGCGGTCGAAGTTGGCCTCGGCCGTGCAGCCGAAAGGAAAGGCGATCCGGTCCTGGCTGGTCAGGCGCTGGCGTATCCACTGGGCCTGCAAGTCCAGCGTCGCCGACAGCGCCTGGCTGTAGCGCAGCGATGCGGTCTGCCCGCCCAGCACCACCGGCAGGCTCCAGGCTTGGTTGTTGAGGTTGATGCGCGGGTCGATGCTGCCGGCCGAGGGCAGGCGATTGCCCAGCAGGCTGAAGCCCGGGGTGCTGGGCTGCGACTGTTGGCTGGACTCGAACTCGGCCTGCAGCAGGCCGCCGTTGGCCAAGCGCAGGTCGGCCGCTCCGGCCAGCAGTTGGCTGTGGCCGCGGCTGGCGCGGGTCGGCGGGTCGAGCCGGGTGTAGCCGGCGTTGACCCGCCAGCCCAGCGCCTTGTCGTCGCCGAGGCGCTGGCTCAGGTCGGCGCTGGCGCTGTAGCTGCCGTCCTGCGCGTGGCCCAGGTTGAAGCTGCGCAGATGGTCCACCGGCCGCTTGACCACCAGGTTGACCAGCCCGCCCGGGGCGCTGACGCCGGCCTGCAGGCCGCTGGTGCCCTTGAGGATTTCCAGCGCCGCCTTGTTGCCCTGGGCGATTGCCGTCTCGGCGTTGATCGGCAGGCCGTCGCGGCGGTAGTTGCTGCGGTTGTCCAGGGTGTAGCCGCGCACCGCCAATTGGCCGATGTAGCCCGGGGCGTTGTAGGCGTCGGTGGTGGCGGCGTCGAGGTGGGTCAGGTCGGCCAGGCCGTTCAGCCCGGCGTCGGCCAATTGGCCGCTGCTGATCACGGTGGCCGAGAACGGCGCGCGGTACAGCGGCACATCGCCAAAACCGGAGACGCTGACGCTGCTGCGGCTGCCGGTGCCGGTGACGTTGACGGTCTGGGTTGCTGCGTCCTGGGCGCGCAGGCCAGGGCTGGTGAGGCTGGCCAGGGCGGCCAGGGCGATGCAGGTCGAGTGGTGTGCCATCGTGTGCCTTTCGAGTCACGAAGGCAGGAAAGGCCAACTGGAAAAGGCCGCGGCCCGGGGCGGGCGCGTCAAGTCAGAGAGCTTCCCTGCGCGAGGATTACCTCAGTCAGGTTCAAAGGGACTGTCTCAGTCGACCGGCTGCCATGCTGCGCAGCGGCCAACACCCCCAGCGAAGTGATGCCGGGCGGTGCCCGGCATCGGTGCGCATTATCCCCGATTGGCCCGCTAACTCGGCGCCGCCACACCCAGGATGCGCTGCAGGTTGGCGCTGGTGGTGGTGTATTGCAGCGCGCCCACCGCTTCAGGCCGCAGCCTGGCCTGAACCCCGAACGCGGCCAGCGTGGCCTCGTGGAAGCCGCTCAGGATGAGTTTCTTCTTGCCCGGGTACGTGACCACGTCGCCGACCGCAAACACCCCGCCCAGGCTGGTCTGGAATTGCCCGGTGTCGACCCTGAGCTGGCGCTTGTGCAGCGCCAGCCCCCAGTCGGCGATCGGGCCGAGCTTGGGACTCAGGCCGAGCAGGACCAGCAGCGTGTCCGCAGGCAGGTGGGCGGGCCGGCCCTGGGCGTCGGCAATCTCCAGGCCGTTCAAGCGGCTGGAGGTGGCGCTGAGCGCCAGCGCCTGGCCGGCGACGAAGTCGACCGCGCCGGCGGCGCGTGCGGCCGCGAATTCGGCCAGCAGCGGCGGCGGGCCGCGAAGGCTGTCGCGGCGGTGCAGCAGTGTGATGCGCGACGGGCGCTGCGCTGCGCCGGCCAGCGCCAGCACTGCCGTGATCGCCGCCTCGTCGTCGCCCAACACCACCACCTGTTGGCCAGCCAGGGCGTCGGGCGCGCCGCACTGGTACAGCACCTGGCTGCCCTCGAAGCGCTCCAGGCCATCGAGTTTGGGTTTGCGCGGCAGGAAGGCCCCGGCGCCGCCGGCGATCAGCACCGCGCCGCTGTCAAAGCGCAGCCCGGCGCTGGTGCGCAGGTCAAAGCGGCCATCGGCCTGGAGCGCCAAGGCGCTGACCAGTTGGCCGAAGTGCATGGCCGGCTGCACCGGCCTGAGCTGGTCGAGCAGGCGCTGGGTCAGCTCGCGGCCCGAGCACACGCCAATCGCCGGGATGTCGTAAATCGGCTTGTCGGGGTAGAGCGCGCTGCACTGGCCGCCGGGCTCGGGCAGGGCGTCGAGCAGGTGGCAGCCCAGCTCCAGCAGGCCGAGCTCGAAGGCGGCGAACAGGCCGGCCGGCCCGGCGCCGATGATGACGCAGTCGGTGCGCAGCGTGTTTGGCCCGGCCGAGGCGGCCGAAGCTGATGACTCGGCCGCCGCCATCGCTGCCTAGCGGATCAACTCGGACAGCTTGTCCTTGACGTCTTTCCAGTCGTCGGCATCGACCGGCGCGGGCTTGCGCTTGGTGATGCTGGGCCAGCCCTTGGCGAGATCGGCGTTGAGCTTGATGAAGGCGATCTGGTGCGCCGGCACGTCCTCTTCGGGCAGGATCGCGTTGACAGGGCACTCCGGGATGCAGACCGCGCAGTCGATGCACTCGTCGGGGTCGATGGTCAGAAAGTTCGGGCCTTCACGGAAGCAGTCCACCGGGCAGACATCGACGCAGTCGGTGTACTTGCAGCGGATGCAGGATTCGGTGACGACATGGGTCATGGCAGGGCTCGTGGTTCGGGCGAATTCTTCTGGCCCCGGCAGCGCAGGTTGCGCCGCCAGGCGAGGGTTGATTTTAGGTGGTGGCCGCAGGCGCTTTGGCGGGCGAGGCGGACAGGGCCGTGCCCGCAGACGCCAGCGCAGCGCCGCCGGCGCCGACCGTGACCACCGCCGGCCGATCGGCGTGCAGCGGCCCGGCATCGGCCAGGCTGGCGACGCTGTGGCTGCTGACGCGGCGGTCCGGCCAGCCGGCACGCGAGACCACGCAGACCGGTGTCTGCCCCGGCCAGCCGGCCAGCAGCAGCTTGGCCGACAGGGCGCCGAGCTGCCGCCCGGCCATGTAGAACACCTCGGTGTCGGCGCTGCGGGTGGCGTGCAGGCTGCCAAGCTGGGTCATCGCCGTGGTCAGGCTGACGCTTCGACCGCTGCCGCGCCGGGTCAGCGGTCGCAGCGCGTCGGCAGCGGCGGCCAGCGCGGCGGTGACGCCGGGGATGACCTCGCAGTCGATGCCGGCGGCCAGCAGCGTGTCCAGTTCTTCCTCGAGCCGGCCCAGCACGCTCGGGTCGCCGCCCTTGAGCCGCACCACCCGGCTGTGGCGGCCGGCGGTGGCCAGCAGCAGGGCGTTGATCGTCGGCTGCGCAGTGGCATGGGCAAAGCCGCGCTTGCCGACGTCGATCCACTCGGCCTGCGGCGCCATGGCGCGCAGGGCGGGGTCGGTCAGGGCGTCGAACAGCACCGCCTGGGCGGCGCCGAGCACGCGCGCGCCGCGCAGCGTGATCAGGTCGGCGGCGCCCGGGCCGGCACCGATGAAGCTCACCCGGGCGGCCATGGCCCTGGCGCGATCAGGCGCGGGCGCCGACCAGCAGCGCGCCGCTGGTGCGGTTGCTGGCCGGATCGACCACGATCAGGGCGCCGCCGACGCGGTTGTCGGCATAGGCCTGCAGCGGCAGCGCTGCCTGCAGCTCGATCACGACCCGGCCGATCTCGTTGACCGACAGCGACTGGGCGTCCTGGGCTTGCAGGCTGTGGATGTCCAGGCGGTGGGCGATGGCGGCGATCCGCCCCTGGACCCAGCGGTTGCCGTGGCGCAGCCAGTATTTGCGGCCGGGCACGGCCGGCTCGGTGTCCAGCCAGGCCAGGGTGGCCTCGAAGCGCAGGCTGGGCACCAGGCTGCCCGGGCTGGCCAGCCAGTCGCCGCGCGAGATGTCGAGCTGGCGGTCGAGCACGACGCCGGCCGACTCGCCGGCCTGGGCGCCAGCGACCGGGCTGCCGGCCCGGCGCAATTGGGCCACCTGCGCCAGCTCACCACTGGGAAAGACCTGGACCGCATCACCGACCCGGACCTGGCCGTGGGCGATCCGGCCCCAGAGCACGCGCGGCTGGTGGCCGCTGCCCTGGGCCTCGTCGCCGGCCTCGTCCCTGGCCACGTACTGGACCGGCAGCAGCAGCGCGCCCTGGACCTGTTCGCGCGCGGTCGGCAAGCCTTCGAGCACCTGCAGCAGGCTCGGCCCCCGGTACCAATCCGACCAGGCGTCGCCCACCCCTGGCGCGAAGGCGACGTTGTCGCCGCGCAGCGCGCTGACCGGGACGATGCCGGCCAGGGCCTCGATGCCGGCCTCGGCGACGAAGGCGATGAGCGCCTGCCGGGTGGCGTCGAAGGCGGCCTGCGGGTCGCTCACGGCATCGAGCTTGTTGACCGCAAAGACAATGCTGGGCACGCGCAAGAGCTGCGCCAGCAGGGCATGGCGGCGGGTCTGCGGCAGCAGTGCCGGCGCGCCACTGGCCCAGTCCAGCTTGGTGATGTCGACCAGCACCACGGCGGCGTCGCTGCCGGCCGCAGCCGTGACCATGTTGCGGGTGTACTGCTCGTGGCCCGGGGCGTCGGCGATGATGAATTTGCGCCGCCGGGTGGCGAAGTAGCGGTAGGCCACGTCGATGGTGATGCCCTGCTCGCGTTCGGCCTCCAGGCCGTCGGTCAGCAGCGACAGATCGATGGGCTCGCCGCCAGCGCGCTCGGCGAGCTGATGCAACTGGTCGGCGAGGATGGCGCGGCTGTCGTAGAGCAGGCGGCCGATCAGGGTGCTCTTGCCGTCGTCGACGCTGCCGGCGGTCAGGAAGCGCAGTGCGCGGTGGTCGTGGGCAGCGGTGGCGGCTGGTTCAGCCAGATCGGCCAGATCGGCCAGGTCGGCCAGATCGGCCAGATCGGCCAGCGGAGATTTCAAAACGGCAGCCATGTCAGAAATACCCTTCCTTCTTGCGGCGCTCCATCGAGGCCTCGGACGTGCGGTCATCCATGCGGGTGGCGCCGCGCTCGCTGACGGTCAGGCCCAGCGTCTCGGCGACGATTTCGGCGGCGTTGCTGGCGTCGCTCTCGACCGGGCAGGTGCAGGTCATGTCGCCGACGGTGCGAAAGCGCACCATTGCGGTCTCGACCACCTCGCCGGCCGCGGCCGGGGTCACCTCGGTCAGCGGCACCAGCAAGCCCTTGCGGCGCATCACCGGGCGCGGGTGGGCGTAGTACAGCTCGGGCAGGGGCACGTTCTCGCGCGCCAGGTACAGCCACACGTCCAGCTCGGTCCAGTTGCTGATGGGGAAGCTGCGGAAATGTTCGCCCGGGCGGTGGCGGGTGTTGAACAGCGTCCACAACTCCGGCCGCTGCTCCTTGGGCTGCCATTGGCCGAAGCTGTCGCGGTGGCTGAAGATGCGCTCCTTGGCGCGGGCCTTCTCCTCGTCGCGGCGGGCGCCGCCGATCAGGCAGTCGAAGCGGTGCGCCTCGATCGCTTCGAGCAGGGTCACGGTCTGGTGGCCGTTGCGCGACTCCAGCGGCTGCGCCAGCCGCACCGTACCACGGGCGATGCTGTCGTCGATGTGGCCGACGACCAGGCGCTCGCCGGTCTCGGCCACGCGCCGGTCACGAAATTCGATCACCTCGGGAAAGTTGTGGCCGGTGTCGACATGCAGCAGCGGGAATGGCAGCCTGCCCCTGAAGTCGTTCCCGGTCAGGCGCGTCTTGAAGGCCTTCTCGGCCAGGCGCAGCACCACGCAGGAGTCCTTGCCGGCGGAGAACAGCAGGGCAGGGCGCTCGAAGTTGGCAGCGACCTCACGCAGGATGAAGATCGCTTCTTCTTCCAGCCAGTCCAGATGGCGGTGGTCGAGTTCGGGCAGCAGGGTGTTGAGGTCGACGCGGGCGTTCATGCGCTGGCTCCGATCAGGTTGTCACTCGGGGCGGCGTGCAGGCCGCACTCTTTGCTGCTTTCTTCCCACCACCAGCGGCCGGCCCGGAAATCCTCGCCGACCGCGATCGCCCGGGTGCAGGGCGCGCAGCCAATGCTGGGCATGAACTGGTCGTGCAGCGGATTGAACGGCACGCCGTGCTGGGCGATGTAATGCCAGACGTCGGCCCAGGACCAGTCGGCCAGCGGATTGAGCTTGAGGCGCCCGGCGGCGTCGCGGTCATGCACCGGCAGGTCGCTGCGGGCATCGCTTTGCTCGCGCCGCAGGCCGGTGACCCAGGCACTGCGGCCGGCCAGCATCCGGCCCAGCGGCTCAAGTTTGCGGATGCCGCAGCAGGCCTTGCGCAGGCCCAGGCTGCGGGTCATCGCCGCTGTGCCTTCGCGTTGGACGAAGTGCAGCACCGCCTCGCTGGCCGGGCGGTAGACCTCGACATCGAGCCGGTAATGCTGGTCGATGCGGTAGATCAGCGCCACCGTCTGGGCATGCAGCAGGCCGGTGTCCAGGGTGCCGATGGCGATGCCCAGGCGATGGCGGGCGATCAGGTCGGTCACGACCATGTCCTCGGCGCCCAGGCTGGAGGCCTGGACGATGGCCCCGGCGTGGGCCCCGGCGGAAGCGCGCAGCAGCGCCAGCGTCTGTGCCACGCGTTGGTCGAAGCCGGGCGTGGGGCGGGCGTAGAGCGCAATTGCGGACATGCTCAGATCCCCTCGCCGGCCGAGGCCAGGGCGCGCTCGCGCTGGCGCGCCAGGTCGTCGGCCAGATCGCGGGCGAAGGCCGGCAGCGGTTGGGTCACGTCGCCCTGGTAGTGGCCAACAAAAAAGCCCAGCGCCTGCTCGGCCGACGCCAGGCGCTGGCCATAGCGCATCTGCACCGCGTCAAAGCCGGTGCGCTGCAGCAGCGGCAGCATGTCGACCAGGACATCGCCGGTGGCGCGGATTTCACCGCCAAAGCGGTAGCGGGTGCGCAACAGCCTGGCCTGGGTGTAGGCCCGGCCGTCGGTCCACTTGGGGAACTGCAGCGCCACCAAGGCCAGCCGCGGCAGGTCGTCGGCCAGACTGTCGATGTCGACGGTGTTGGCCAGACTCAGGCCGGTCGCCAGCCCGGCCGGCCAGGTTCCGCGCACGGCGTGCCACTGCTCCAGCGTCAACAGTGACCGGGCGATCGGGTTGGGGTGCGGCTGCGGGCCGTCCTCGCCGCCTTGGGTGTGCCAGGTGTCGCTGCGGGTGTCGATGAATTTCATGTCGCGTGGCCTCTGGGGTTCAATGCGTGGCGGTGAGGTGGCGCTGGGCGTCGGCGGCGGTCTTGAAGGGCGGGATGCCGATGCGCCGGACGGTGTCGATGAAGCGTTCCTGCGCCAGGCGCTGGGCGCGGTAGGTGTCGATCACCGCCTCGACCACGTCGGGCACCTCGTCGGCGGCGAACGACGGGCCGATCACCCGGCCGGCCGCAGGCGCGCCACTGAGGCTGCTGCCGTCGGAGCCGCCGAGCGAGACCTGGTACCACTCCTTGCCGTCCTTGTCGACGCCGAGGATGCCGATGTGGCCGCTGTGGTGGTGGCCACAACTGTTGATGCAGCCGCTGATGTGCAGGTCGATGTCGCCGATGTCATGGACCTCGTCGAGGTCGGCAAAACGCTCGGTGATGGCCGCAGCCACCGGGATGGAGCGGGCGTTGGCCAGGGCGCAGAGGTCGCCGCCGGGGCAGCTGATCATGTCCGTGATCAGGCCGATGTTGGGCGTGGCGAAGCCGGCGGCGCGGGCGGCTTCGAACAGCAGCGGCAACTCGGCCGCGCGCACCCAGGGCAGGACCAGGTTCTGGTCGTGGCTGACGCGCAGCTCGCCGTGGCTGAAGCGCTCGGCCAATGCCGCAGCGGTGTCCATCTGGTCGGCGGTGATGTCGCCCGGTGGCAGGCCGGCGCGCTTGAGCGACAGCGTCACGGCGCGGTAGCCGCTGACTTGGTGGGCATGGACGTTGCGCGCCAGCCAGCGGGTGTAGGGCAGCGAAACCTCGTCAGCCGGCGCCGGTTCGGCCTCGGCGACCACGCCTGCCGGGCGGGCAAAGCCGGCACTGACCCGGTCCAGCTCGGCCTGGGGAATGAGTTGCAGCGCGCCACCGATGTCGTCGCGCAGGATGCGGGCGAATTCGGCCTCGACCGCGTCGAAGTATTTCTGCCCCTCGGCCTTGACCAGGATCTTGATCCGCGCCTTGTAGAGGTTGTCACGCCGGCCGAAGCGGTTGTAGACCCGCACGATCGCTTCGAGGTAGCAGAGGATCTGCGCCCAGGGCAGAAACTCGCGGATCACCGGGCCAATCAGCGGCGTGCGGCCCATGCCACCGCCGACCTGAACCCGAAAGCCGACCTCGCCTGAGGCGTTGCGCAAGACCGTCAAACCGACGTCGTGCCAGGCGATGGCGGCGCGATCCTCGACCGCGCCGGTGACCGCGATCTTGAACTTGCGTGGCAGGAAGGCGAACTCGGGGTGCAGGGTGCTCCACTGGCGCATCAGTTCGCAGTAGGGGCGAGGGTCGACCGACTCGTCGGCGGCGATGCCGGCCAGGGCGTCGGTGGTGATGTTGCGGATGCAGTTGCCGCTGGTCTGGATGCCGTGCATGTTGACCTCGGCCAGGCGGTCCATCACATCGGCGGCGCGGCTCAGCGGGATCCAGTTGAACTGCAGGTTCTGGCGGGTCGTGAAGTGGCCCCAGCCCTGGTCGAATTCGCGCGCGATTACCGCCAATTGGCGCAACTGCGGGCTGCTGATCTCGCCATAGGGCACGGCCACCCGCAGCATCGGCGCGTGGCGCTGCACATACCAGCCGTTTTGCAGACGCAGCGGGCGGAAGTCATCCTCGGGCAACTCGCCGTTGAAGTGGCGCCGCAGTTGATCGCGGAACTGGGCGGCGCGCTGGTGCACGAACTGGCGGTCGAATTCGGAGTAGGCGTACATCGTTGTCAATGATGGAAGGGCGGTGGGCGCAATGCGCTCAAAAGATCACCCGCAGACCGGCGGCCACCAGCGACAGGCACAGCAGCAGCCGCACCAGTCGCTCCGGCATCGTGCGGGTCAGGCGGGCACCCAGCCAGATGCCGGGCAGCGAGCCCAGCAGCAACATCGGCAGCAGGCCCCAGGCGATGTGACCGAGGGTGGCATGGCCTATGCCCGCGACCAGGGTCAGGGGCACGGCGTGGGCGATGTCGGTGCCGACCAGGCGCTGCGCTGGCAGGCGTGGGTAGAGCAGCAGGATCAAGGTCGCGCCGACCGCGCCGGAGCCGATCGAACTGATCGAGACCAGCGCGCCCAGCAGGGCCCCGGCGGCGACCGTCAGCCAGGCCTGGCGGCGGGGCGGCAGCCAGCGCTCCAAGCGCAGCCCGACCCGGCTCCAGACGCTGCGGTAGGCCACCGTCACGGCGGTCAGCAGCAGGGCGATGCCGAGCGTGAAGGTGATGGCGCTGAACCAACCCTTGGTCACTCCGGTGGCGTGCATCAGCGTGATGGTCAGCACCGACATCGGCAGGCTGCCGGCCAGCAACAGCCCGGTGATGCGGTAGTCGACATGGCCGTGGCGTTGGTGGGCCCAGGCGCCGCCGGACTTGGTGATCGCGGCGAACCAGAGGTCGGTGCCGATCGCCACGGCCGGATTGAGCTTGAACACGGTTATCAGCAAGGGCGTCATCAGCGAGCCGCCGCCGACGCCGGTCAGGCCGACGATCAGGCCGATCGCAAAGCCGCTGAAAGTTGCTGTCCAGTCCATGTGTCGGGGTGTTTGGGCGGTTGGGCGGTTGGGTGGCAAGCCCGCATTGATCGGGCAGGGCGCACTGTAGGCAGGCGGCATATAAATGAAAACGACTTTCTTCTTGTTCCATAAGTTGAAATTGGTCTATAGATGCGGGGTCGTCACCGTGGTCCGTAAAATTCCGCCATGAGCCGCCGCCACCTTTTGCCCTGCACCACACCTTGCGCCACCGCCGCGCGATCGATCGCCACTGGGCTTGTCGCGGTCGCCGTGGCCGGCCTGCTGGGCTGCCAGACGCCGGCCGTGGTGTCCACGAACCCGCCCACGAACCCGCCACCGAGCACAGAAGCGGCCGTGCCCGCCGTGCCTGCCGTGGTGCCGGCCCGGGTCCCGCGCCCGCCGCGCATCGGCCTGGCGCTGGGCGGCGGCGCGGCGCGCGGGTTTGCCCACATCGGCGTGATCCAGGTGCTGGAGGAGGCCGGAATCCGGATCGATTCGGTCACCGGCACCTCCGCCGGCAGCCTGATCGCGGCGATTTACGCCTCTGGCCGCAGCGGCGCCGAGATGGCCGCACTGGCGCAGACCATGGACGAGTCGGCGATCACGGACTGGTCGTTTCCCGGCCGCGGTCTGATCCGCGGCGAGGCCCTGGCGCGCTATGTGCGGGAGCAGACCGGTGGCCGGTCAATCGAGCAGATGAAGTTGCCGCTGGGCATCGTCGCCACCGACCTGGACAGCGGCGCCGCGATCCTGTTCCAGCGTGGCGACACCGGCGCGGCGGTGCGTGCCAGCAGCGCGGTGCCGGCGGTGTTCCAGCCGGTGCGGATCGGCACGCGCGAGTACGTCGACGGTGGCCTGGTCTCGCCCGTGCCGGTGCGCTTTGCCCGGCAGATGGGGGCGGAACTGGTGCTGGCGGTGGACATCAGCTCGCCGCCCGACGGCAATTCCACCAGCGATCCGTTCAAGATCCTGCTGCAGACCTTCGCCATCATGGGCCGCAGCATCAATGTGCTGGAACTGCGCGACGCCGACCTCGTCGTCCGGCCGGCACTGCAAGGTGTGGCCAGCGCCGACTTCGGGGCGCGCCTGAAGGCCGTGGCGGCCGGCCGCGAGGCAGCGCTGCGGGCGCTGCCCGACCTGCGGGCGCGCATCAGTGCCTTGACGCGCTGAGGCAGCTCAAGCGCGGCAGCGCGACTGCCGGACCATGTTTGGCGGCCACCACGTGGCAATGGCGCGGCCAAGGTGCGGCCATGGCACGGCCAAAAAAAAGCAGCCTGACGGCGAACCGTCAGGCTGACAAGGTACCCGGAAAACCAAGCTTTCAAAAGGTACCGAGGAGACAACCAACACACGAAGCCGCAGCAGCCAAACTCAGCCACTGCCCTTGTGCGAGGCCGACTGCCGGGAAAAGTTCCGCAGCGGTCGGGCTCTGGTTCGATTCAGGCGCTGGGCCTGGTGCCGGCTCAGGCGGCGCGCTTGGCAGCCTTGGCAGCCGTTTGCGAGGCCTTGACGGCCGTGCTGGTCACGGCGTTGAAGTTGGCTTCGGCCATGTCGGCGGCTTGCTTGGCAGCCTTGGCAACGCTCTCATAGGCGTTGTTGGCGGCGTTGACAGCCGACTTGACCAGGCTGGTGACGTTCTCGGAGCCGGCCGGGGCGTTCTTGACGGCGGCGTCGACCACGCCCATGTAGGTCTTTTGCAGGTCGGCGAGCTGGCCTTCGGTGGTCTTGCTGACCTCGGCGTTGGCGGCGGTGGCGATGTCGTAGAGGTGGCGGCTATAGGCAGCGACCTTCTCGGCCGAGGGTTGCAGCAGGTTGGTTTGCAGGGCCAGCAGCTCTTGCAGGTCCTTGACGGCCAGCGCGGCCCGGGCGTTGTCGGCGGCTTCGCCCATCGTGGCCTTGGCCACTTGCAGGTTCAGCTCGACCAGCTTCTCGACGCCTTCGAAGGCCTTCGAGGTCAGGCCGAACAGGGTCTCGAGGTTGGCTTTGCCGGCGGCGGCGAATTGGTCTTGGGTCATGAAGGACATGGGATAACTCCTGTGGATAAGGTTGGATGAACACTCTGTTTGCGCGCTCAGCTTGGCGCCTTTCGCGCTTATGCTGCACTGCAACATGGACTGAAGTATAGGAGCTGCCGCGAGGATTGCAAGCGGTTTTTGTTGCGGTGCAGCAAAATAGTTCGGCCTGCCTAAATTGGTGAGCGGCGGTGCCGCCAGCCCAGGCAAACCCGGGCCGATGCACCTGGGTCGCGATGGAACAATCCTGCCATTTCCCTCGCCACCGGATCAAGGTGGCGCCATGCCCCCGAGGAGACCGCTTGAATCTGCATCGATCCGGCGTCGCGCTGCTGAGCGTGCTCGGCCTGTTGGCTCTGCCGCAATCGGCGGTTGCCGCCATGACAACCGCCACCACCACCGTCGCCAGCGCGCGCCCGATGCTGGCCGGCGTGCCGCTGGACTTTGGCCTGTTCGCGCTGGTGCTGCTCGGGGTGGCGCTGTTCCACCGCCACACCTTGCGGGTGGCGCTGACCGGCGCCATTGCCATCACCGCCTACCAATGGCTGTACACCGGCTTCAAGTCCGGCGCCGGTTCGGCGGGCCTGGCCGGGCACTTCGGCCAGGAGTGGGTGACGCTGGCCAACTTGCTCGGCCTGCTGGTCGGCTTTGCCCTGCTGGCCGACCATTTCGAGCGCAGCCGTGTGCCCGAGGTGCTGCCGCATGTCCTGCCCGACGACTGGCGCGGCGGCTTCGTGCTGCTGGTCGGGGTGTTCGTGATCTCGACCTTCCTCGACAACATCGCCGCCGCGATGATCGGCGGCAGCATGGCGGCGGTGCTGTTCAAGCGCCGCGTCCACATCGGCTATCTCGCCGCCATCGTCGCCGCGTCCAATGCCGGCGGCGCGGGCAGCGTGGTGGGTGACACCACCACGACCATGATGTGGATCGCTGGCGCCAGCCCGCTGTGGGTACTGGAGGCCTTCGTCGGTGGCGGCGTGGCCTTGTGCATCTTTGGCGTGATCGCGGCCAAGCAACAGCATGCCTGGCAGCCGATCCAGAAAGACGACACGGTCGGCGCCAAGATTGACGCGGGCCGGCTGGTGGTGGTGCTGTTCGTGCTGCTGGCGGCGGTTTCCACCAACCTCTGGTTCAACCTGCGCGACCCGGCCGTGCTCGACCATTGGCCGGTGATCGGTGCCTCTGTGGTGCTGGCCTTGCTGCTGTCGATGGTGCTGCGCAGCCCCAACTGGAGCCTGCTGCCCGGCGCCTTGCAGGGCAGCCTGTTCCTGCTCTCGCTGGTCTGGTGTGCCTCGCTGATGCCGGTCGAGCACCTGCCCAGCCCGTCCTGGCAGACCGCGTTCGGCCTGGGATTCGTCTCGGCGGTGTTCGACAACATCCCGCTGACCGCGCTGGCGATCCGCCAGGACGGCTTCGACTGGGGCTTCCTGGCCTACGCCGTCGGCTTCGGTGGCTCGATGGTCTGGTTCGGCTCCTCGGCCGGGGTGGCGCTGGCAGGCATGTTCCCCGAGGCGCGTTCGGTCACGGCCTGGCTGCGCGGCGGCTGGCATGTGGCCCTGGCCTATGTGATCGGCTTCTTCGTGATGCTGGCGCTGCTGGGCTGGCATGGCCACCCGATCAAACAGGGCTCAGCCACTGCCGCCGTGGCGTCGGGGCTGGCGAAATGACCGCCGGCCAAACCCACCGGGTGCTGGTGGCGATCCCGATGTTCGAGTCCGTGCTGGCCAGACTGCAAGCGGTGTTCGACCTCGATGCGCCGTGTGCGGCTGATCGACATATCGACTGGACGCCCCAGACCCTGGCCGAGCGGCTGCAGGGCTGCGCCGGCCTGCTGCTGGCGGCCACGCCGCGGGTCGACGCGGCGCTGCTCGACGCCTGCCCCGAGCTGCGTGCGGTCTGCAGCATGGCGGTGGGCTACAACAACATCGACCTCGATGCCTGCACCGCGCGCGGGGTGCTGGTGACGAATGCGCCCGATGTGCTGACCGAGACCACCGCCGACTTCGGCTTCGCGCTGATGATGGCCACCGCCCGGCGCATCAGCGAGGCCGAGCACTACCTGCGCGCCGGGCGCTGGACCCACTGGTCCTACGACTTCTTTGCCGGCGCCGACGTGCATGGCACGACCCTGGGCGTGCTCGGCATGGGCCGCATCGGGCAGGCGATTGCGCGGCGCGCTGCGCTCGGCTTTGGCATGCCGGTGATCTACCACAACCGCAGCCGGCTCGATCCCGCTGTCGAGCAGCAGCTCGGCGCCCGCTGGGTCAGCAAGGACGATTTGCTGCGCCAGGCCGACCACTTGGTGATCGTCGTGCCCTACAGCCCGGCATCGCACCACATGGTGGCTGCGGCCGAACTGGCGTTGATGAAGCCCGGCGCCACCCTGACCAACATCGCCCGTGGCGGCGTGGTCGACGACGCCGCGCTGGCCGCCGCGCTGCGGCAGCGGACAATTGCCGCCGCCGGTCTGGATGTGTTCGAAGGCGAACCGGCGGTTCACCCCGAACTGCTGGGCCTGCCCAACGTGGTGCTGACCCCGCACATCGCCAGCGCCAGCGGGCCGACCCGGCGCGCCATGGCCGATTTGGCCGCCACCAACCTGATCGCGGCGCTGGGCCTAGGACCGACGCCGGGCCGGCCCTTGACCCCGCTGAACCCCCAGGTGCTGGCCGCGGCCGGTGACTGAACCGCTGTCCGATTTCCACCGTTTTCGCCATTTCCAACATTTGCCACGGAGTAACGCCATGAACCCCCACTTCCCCCGCCGCCACCTGTTGGGCGCTGCTGCCGGACTGACCCTGGCACTGGGCGGCAGCGCCGCCCTGGCCCAGGCCGACAGCGTCAAGATCGGCGTGATCCTGCCGATGACCGGCCCCTCGGCCTCGACCGGCAAGCAGATCGACGCCGCAATCAAACTCTGGGTCGCGCAGAACGGCAGCAAGGCCGGCGGCAAAAAGGTCGAGGTCATCATCAAGGATGACGCGGGCGTGGCCGACACCACCCGCCGGCTGGCGCAGGAACTGGTGGTCAACGACAAGGTTGTGGCCCTGGCCGGCTTCGGCCTGACCCCGCTGGCCCTGGCCACCGCTCCGATCGCCACACAAAGCAAGACGCCGATGGTGGTGATGGCGGCCGGCACCTCGTCGATCACCGAAGCCAGCCCGTTCATCGTGCGCACCAGCTTCACCGTGCCGCAGTACACCCAGGCGGTGGGCGAATGGGCGTCGAAGAACGGCAGCAAGAAGGTCGTCACCCTGGTCAGCGATTTCGGACCAGGCTTTGACGCCGAGAAGTATTTCGGCGACGCCGTCACCCTCAACGGCGGCCAGGTGATCGAGAAGCTGCGCACCCCGCTGCGCAGCCCCGACTTCGCCCCGGTGCTGCAGAAGGCGCGCGATGCCAAGCCCGACACCCTGTTCGTGTTCCTGCCCTCGGGCCAGGGCGCGCAGTTCATGAAGCAGTACGCCGAACGCGGCATGGACAAGTCCGGCATCAAGCTGATCACCACCGGCGACGTGACCGACGACGACCAGTTGAACGACATCGGCGACGTCGCGCTGGGCGTGGTCAACGCCCACCACTACTCCGCCGCCCACAACAGCCCGGCCAACAAGAAGTACGTCGAGGCGTTCATGGCGGCCAACAAGTTCCGCCCCAACTTCATGTCGGTCGGCGGCTACGACGGCATGCGCCTGATCTACAAGGCGCTGGACACCAGCAAGGGTGCCGGTGGCCAGGCGCTGCTGGACGCGATGAAGGGCCAGATCTTCGAAAGCCCGCGCGGCCAGGTGCTGATCGACGGCCAGACCCGCGAGATCGTCCAGGACATCTACATCCGCAAGGTCGAGAAGGTCAATGGCCAGCTCTGGAACATCGAGTTCGCCACGCTCAAGGCGGTCAAGGATCCCGGCAAACTGAAGTGAGCCTGGCCCTCTCACCAGCGCGACCCGAGGCCAGACGCCGCCGATGCTGACCCTGCTGTTCGACGGCATCGCCTACGGCATGCTGCTGTTCGTGCTCTCGCTCGGGCTGGCGGTGACGATGGGGCTGATGAACTTCATCAACCTGGCCCATGGCGCCTTTGCCATGGCTGGCGGCTACATCCTGGTGCTGCTGATGCAGCGCGCCGGCTGGCCATTCCTGGCCTGCCTGCCGGCGGCCTTTGTCGTCACCGCCGCAGCAGGCGCGTTGCTTGAGCGCAGCATTTATCGGCCGATGTACAGCAAGCCGCACCTGGACCAGGTGCTGTTCTCCATCGGCCTGACCTTCATGGCGGTGGCGGCGGTGGATTTCCTGATGGGCAGTTCACAGCAGAACATCACCCTGCCGCTGGCGCTGCGCCAGCGCTTCGAGTTCGGCTCGGGCCTGTTGACCCTGGGCATGGGCGCCTACCGGTTGTTCGTGGTCGTGGTCTGCATCGCGCTGGCCCTGGCGCTGCAGGCGGTGCTCTCGGGCACCCGTTTCGGCAGCCGTTTGCGCGCCGCAGTCGACGACCCGCGCGTGGCCGCCGGCCTGGGCATCCCGGTCAACCGGGTGTTTTTACTGACCTTTGCCTTTGGCTCTGGCCTGGCCGGCCTGGGCGGCGCGCTGGGTGCCGACCTGTTCGGCCTGGACCCGAGCTTTCCCTTCAAGTACATGGTTTATTTCTTGATCGTCTGCGCGGTCGGCGGCACCAGCTCGATCACCGGGCCGCTGGTCGCGGCGCTGGTGCTGGGGATTGCCGACGTGATGGGCAAGTACTACCTGCCCAAGCTCGGCTCGTTCATCGTCTATGTGCTGATGATCGCGATCCTGCTCTGGCGCCCGCAGGGCCTGTTCAGCCGTGGAGGCGGCAAGTGAGCGCAGGCGCGGTGGCCGCCGCGCTGCGTGCGCCGGCGCGCTGGCGGCCCTGGGAGCTGGCCCTGTGGGCGGCGATCTGGGCCACGCCACTGCTGCTGGCGCAGCACGCCGCGCTGATCAACGAGGTCGCCATCCTCGGGCTGTTCGCGCTGTCGCTGGATTTGATCCTGGGCTATGCCGGCATCGTCTCGCTCGGCCATGCCGCCTTCTTCGGCGTCGGCGCCTACGGGGCGGCGCTGTTTGCCAAGCACGTCATGCCCGACCCATTGGTTGGCCTGGTGGTGGGCACCCTGCTGGGCGCCTTGCTGGGCGCCGTCACCAGCCCGATGATCGTCCGCGGCACCGACCTGACCCGGTTGATGGTGACCATGGGCGTGGCCCTGGTGCTGTTCGAGCTGGCCAACAAGTTCGACACCCTCACCGGCGGCGCCGACGGCCTACAGGGCGTGGTGATGGCGCCGCTGCTCGGCCGTTTCGAGTTCGACCTGGGCGCCCGCGTGGCCTCGTTCTATTCGCTGGCGGTGTTGTTCGTGGCCTTCGTGCTGCTGCGCCGCATGGTCCATTCGCCGCTCGGCATGTCGATGCAGGCGCTGCGCGACAACCGATTGCGGCTGGTGGCGATGGGCCTGAGCGTCAACGGCCGGCTGGCGCTGGTCTACACCCTGGCCGCCGGGCTGGCCGGGGCGGCCGGTGCGCTGCTGGCCCAGACCACCGGTTTTGCCTCGCTCGACGTGCTCGAGTTCCACCGCAGCGCCGACGTCATGCTGGCGCTGGTGATAGGCGGCGCCGGCTGGCTCTGGGGCGGTCTGGTCGGGGCGATTGCCTTCAAGGTGCTGCACGACCTGATTTCGGCCGTTACCGCCCAGTACTGGACCTTCTGGATCGGCCTGTTCCTGGTGCTGCTGATGTTGGTCGGGCGGGACCGGCTGTTCCGCCCGGCGCGCTGGTTTGGCAGGGGGCGCTGATGGACCAGGCCGTGATCCTGCGCACTGAACACCTGAGCAAGCGCTTTGGTGGCATCACCGCCACTGCCGACGTCAGCCTGAACCTGCGCCGCGGTGCCCGCCACGCCCTGATCGGGCCGAATGGCGCCGGCAAGACCACCCTGATCAACCAACTCACCGGGGTGCTTGCGCCCAGCGCCGGCCGGGTCCTGCTCGGTGACCGCGACATCACCGCCATGGCGCCGCATGCCCGGGTAGGGCTGGGCCTGGCGCGGACCTTCCAGATCAACCAGCTCTACCCCAGCCTGAGCCCGACCCAGAGCCTGGCGCTGGCCGTGGCCAGCCGGCGCGACAGCGCCCGACGCTGGTGGCAACCAATCGGCAGCGACGCCCAGGTCGCCGCCGAAGTCGACGCCCTGCTGGTCCAGTTCCGCCTCAGCGAGCACGCCGATCAGCCCACCCGCGAGCTGCCCTACGGCAAGCGCCGCCTGCTCGAGATCGGCCTGGCGGTGGCCCTCAAACCCCAGGTGCTGCTGCTCGACGAGCCCGCAGCGGGCGTGCCGGCGGCCGAGCGGCGCGACATCCTGGCCACCGTGGCGGCGCTGCCGGCCGAGGTCTCGGTGCTGCTGATCGAGCACGACATGGACCTGGTCTTCAGCTTCGCCAACTGGATCACGGTGCTGGTCAACGGCGCGGTGCTGACCGAAGGGCCGCCAGAGCAGATCGCCGCCGACCCGCAGGTGCGGGCGGTCTACCTCGGCCAGGTCGACACGCAGGGGGCGGCGCATGGGCACTGAGCTGCTGCTTTCGGTGTCCGGGTTGCGCTGCGGCTATGGCGAGGCGGTGGTCCTCAACGATGTCAGCTTCGACCTGCCCGCCGGCCGCTCGCTGGCCCTGTTGGGGCGCAACGGCACCGGCAAGACGACCCTGATCGACACCCTGGTCGGCGTGACCCGCCGCCACGCCGGGCAGATCTCGCTGGCGGGCCGGCGCATCGAGGCGCTGCCGGTCTATGCCCGGGCCGGCGCCGGTATCGGCTGGGTGCCGCAGGAGCGCAATATCTTCAAGTCGCTGACGGTCGAAGAGAACCTCAGCGCGGTGGCCCGGCCGGGGCCATGGAACATCGCCCGCGTCTGGGGCCTGTTCCCGCGGCTGCAAGAGCGCCGCCGCAACCTCGGCACGCAGCTCTCGGGCGGCGAGCAGCAGATGCTGGCCTTCGCCCGCGCCCTGGTGCTGAACCCGCAACTGCTGCTGCTAGACGAGCCGCTGGAAGGCCTGGCGCCGATCATCGTGCAGGAACTGCTGCAGGCGATCCGCCGCGTCGCCCGCGATGAAGGCCTGTCGTCCATCGTGGTCGAGCAGCACCCGCACATGGTGCTGGGCGTGACCGACGACGCGATCGTGCTCGACCGCGGCGGCATCGCCTACCGCGCCAGCAGCGCCGCACTGCTGGCCGATCCGGCGCCGCTGGACGCCTGGCTGGGGGTCGCGGCTCACTGAGCGGCGGCCGCCTCAGCGGCGCGCCTGCCATTGCGCAAAGCTGCTGCCCTGGCGCGCCAGTTGCAACAGCAGCGGCGCGGGCTGCCACCACAGGCCGTGCCGGGCATGCAGCCGCTGCACCGCGGCGGCGACATGGTCCAGGCCAATCCGGTCGGCCATGGCCATCGGCCCGCCCTGCGCAGCCGGGAAGCCGTAGCCGCTGAGGCAGACGATGTCGATGTCGCCGGGGCGCTGGGCGATGCCCAGCTCCAACAGCCGGGCACCTTCGTTGACCATGCCAAACAGGCAGCGTTCGAGGATCTCCTGGCGGCCAACGGCCTGGCGGCTGATGCCCAGACGCGCCGACTCGGCGACGACCAGGGCTTCGAGTTCAGGATCGCGCTGTGGCGTGCGGCTGCCGGGCTCGTATCGGTACCAGCCCTTGCCGCTTTTCTGGCCCAGCCGACCCTGCTCGACCAGGCTCAGGATCAGGTCGCTCCAGCGCCGGTTTTGGGCCCGGGTCGCGGTCTGTGCCTTGCGGGTCGGGTAGCCGACATCGTTGCCGGCCATGTCGTGGACGGCGAAGACGCCCATGGCGTAGCCGAAGCCGGTCAGCGCCGCGTCGACCTCGTGCGGCAGGGCGCCATCCTCGATCAGGAAGTGCGCCTCGCGGTGGTACTGGCGGAACAGCGCATTGCCGATGAAGCCGGGGTAGACCCTGGCCAGCACCGCGACCTTGCCCAGGCGTGGCCCCAGCGCCATCAGCGTCTGGACCACGTCCGGCGCGGTGTCGCGGCTGCGCACCACCTCGAGCAGGCGCATCACCTGGGCCGGGCTGAAGAAGTGCGCCCCGACGACATCGGCCGGGCGGGTGGTGGCCGACGCGATCGCGTCGATGTCCAGGCCCGAGGTGTTGGTCGCCAGGATCGCGCCGGGGCGGGCGATCCTGTCGATCTGGCCAAACAGGCGCTGCTTCAGCGCCAGGTCCTCGAACACCGCCTCGATCACCAGGTCAGCGGCGCCGGCATCGGCCAACGCCGTGCTGGCCTGGATCGTCGCCAACCGGGCCTCGACCTGGGCCTGGCTGAGCTTGCCGCGCGCGACGCTGACGGCGTAATTGGCGCGGATGCGCTCCAGGCCACGCGCCAGGCTGGGCGTATCGACATCGATCAGGGTGCTGGCCAGGCCGGCGTTGGCCAGCGCCATCGCGATCCCGCCGCCCATGGTGCCGGCGCCAATGACCGCCACCCGCTCGACCGGGCGCGCGCCGGTGCCGGCCGGCAGGTCCGGGATGTGGCCGGCCTGGGCCTCGGCCGACCGGGCATGGGCGGCGGCGCGGTCGCGCTCGGCCTGGCTGGGCGCGGCAAACCAGTCGCTGGAAGACATCGCCGTCAGGCCTTGGGCTCGACCGCTGTTGGCGCCACCAGCGCCGCCGCCTTGCCGTCGATGAACTCCTGCAGGCGCTGCCTGGCCTCGGGCGGCCGCGCCGCCGCGTTGTTGAGCTGCTCGACGAACAGGCCATCGTCGTGCGACAGGTCGTGGACCCTGGGCAGGACGTTGACGATCATCCAGTTGGTGTCGACCGAGTTCTGGGCGATGCGGGTGGCCAACTCGCGTGCCTTGGCCAGCGCCTGGCCGGGCGGCACGACATAGCGCACCACATGCTCCTGCATTGCCTCGGCGGCCGACAGCAGCCGGCCGGTGAGCATCATGTCGGTCATCACCGTGGTGCCGACGACGCGCTGGATGCGCACCGTGCCGCCGCCGCCGACGAAGATGCCACGCTGGCCCTCGGGCAGGCCGAAGAAGGCGCCCTCGTCGCAGACCCGCAAGTGCGCAGCCATTGCCAGCTCGAAGCCGCCGCCAGCCACCGCGCCGTGCAGCGCCGCCACGAACGGGATCGGTGCGCGCTCGATCTGGTCGAACACCTCGTGCCAGGCATGGCGTTTGCGCTTGCGCGGCGGCGGGGTCTTGCCGCTGGCGCGGGCCAGTGCCTCGCCCAGATCCAGCCCGGCGCTGAAGTTGCCGCCGTGGCCGAACAGGATGCCGACATCGGCCTCGTCGTGGGCGCGCACCACCGCACTGCGCAGCGCGGCGATCATCGCCTCGTTGATGGCGTTGCGCTTGTCAGCGCGGTTCAGGCCGATCAGCGCGATTGCGCCGGCCAGTTCATACGTGACCAGGTCGGTGCTCATGGGTGTGGGGTAGGTTCAGGCGGGCGTGCCGCCGCCCAGGTTGCGCCAATCCTCGCCCGGCGCCAGCAGCGCGCCGACCGGGCGGATGTTGCGGTAGTCCAGCGCCGGGTTGTCGGCCAGGGTCGGCACATTGCCGGCGACGAATTCGCGCACCGAGCGCAGCAGCGCCTGGCGCACCCGCAGCACCGCGCCGTCGGCCGAGCAGAGTTGCTCGGTGCTGCGGTCGGCGATCACGCCCTGGCTGATGAACATGGCGAAGTCCTCGGTGCCCAGGTGCTGGGGAAAGCCGGTGGCGTGGCCGCGCCGCATCAGGTCGCGGTTCTGGCCCCAGTTGTCTTCGGCCCGACCGGGCGGCAGCGGCGGAAAGTTCCAGAGGTCGGGCGAGGCCGACATCACCGTCATGCCGAGTGGCCGGCCGGGGTTGAAGTGCACGAACCAGGCGCGGTGACGGCTGTCGTCGACCGGGGTGCTGAAGAACGCCGTGCTCGGGCCGTCGGCAGTGGGCGCGCAGATCAGTCCGTACCAGGGCATCACGAAGTGGTTGACCCGGGCATAGACCTGGCCATCGCCAATCGCCCGCAGCGCGGCGTAGCGGTAGCCGTAGGGCCGGTCTTCGAACTCCAGCTTCGGCGCCAGCGCCTGGTTCATCAGCAGCCGCTGGTTGCCGCCGCCACCGCCGGCGGCGATCTGGCTGGTCGACTCGTGCAGCACGCCGACATGCGAGGAGTCCATCGAGGCCTCGACTGCCTGCACCCAGTTGGTCGGCACCTCAACGCTGGTGACCGAGCGCCGCTCGGCGGGCAAGTCAACGAAGGGCAGCTCGGGAAAGCGCGGCGGGTTGTCGCCTCGGCCCAGCCAGGCCCAGACGATGCCGCCTCGCTCGACCGCGTGGTAGCGGTTCAGGCGCAGGTGGGCGCAGAACGTCGCCTGGTCGCCGCCATGGTTGGGGGCCTCGACCACATCACCGCGGACATTGCGCTTCCAGCCGTGGTAGAGGCAGCGCAGGCCGTTGTCTTGGTTGCGCGCCAGTGCCAGCGAGGCGCCGCGGTGCGGGCAGCGCTCGTCGAGGATGCCGACCGCGCCGTCGCTGGCGCGCCAGGCCACCAGGTCGGTGCCGAGCAGGCGCACCCGGTAGGGCCGGCCGTCGGCTTCGAGCAGGGCCGCTGGAATGGCCGGAAGCCAATAGTGCTGGCGGATCATTTCGCCCATCGCCGCGCCGTTCTCGACGCGGGTCAGCAAGTCGTTGTCTGCGCTGCTCATGGCCATGCCATGTCCCCCGCGGTGTCGGCCTCAAAAAAGTGCATCGGCACGGTCGCCAGGAACTCGGAGAAGCCGGTCGAGCCGACCGGCACATGCAACTGCATCGCCTGGGCGGCGCCGGCCTCGTCGCCGGCCTGGATGGCGCGGGCGATCTTCAAATGGTCCTGCAGCGACTTGGCGATGGTCTGCTTGTTCTGGAAGTCGCGCACCCGGTAGCGCTGCAGCATCTGCCGCGCCTGGCGGATCTGCGCGGCCAGGTAGACGTTGCGGCTGCCGGCATAGATCGCCTCGTGGAAGACGGCGTTGGCCAGGCTGTACTCGGCCGCGCCGCCGCCGACCGCCGCCGCCTGGCAGCCGGCCATGGCCGTGTCCAGTTGCAGCGCCAGCGCGTCGTCGATGCGCCGCGCCGCAAGCTTGGCGGCGACCGACTCGAGCTCGGCGATGAACTCCAGCATCGCCCGAACCTTGGCGATAGACAGCCGCGACACCGTCACCCCCTGGCGTGGCGCGATCCGCACCAGATCACGCGCGGCCAGCAGTTGCAGCGCCTCGCGCACGGGTGTGCGCGAGACCGCAAAGCGCAGCGCCAGGGCGCGCTCGTCCAGCGCCGCGCCGGGCGGCAGGCGGCCGCTTTCGATCTCGTCCTGCAGGGTTGCGCGGATGTCGGCCGAACGGCCGCCACGCAATCGGGCGTCGGCGGCGCTGGCAGCTTCGGTCGGCATGGCGTTGATGGGCTCGATGGGGAATTCAGGATACCACGGTTGATTTGTGGCATCCGTAGATCCTGAGAGGCTGACGCTTCACTGGTGGATACTTGCGACAGGTGGTCAAAGAAGTCCGAGGCTGGCATACCAATTGCCTTATCTGGCATGCCAGAATAGCGAAATGCCGACTCTGAATTCGCCCATGGCCGAGTCAGGCCGACCTGTCGTGCAGATGGACAGGCTGCTGCGGCCGGCTGCGGTGGCCATCGTCGGCGCCTCGGCCGATCCGCGCGCCTTTGGTGGCTTCGTCCTGGGCAACCTCGAACGCTGGGGCTATGCCGGCAGGGTGCACCTGGTCAGCCGCAGCAGCGACGCCATCCTCGGTCGGCCCTGTTACAGGTCAGTTTCGGATCTGCCGCCGGGCATCGATGTCGCGGTACTGGCGATCCCCGAAGCCGGCGTGCTCGACGCGGTTGCGGCGCTGGCGGCGCGCGACTGCCACGCGGCGGTGCTGTTCGCCTCGGGCTATGCCGAGACCGGCCCGGCCGGGCGGGCGCGCCAGCGGGCGCTGTGCGATGCCGCCGGCAGGATGGCCATCGTCGGGCCCAACTGCATGGGCTATAGCAATTTCGAGACCGGCCTGGCGCTGACTTTCGAGTCGATCGCGCCTTACCCCTGCGCCGGCCGCACCGGCATCGCCGTGGTGGCGCAGAGCGGCTTCATGGCCGCCACCCTGCGCGACGCCTTCATCGGCCGGGGGCTGCCGCTGACGACCGTGTTTTCCACCGGCAACGAGGCCTCGGTCGGGGTCGAGGATGTGCTGGCGCACTGCCTGGCCGACCCGCAGACCCGGGTCGTCGCGGTCTACGCCGAGCAAATCCGCCAGCCGCAGCGCTTTCTGGCGCTGGCCCGCGAGGCGCTGCAGGCGGCCAAGCCGATCGTGCTGCTGATGCCCGGCCGCAGCGCCCGAGCCCGCGACGCGGCCGCCTCGCACACCGGCGCACTGGCCGGCGACCACGCCAGCGCCACCGCGCTGCTGTGGCGCGAGGCGGTGGTGGTGGTGCAGACGCTGGACGAGCTGTTCGACACCACGGCGGTGCTGCTGCGCCATCCCCAGCCACCCGGCGGTGGCACGGCCTTCGTGACCGGCTCGGGGGCGATGAAGAACATCGCGCTCGATCTGGCCGAGGCGATCCAGCTTGACCTGCCGGCCTTGACGCCTGCCACCACCGCCTGGCTGCGCGACAAGCTGCCAAGCTACGCGGTGGCCGAGAACCCGCTCGACTACACCACCATTGGCGTGCGCCAGCCCGGCCTGATCGGCGAGATCGTCCAGACCATCGCTGCCGACCCGCAGATCGGCAGCCTGGTGCTGAGCATCCCGGTCGGCCCAGAGATGGCGCAGCGCGACAAGGCGCAGCATGTCGTGCCGGCCCTGGCCGGCCTGAGCAAGCCGGCAGTGCTGGTGCTGACCGGCGACGACGGCCCGGTCGAGCCGTTTTTCACTGATGCGATCCGCCGCCACGGCCTGAGCCTGTTCCGCTCGGCCGACCGGGCGCTGCGGGCGCTGCGCCAGGTGGCGGCCTACGCCCAGGCCGGGCAACGGGCGGCGCGCTGCGCGGGGGTGGCCGCGGCGGCAGCAGTGGCGCTGCCAGGCGTCGTCCCGCCGAATCGAATTTGTGCCGAATGGCAGGGCAAGCAGTGGCTGGCGGCGGTCGGCATCCCGATCCCGCGTGGCGGCCTGGCGCAGGATATTGACGAGGCCCTGAAGATCGCTGAAGGCATCGGCTGGCCGGTGGTGTTGAAGGCCCAGGCCGGCGCCTTGCCGCACAAGAGCGATGTCGGCGGCGTGGTCGTCGGCCTGACCGACCCGCTGCGACTGCGCCAGGGCTGGGATCGCCTGCACGCCAACCTGGCCAAGCACCGGCCCGATCTCCTGGCCGCCGGAGCGCTGGACGGCGTGCTGGTCGAGTCCATGGCTGCAAAGGGGCTGGAGCTGGTGGTCGGCGCCCGGCGCGACCCCGACTGGGGCCCGGTCGTGCTGGTCGGCTTGGGCGGCATCTGGATCGAGGCGCTGGCCGACGTGCGGCTGCTGCCGGCCGACCTGGCCGAGGGCGACATCGTCGCCGAACTGCAGCGCCTGAAGGCCGCCGCCGTCCTGCGCGGCTTGCGTGGCCAGGCCGGCGTAGACCTCGCCGCGATCGCCCGGGTGGTGGCGCAGCTCGGTGCGCAGATGCGCGCCAACCCGCAGATCGCCGAGATCGACATCAACCCGCTGCTGGCCTACCCCGACGGCGTGCTGGCCCTGGACGCGCTGCTGCTGCTGCGCGACGGTGCCTGAGCGCCGCCACGGCCCTACAGCCCGGCCAGCGACCGATCCAACCCAGACCCACCGGAGTGACGCCATGACGATCCCGCACTTGCCACGCCGCAGCCTGCCGGCCACGGTCCTGGCCCTGGACCTGACCCTGGCCCTGACCGCGCTGGTGATTCCGGCCCAGGCCCAGAGCGACCGGCCGCCGATCCGGCTGCTGGTCGGCTTTGCCCCCGGCGGCGCCTCCGACACCATCGCCAGGCTGTTGGCCGACAAGCTGCGCGAGCCGCTCAAACAGGTCGTGATCGTGGAGAACCGACCCGGGGTCGGTGGCCGGCTGGCCGCCGAGGCGGTGAAGAACGCGGCGCCCGACGGCCAGACTTACATGGTCGCGCCGAATGCGACCCTGACCTTCCAGCACCTGACCTACCCGGTGTCGGTGCTGCGCTACGACATGACCACCGACTTCACCTCCGTCGCGCAACTCAACTCCTACCCGATGGCGCTGGTGGTCAACGCCGCCACCGGCGTCAAGACCGCCAGGGAGTACGTCGCCTGGCTCAAGGCCAACCCCGAGTTCGGCACCTTCGGCACGGCCGGCATGGGCGGCGATACCCATTTCAACGGCCTGCAGTTCGCCAAGGTCGCCGGGCTGAGCATGACGGTCGTGCCCTACCGCGGCAATGGCCCGCTGGTGATCGACCTGATCGGTGGCCAGATCAAGACCGGCATCCTGGTCGCCGGTGATGCCATCCAGCATGCCAAGACCGGCAAGCTCAACCTGGTCGGGGTGTTCGCGCCAAGGCGTTCGCCCCTGCTGCCCGAGGTGCCGACCATGGCCGAGCAGGGTTATGACAGTGGCGGCAGCGACGGCTGGATGGGCCTGTGGGGCCCCAAGGGTCTGCCTGCGGCCGAACTCGCGCGGATGCAGCAGGCGCTTGCCCAGGTGCTGGCCCTGCCCGAGGTCAGGGACATGATGTTGAGCAAATTCCTCCAGGTGGCCGACTACAAGCCCGGCAGCGAGGTCGACAGGCAGCTCCGCGCCGAACTCGACTTCTGGGGCCCGGTGATCAAGGCCTCGGGCTTCACCCCGCAGCAGTGAGATGCCATTGAGACAGTTGCCAGACCGCTGCATGCCTGGTCAGCAAGCCAGGCCGGGCGAAGTGCTGCCATGACGCTCAACGGCCAAGCCTGCATCGTCGGCGCCTACGAGCACCCGACCCGCAAGGCCGAGGGCCTGTCGGTGCTGCGCCTGCATGCCGATGTGGCCAAGGGCGCGCTGGCCGATGCCGGCCTGGCCAAGTCAGACATCGACGGCTACTTCTGCGCCGGTGACGCGCCTGGTCTGGGAACGGCGACGGTGGCCGAGTACCTGGGGCTGAAGCTGCGCCACCTCGACAGCACCGACTGCGGCGGCTCGGCGCCGCTGCTGCATGTCGGCCACGCCGCCCAGGCGATCGCCACCGGGCGCTGCAACGTCGCGCTGATCACCCTGGCCGGACGGCCGCGGGCGGCCCTGGCCGAGGCCCAGGCGCGGGCAACGGCAGCCGGCGCTCGACCAGGCCGATCACCGCTGGCGCTGCGCCCGCCCGACCCCGATTGCCCGGAGTTGGCATTCGAATTGCCCTACGGTCCGGCGACCCAGAACCTCTACGCGATGGTGGCGCGGCGGCACATGCACCAGTTCGGCACGACCAGCGCGCAACTGGCCTGGATCAAGGTGGCGGCGTCGCAGCATGCCCAGCACAACCCCAACGCAATGCTGCGCCAGGTCGTCACGGTAGACGAGGTGCTGGCCTCGCCGATGGTCGCCGACCCCCTGCACCGGCTCGACTGCTGCGTGATGAGCGACGGCGGCGGCGCGCTGATCGTCGCCCGACCCGAGGTGGCGCGCGCGATGCAGCGCCCGCTGCTGATGCTGCGCGGCTGCGGCGAGGCGCCACTGCACGCCATGGGTGGCGAGATCGACCTGAGCTGTTCGGCCGCAGCCTGGACCGGCCCTGCCGCGTTTGCCGAGGCTGGCGTGACGCCGGCGCAGATCCAGTACGCCTCGCTCTACGACAGCTTCACCATCACCGTGCTGATGCAACTCGAAGACCTGGGTTTTTGCCGCAAGGGTCAGGGCGGCCCCTTCGTCGCCGATGGCAACCTGATCGCCGGTCGTGGCCGGCTGCCGTTCAACACCGATGGCGGCGGCCTGTGCAACAACCACCCGGCCAACCGCGGCGGCGTGACCAAGGTGATCGAGGCGGTTCGGCAACTGCGCGGCCAGGCCCACCCGGCGGTCCAGGTCAAGGATTGCGAATGGGCGCTGGCCAGCGGCATCGGTGGCGCGTTGGGCTCGCGGCACACCGCTGCGACTTTGATCCTGCAAAGGCTGGCATGACGCGCCGGGTGCCCGCACCGATGGCCCTGCCCGAGACCCTGGCCTATTGGCAGGCTGCAGACCAGGGCCGACTGCTGGTCAAGCGCTGCAGCGCCTGCGCCAAGTACCACCACTATCCACGCGACATCTGCCCGTTCTGCCTCAGTGACGCGACCGAATGGACCGTGGCAGCAGGCGGCGCCACGCTCTACTCCTTCAGCACCATGGGCCAGGCCGAGGCGGCATACACCCTGGCCTACGTGACGCTGGATGAGGGGCCGACGATGCTGAGCAACATCATCGACTGCGACCCCGCCACGTTGCGCATCGGCCAGCGCCTGCGGGTGGTGTTCCAGCCCAGCGACGGTGGCCACGCTGTGCCGATGTTTGCCCCGGCGTGAGCCCGCAGGCCGCACCTGCGGGCTCGCCGGCAGACTGGGACGAGGTCGCCGACATCGTCATCGTCGGCGCGGGCACGGCTGGCTGCGTGCTCGCCAACCGGCTCAGCCAGGACGGCCAGCGCCGGGTCGTGCTGCTCGAGGCCGGTGGCGGCGACGCCCACCCCTTGGTGCGCATGCCAGTGGGTTTTCTCAAGGCCCTGGCCATGCCGGGGCTGACCTGGGGCTACCACAGCGAGCCCGAGGCGGCGCTGAACGGGCGGGTGCTGCCGCTGCCGCGTGGGCGTCTGCTGGGCGGCTCGTCGTCGATCAACGGCATGTTCCACATCCGCGGCCATCGCCTGGACTTCGACGACTGGGCCCGTGCCGGCTGCAGCGGCTGGTCGTATGCAGAGTTGCTGCCGTACTTCATCCGCAGTGAGTCAAGCTGGCGTGGCGACGGGCCGCACCACAGCAGCAGCGGCGCGGTCCAGCTTCGGCCGATTGACACCACCCACTTGCTGGCCGAACCGCTGCGCTTGGCGGCCGAGCGCGCCGGCCATCGCCTCAACGACGACTACGACGCCGAGCATCACGGCGGTTTCGCCCGTGGCGATGTCGCGATCGACGGCCGCGGTCGGCGCCACAGCAGTGCCCGCGCCTACCTTCAGCCTGCCCGCGGCCGGCCCAACTTGGCGGTCTGGACGCATGCCCGCAGCGAGCGCGTCGTGGTCGAGGGTGGGCGGGCGCTGGGCGTGGTGTTGCTGCGGCACGGCCGGCGGGTACGGCTGCGGGCGCGCCAGGAGGTCGTGCTCTGCGGCGGCTGCTATGGCTCGCCGCAATTGCTGATGCTCTCGGGCATAGGCCCGGCCGAGGAACTGCAACGCCTGGGCATTGCCGTGGTCCGGGACCTGCCCGGGGTCGGCGAGAACCTGGTCGAGCACCCGCGCATGCCGCTGCAATTCACCGCCACTGAGCCGACGACATTCGTCCATCAACTGCGCCTGGACCGGGCGATAGGTTCGCTGTTGCGCTGGGCGCTGTTCGGCAAAGGACCGTTCGCGACCCAGATCAGCAACGGCACGCTGCTGCTGAAGTCCGACCCCGGGCTGGACCGAGAGAACGTGCAACTGCTGTGCAACCCGGTTCGGCTCGACGCCGGCCTGTGGTTCCCGGGCATCGTCGCGCCCAAGCCGCACAGCTTCTACGTCACGGTCTGCCAGCTCTACGCCAAGAGCCGGGGTCGGGTCTGGCTGCGCTCGGCCGATCCGGCCGACCCGCCTCGGATCGCCCTGAACCTGTTCTCGCACGAGGACGACCTGCGGGTGATGCGCGCCGCGATCCGCACTGCCAGGGCGCTGTACGCCACCGCGCCCATGAGTGGCCTGGTCAAGGAGGAGGTGCTGCCCGGCGCAGGCTTGCGCAGCGACGCCAAACTCGACGCGGCAATCCGTGAACTCGGCGGCATCACCCACCACCCGGTCGGCACCTGCGCGATGGGCACTGGCCCGGCCGCTGTCGTCGACCCGCAATTGCGGGTGCATGGCGTCGCCGGCCTGCGGGTGGCTGATGCCTCGGTGATGCCGAGCATCGTCGGCGGCAACACCAACGCCGCGACGCTGATGATCGGCGAGAAGGCGGCTGATCTGATCCTTGGCCGGGCGGCGCCGCCACCCGCCCCGACGCCAGCCGGACCACCCCACTGAGGAGCGCAGATGGATCTGGGAATTCGAGGCCGCAAGGCGGTCGTCTGTGCCTCGTCGCAAGGACTGGGTCATGCCTGCGCCATGGCGCTGGCGGCCGAGGGTTGCGAACTGGTCATCAATGGCCGCGACCCGGCCAAGTTGGGCGCCGCCGCTGAAGGCATCCGCCAGGCCACCGGCGCGCGCGTGCTGGGCGTGGCCGCCGACCTCAACACCGAGGCCGGCCGGGCGATGCTGCTGGCCGCCTGCCCGCAACCCGACATCCTGGTCAACAACAACGCCGGCCCGCCGCCAGGCAAGCTCGACGATTGGGACCATGCCGCCTGGCTGCTGGCGCTGGAGGCCAACCTGATCGCCGCCGTGCTGCTGATCCGGGCGGTGCTGCCGGGCATGCGCACACGCCGCTTCGGGCGCATCGTCAACATCACCTCGGCGATGGTCAAGACGCCGCACGCGGCGATGGGCCTGTCGACTGCGGCACGCGCCGGCCTGACGGCGGTCAGCAAGGCGCTGGCGCGCGAAGTGATCGTCGACAACGTGACGATCAACAACCTGCTGCCCGAGCGCTTCGACACCGCCCGCCAGGAGTTCATGGCGCAGCGCCTGATGGCCGAGCAGGGCATAGACCGGGCCACCGCACGGCAGAGGATTGCCGACACCTTGCCGGCGAAGCGCCTGGGTCGGCCCGACGAGTTTGGCGCCACCTGCGCCTTCGTCTGCGCTGCCAGTGCCGGCTTCATGACCGGCCAGAACTTGCAGCTCGATGGCGGCGCCTACGCCGGTCTGGTGTAGCGCTGGCCGCCCGCCTTGGGCGCCAGGTTGCCGGTGCGCCGGTACGCCGGCCGGTCGACAGTGCCAACCTGTGGCCAGGCGCTGTGCCATCTGCCCCAAGTCCCTCACTCTAGGTGTCGATCGGGGCGTGCTCGCTCGGTATCATTCCGATGCACTGAATCCCCCACCAGAGGCACTGCATTGACCCTGTCCCCAACCCCGCAGCCGCTGGCCCCCGCCGCCGTTGATGGCGAAGGCGAGGCGCCTGCAGGTGTGTTCGGCGCGCTGGTGCTGGCGATGGCCGAGCGCCAGTCCTTTGGCCTGACGGTCAAGGACGCGCTGACCGGCCGTTACTGTCAGGTCAATGCAGCGATGGCAACGCTGTTCGGCGTGCCGGCGTCGGCCTGGCTGGGCCACACCGATGCAGAGTTGTTCGACGCCGGCCTGGCCGGCGCCCTGCGCATCGCCGACAAGACCGCGCTGGCCCACGTCGGCGCGCTCTCCAGCGACCACCGCTTCGAGTGGCGTGGCCAGCGCCGCGACTTGACGGCGCTGCGCAGCCCCAGCCTGGACAGCGAGACCCAATGGTTGGTCAGCCTGTGGATCGACAACGCGCCGCAACGCGCCCGTGAGGCCCAGGCCCGTGGCGTGTTGCAGCAACTTGAGCAAGAGCAGACGGCCAACCTCGCGCTGCGCCGGGAGATCGCCGACCAAGGCCTGCGCGACATCGCCAGCGGCCTGTACACCCGGCCTCACTTTGACGACCAGATCCGCCGCGAGGTCGACCTGTCGGTGCGTGAGCACCGCGAGTTCGCGCTGGTACACATCGCGCTGGACGCCTTCAGCGAGCAGGTCGAGGCTGCGGGAGAGTCCGGCCAGCAGCGTATTTTCGAAGCCATGGGCCGGCTGCTGCGTGGCAATACGCGGGCGATGGACGCCTCCTGCCGAACCGACCAGCGCCACTTTGCGGTGCTGCTGTCCGGGGTTGGCCTGGCGACGGCGCATTCGCGGATGGAAGGGCTGCGCCGCCAATGTGCGGCCCAGATCGTTGCCCTGGACGGCCAGGAGCTGGGTTTCACCGTGTCGATGGGCGTGGCCAGCTTTCCGCACACCGCATCCAGCCATGCCGAGGTGGCGATCGCCTGCGATGCGGCACTGGTCGAGGCGCAGCGCCGTGGTGGCAATACCGTGGCGCTGGCCGGCATCCGCTTCGATCCTGCGGGCTGAGCCTTCTCAGCCGCAGCAGCGCCGCTGGATCAGGCCAGGAGGCCGCCCAGCACCTGCCATTGCAGCGCGCTGACCGGCGTGATCGACAGCCGGTTGCCGCGCCTGAGCACGGCCATGTCGGCCAACGCGACGGTCTGGCGCATGCTGTGCAGGCCCAGCAAGCGGGTCTTGCGCACCAGCCTCACGTCGACAAGCAGCCAGCGCGGCGCCAGCGGCGTGGCCTTGGCGTCGAAGTAGTGGCTGGCGGGATCGAATTGGGTCGGGTCAGGGTAGGCGGGGCTGGCCACGCAGGCCAGTCCGGCAATGCCCGGCTCGGCGCAGGACGAGTGGTAGAACAGCACATCGTCGCCCAGTGCCATCAAATCGCGCATGGCGTTGCGCGACTGGTAGTTGCGCACGCCCACCCAGGGCACGGTGCACTGTGGGGCGGCGGCCAGGTCGTCGATCGAACACTCGCCGGGCTCGCTCTTCATCAGCCAATGGCGGGGCATGGCGGCAGGGCTGGGTGAGGGGGAGAGTGGGGCAGCGCCGGGCGGGTAACTTCCCATCGACCCGGGCTGCGCCAGCAAAAAGAGGTTGTCCGCCGCGCTGCATGGAACCCGGATCCTGAACCCATGTAGATCAGGTCCAGGTGGGCGAGGTCAGCTTGGCTTCGGGTTCATCTGACGCGAGACGATCACACCTGCCAAGCGATGTTCCAAGCCCTGCTCATTGAGCATCGGTTCAGGGAATTTAGGCCCCACACTGCGCGACGGACGGGTCCATTCTAAGCACCAATCGCGCCGCCTGGACGGATCTTGAGGCGGGCTTTTTGGTCAGATCGGTCACACCATTTCGCGGCCATGGTGGTGCAGCAATGGGCGCCGCTTTCGGCGCCGCGCAATCGCCGCCTCAGAGCAATTGGCCGTCGGCCGCCAGGGCCTCGTCGATGCGCTGGATCAGGGCGTCCAGATCGACGCTGCCGGGCTGGCTGCCGGCGCCGCCATCGGCCCTGGCCGCTGGTTTGGGCTCGGCCTTCTGGTAGGCCAGATTCAGCGCCGCCAGCACGGCCATGCGCTCACGCGCCTTGACCTTGCCGGCATCGCGGATCGCGCTCATCTCGCGGTCGACTATTGCTACGGCCTCGCGCAACTGCGCGTCCTTGCCGGGCGGGCAGGCCAGCACATAGCTTTGGCCGAGGATGGTGGCTTCGATCTGCTTCATGCCTGGCTCGGGTTGGCGCTGGCGCTTTCAGTGGCACTGCTGGGCAGACGCTCCAGCAGGGCGTCGATCCGTGACCGCGCAGCGGCCAGACGCGAGCGCAGGCTGTCGCGTTCGCTGCCGACGCTGGCCAACTGCTGCTCCAGCAGGACGCAGGTGCGCTTGAGTTCCTCGTGCCGCAGCACCAGTCGCTCAATCCGGTCAGCGAGTTCGTCGAGTGTGGACATGGCCGCGTGGGGGTGGCGCTGCCGGCCGGGGCAGCGCAGCGCAGGGGTGGCGGAGATTGTAGGTGTCACACCTGCTGCGGCCGGCCAGCGAATGTGGCGGCGCGGGGCCCCTGTTAGCATCCTTGGCGTTGGTGCCTTGGGCGCGCTGAGAAGTCCAGCCGCTGGGGTTAAACGGGAAGCAGGAGGGCAGGGTCGCGCGCCGAACTTGCCTCACCTGAGCTGCCCCCGCAACGGTAAGCGGATCGGGTTCGGCATCGCCGGGCCCAGCCCCTGTCACACGCCACTGGCGGCCGAGTTGCTGCTGGGAAGGCCACGGGGGAGCCCATCCGCCAGCCCGGATACCGGCCAACGCGGCGACCAAACGGCAAGCTGCCGGCTTGGTCAAAAGGCCCAGGGCCTGCGCGGGGAAGCGCGGGCAGGGCGACTTCTGTTGGCTTTTCTCCCATGTCCAAATCACCCTCGGCGCGCCGCGCCAAATTCCTTCTGGTCGCGGCGTTGACCGCTGTCGTGCCGGCCCTTGCCGCCGATCCCGCCACCGACCCAGCCGCCGATCCAGCGGCCACCGTGGTCATCAGTGCCGCCCGCAGTGTCCAGCGGCTGAGCGAGGCGCTGCCGCACACCACGGTGCTGACGCGCAGCGACATCGACGCCTCGCAGGCCATCGATGTGCTCAGCCTGCTGGCCGGCGAGGCCGGCCTGCAGTTCGCCAGCAACGGCGGGCGCGGCACCGCCACCAGCCTGTTCATGCGCGGCGGCAGCAACCTGCAGACCCTGGTACTGGTCGACGGCGTGCCGCTGTCGCGCCAGGACACGACCGGGCAAGTCGGGCTTGAGCACCTGATGCTCGACCAGGTCGAACGCATCGAGATCGTGCGCGGCAATGTCTCGGCGCTGTACGGCGCAGGTGCCGTGGGCGGGGTGATCCAGATCTTCACCCGCGGCGGTGCCAAGCCAGCCGACGCCAGCCTGCGCCTGGAGGCCGGTTCGCGCGGGCTGGTCCATGGCTCGGCGCAGGGTACGGTCGCCCTGGGTGGCGCGACGGCGTTGACGATAGGCGTGTCGTCGGTGCGCGACAGCGGCCTGTCGGCGCTGGATCCGAAGGTTTTTTCACATGCCAACCCCGACCGCGACGGCTACGCCAACACCAGCGCCTCGCTCAAGCTGCGCCAGACGCTGGCCCCGGAACAGATCCTCAACCTGGGCTGGGTCCACAGCGATGGCCGGCTGGACTACGACGATGGCAGTTCGTTTTCCAGCCCGCTGGACGTGCACCGCAGCCGCACGGTCAAGGATCTGGGCAGCCTGCACGCCGACAACCGGATCAGCGGCACCTGGCTCAGCCAATTGACCGTGTCGCGCCAGACCGACGATGCGCTGTACACGGTGGTCGGGCCGTCGCCATTCCGTGGCCACTATGTGACCACGGTGGACAGCCTCAACTGGGTCAACCAGATCGAGCTGAGCAACGCCTGGAGTTTGACCCTGGGCCTGGACCGGCAACGCCAGGCGATCGCGGCGGACGACAACTTTGGCACCGACTTCAGGGTCGCGCGCAATCTCTGGGCGGGGTTTGGCGGCCTGACCTGGCAGTCGGGCGCGCACCTGCTGTCGCTGCACTTGCGCCATGACGTGGTCGCCGGCCAGTCCGCTCCGAACAGCGCCAGTCTCGGCTGGGCCTACAGCGTCGTGCCCAGCCTGCGCCTGACGGCGAGCCTGGGCAATGCCTTCAGCGTCGCGCCGCTGGGCTACCTCTACGACCCGTTCAGCGGCAACCCCGGGCTCAAGCCCGAGCGGGCCCGTTCGGCCGAGCTCGGGGCGCAGTGGACGGCTGCCGGCCAACGCCTGCGCGCCACCCTGTTTCGCACCCGGGTGGCACAGGAGCTGGATTTCGACCTCAGCAGCTTTCGCTTCGGAAACATCGCCAGCACCCGCAACCGTGGGCTGGAGTTGTCCTGGGACGCCAAGCTCGGCAGCACGACCGAGCTGCGCGCCAGCCTGACCGCGCAGGACCCGGTCGACGCCAGCACCGGCCAGCGCCGCCTGCGCCGCAGCCGCAGCATGGCCTCGCTCTCGGCATCGCAGGATCTGGGCGGTGGCGCGCGGGTTGGCCTGACGCTGCGCCAGGCCGGCGAGCGGCAAGACAGCGGCGCGGTCAGCCTGCCGGCCTACCTCCGGGCCGACCTCAGCGCGCAGTGGGACTGGCGGCCGTCGCTGCAGTTCCTGGGCCGGATCGAGAACCTCGGCGACAGCCGCTACCAGACTGCCGCCGGCTACAACGCGCCGCCGCGCGGCCTGTTCGTCGGTCTGCGCTGGACCCCAGAGCGGCGCTGAGGCGTGGACCCAAGCCCGCGCGTCAGGACATTGGCGCTGGCCTTGTGCGCGCTGCTGGCCCTGGCGCTGGCCGCCAGCCTGGCCCTGGGTGCTGCCGGGCTTGATTGGGCGCTGATCCTGGCCCTGCGCGCCCCGCGGGTGGCGGCGGCGGCCGGCGTCGGCGCGCTGCTGGCGCTGGCCGGGCTGGCGCTGCAGGTGCTGCTGCGCAACCCGTTGGCCGACCCCTATGTGCTGGGCACCTCGGGCGGGGCTTCGGTCGGCGGCCTCCTGGCCTTGATGACCGGCGCCGCCCTCTGGCTTGGCGCGGCCCTGGGCGCTTTGGGCGCGGGGCTGCTGCTGCTGGGTCTGGCGCGCTCGGCCCTGGCCTCGGCCGACGATGCCTCGCCACGGCTGGTGCTGATCGGGGCGATGCTGGCTGCGCTGTGCGGCGCAGTCGCCACGCTGCTGCTGGCGATCACGCCCGACCAGCGGCTGCGCGGTGCGGTCTTTTGGCTGGTCGGCGACCTGTCCGGGGCGCGTGGCGGCGCGGTCTGCATCGCCGCCGCCGGGCTCTTTGCCGGCTTTTTGGGCGCGCAGCACCGGGCCATCGACCGGTTGCTGCTGGGCAGCGAGGTCGCGGCGCTGCTGGGCGAGCCGGTGCGGCGACTGCGCTGGCTGTTGCTGCTGGCGGCTTGCGCTGCCACTGGGTTGGCGGTGGCCAGCGCCGGCGCGATCGGCTTTGTCGGCTTGGTCGTGCCGCAGGCACTGCGCCTGTGCGGGGTGCAGCGCAGCCTGGATCTGGGCTGGCTGTCGGCGATTGGCGGGGCGGCCCTGCTCGTCTGTGCCGACTTGCTGGCGCGGCTGGTGGTGGCGCCGCTGGAGTTGCCGGTCGGCGCGGTGATGGCCTTGCTTGGCGCGCCGCTGTTCATCGCCGTGCTGCTGCGCGAGCAGCGCTGAGACCATGGCGGCGGCCCTGCTCGAGACCCACGGCCTGGGCCTGCATGCCGCCGGGCGCTGCCTGCTGCAGGGGCTGGACTGGCAGGTGCTGCCCGGCCAACGCTGGTGCCTGATCGGCCGCAACGCTGCCGGCAAGAGCACCCTGTTGCGTGCCCTGGCCGGGCTGGCGGTGCCGCAGCGCAGCGGCCGCATCCGTTGGCAGGGCCGCGACCAGGCCGACTGGTCGGCGGCCGACGCCGCTTTTTTGCGCGCCTACGCGCCGCAGCACCCGGCCGACCGCTTTGCGCTCAGCGTCGGGCGACTGCTGGCGCTGAGCCAGGTCCGATCGGGGCTGGTCGATGTGCTGGCGCTGCTGGCCGGCCTGGACGCCGGCCACCTGGCCGAACGCAGCCTGGCCCAGCTCTCGGGCGGCGAGCGCCAGCGCATCGCCCTGGCCCAGGCCGCAGCGCAGGGCGCGGCGCTGTGGCTGCTGGACGAGCCGGTGTCGTTCCAGGATCCGGCCCACCAGGGCCTGCTGGCCGACTGGTTGCGTGACTTTGCCTGCGCCCGGGCCGGTACAGGCCCGGGCGACAGCGGCGACCGCGCCTGGGTCGCCAGCGCCCACGACATCAACTGGACCCTGCGCAGTGCCAGCCATGTGCTGGCGCTGCTAGGCGACGGTGGCTGGGTCGCCGGCCCGGTCGCCGAGATCATCCAGGCGCCCTTGCTGCGCCAGGTCTATGGCTGCGACTGGCGCGACGCCGGTGGCGTCTGGGTGGCACAGTGATGGGCCGCAAAGGCGCCGACGGCGCTGCCCCCGGGCCGAGCCGGCACGGGCCGGCCTGAACCCGCCATGACATGCCAAGGACGACCATGACGAAGCGAATGCTGACCTGGCTGCTGCTGGCCCTGGCTTGGCCGGTGGCTGCGGCCGACTTCGACCTGCAGGCCCACCGTGGCGGCCGCGGCCTGCGGCCGGAAAACACCCTGGCGGCGTTCGAGCACGCGATCCGCATGGGTGTGAGCACCCTGGAGCTGGACATCGCGATCACCGCCGAGGGCGTGCCGGTGGTCTCGCATGACCCTTACCTCAACCCCGAACTGGCCCGCGACGGCAGCGGTGCCTGGATAGGCGCCAAGGGCCCGAGGATCAACACCCTGAGCCTGGCCCAGGTGCAACTGCACGATGTCGGGCGGATCAAGCCGGCGACGCGCTACGCCGCGACATTCGCCCAGCAGCAGCCGGTCGACGGCCAGGTCATACCGACGCTGGACTCGGTGTTCATGCTGGCCAAGCGCCTGGGGGCCGACAAGATCGAGTTCGACATCGAGACCAAGGTCTTTCCCCACGAGCCCGAGGCCACCCCGGCGCCGGCCGTGTTCGTCGAGCGGCTGTTGCAGGTGATCCGCAGCCACGGCATGGTCGAGCGGGTGATGGTGCAGAGCTTTGACTGGCGCACGCTGGCGATCATCGGCCAGCTTGAGCCAGGCCTGCGGCGGGTCTACCTGACGGCCCAGTACCCCGAGTACAACACCCTGCTGGACGGCAGTTGGACGGCCGGCCTGCTGCTCAAGGACCATGGCGACTCGGTCCCGCGGCTGGTGCTGGCGGCTGCCGGCAGGGCCCAGGGAACGGTCTGGTCGCCGGCCTTTGCCCAGCTCAGCGCCGAACAGGTCCGCCAAGCCCAGGGGCTGGGCCTGCGCGTGATCCCGTGGACGGTCAATGCCATGGTGCAGATGGCGCAGTTGCTCGACTGGGGCGTGGACGGCCTGATCACCGACTATCCTGATCGCCTGCGCACGCTGATGGCCGAGCGCGGCATGGCGCTGCCGGCCGGCCTGCCAAAGTAGTCAGCGCGCCCTGTCAATGGCCGCGCAGAGCAGGGCGGCGGCATCGACAAAACGCGGCGACATCCGCGCCATCGCCGCGCTGTCCAGCGCCACCAAATGGCCGCGCCGGACCGCGTCGACCTGGCTGAATCGCTGCCAGCCGGCCAGCCGCGCCGGTTCGTCGGGCGATGCGCCGCTGACCACCAACTGCGGGTTGGCCAGCACGGCGGCCTCCCAGCCGACGGTGGGTGTCAACACTGGCTGGTCGGCAAAGACATTGACACCGCCACAGGCGCGGATCGCCTGGTCGATCAGGTGCGCATGGCTGACCGTCATCAGCGGCTCGTGCCAGAGCTGGTAGAACACCCGCACAGCGGGCCGACCGGCATAGCTGGCCTGCAGCGCCTGCCAGCGTGCCAGGGTGGCAGTCGCCGCAGCCTCGGCCTGGGCGGTTGTGCCCAGCAGCCTGCCGATCTGGCGGAGCGCGGCGGCGATGCCCGGCACGCCCGTGATCTCGCTGGCAAAGACGGGGATGCCCAGGGCGCGCAGCGCATCCCGCTGGCGCGGGTTCAGGCCGCTGGACCAGACCAGCAGCAAGTCTGGCTTGAGCCCGGCAATTGCCTCCAGGTTGACGGCAAAGGCGTCGCCGATGACCGGCAGCCGGGCCACGGCAGCGGGGAAGTCGCTGTAGCGCATCACCCCAACCAGGCGTTGGCCAGCGCCGGCGGCGTAGACCAGTTCGGCCAGGTGCGGCGCCAGCGTCACCACGCGTTGCGCCGGGCCGGCCAGGGTCACCTCGGCGCCAGTGTCGTCGCGCAGGTGGATCGGCGCGGCCAGGCAGGCCGAGGTGGACAGCAGCAGGGCCAACAGCCGGGCCAGCCGGGCCAGCCGGGCCGCCGCCCTACCGGTCACGTCAGGCGGCCGGTGTCGCACCAGGGCTTGACCTGGCAGGCCTGGCAGCGCGGCGACCGGGCGGTGCAGACATAGCGGCCATGCAGGATCAGCCAATGGTGGGCGTTGATGCGGTAGGCCGGTGGCAGGCGCGCCTCCAACTGCGCCTCGACCGCCGCCGGTGTCCTGCCCGGCGCCAGGCCGCTGCGGTTGCTGACCCGAAAGACATGGGTATCGACCGCCTGCGTCGGCTCGCCGAAGGCCACATTGAGCACCACGTTGGCGGTCTTGCGGCCGACCCCGGGCAAGGCCTGCAGCGCCTGGCGCGAGCGCGGCACCTGGCCGCCATGCTGTGCGAGCAGAATCGCGCAGGTCTGGGCCAGGTGCCTGGCCTTGTTGCGGTACAGGCCGATGCTGCGGATTTGCTCGGCGATGCCTGTCTCGCCCAGGGCCAGCATCGCTTGCGGCGTGCTGGCCAGGGCAAACAGCCGCCGCGTGGCCTTGTTGACGCCGACATCGGTGGCCTGTGCCGACAGCAGCACGGCCGCCAGCAACTCGAAGACGCTGGTGTATTCCAGCTCGCTGGCCGGCTGCGGGTTGGCCGCCGCCAGGGTGGCGAAGAAGGGCTCGATCGCCTCTGGCTTCACCGCAGCACCGTCACGGCAGGGCCGCCAGCGCGCCGCTGGGCCGGCGCAGCAGCGGCAGGCATTGCACCAGGGTGATGCTGGCCAGGATCAGCGCGCCGCCGACCCAGCCTGCGGGCGTCAGCCGCTCGCCCAGCAGCAGCGCGGCAAACAGCGCGGCGAACAGCGCCTCGGACGACAGCACGATCGCCGAATCGGCCGGATGGGCGTGGCGCTGGCCCAGCACCTGCAAGGTGAACGCGACGCCGACCGACATGACGCCGGTGTAGGCGATCGTGCCGGCGGCCTGGCGCAGCCCGGTCAAGCTGAGTGGCTCGGTCGCCAGCGCCAGCAGGCCGGCCCAGAGTGCGCAGACCACGAATTGGCCGCAGGCCAGGACGAACACCCCGGGAATCTGTTGGCTGAGTCGGCCGACCAGGATCACGTGCAGGGCACACGGCAGGGTGCAGGCCAGCACCCAGGCGTCGCCGGCCGACAGTGCCAGGCTGCCGGCGCCGCTGAGCAGCCAGGTGCCGACGACGCAGCCCAGCGATGCCGGCCAGACGCTCCAGTGCATCGCGTGCTTGCGCAGCAGCCAGTAGAGCAAAGGCACCATCGGCACATACAGCACGGTCAGAAAGCCGGCGTTGGTCACGCTGGTGCTGACCAGGCCGATCTGCTGCAGGATCACGGCGGCAAACAAGACCGTGCCCAACAGCAGGATGGCGCGACCGTCACGGCAGCTCAGGCCGCCGCCGCGGCGCCGGATCTGCTGCCATTGCCACCAGGCCAGAGGCGCGACCAGCAGCGCGCCGAGCATGAAGCGGCTGGCGGTGAAGGTCAGCGGCCCGACACTGGCCATGGCCAGCGCCTGGCCGACGAAAGCCGAACCCCAGATCAGCGCGGCGCTCAGCAACAGCAGCGCTGACCCAAGCCGCTGCCGCCTGGCGACGGCGGCCGAACTGCTCATGGCGGCAGGCCGGGGTGGGGCGGCTGCGCCCGCGCCTGGGCTCGGGCCAGCGCTGCCTCGACCACGGCGCGCTTGCGCTCGCTGGCCGACAGCGCTGGGGCCTCGGCCACGGCCGCAAGCGGCGGCGCGGCGGCCTGGCGGGCCGTGCGCTGCGCATAGCGCTGGCGCGCTGCCTCGGCCTGTTCCGGGCGCCACGCCGACCAGCCTGTGCGCTGTTCGTCCTCCACCTTCAGAGCGATGCAGTCGACCGGGCAGGCGGGCAGGCAAAGCTCGCACCCGGTGCACTGGTCGGCGATCACGGTGTGCATCCACTTCGAGGCGCCGACGATGCAGTCCACCGGGCAGGCCTTGATGCACAGCGTGCAGCCTATGCACCAGGCCTCGTCGATCACGGCGCGGCGCAGCGGGCCTTCGGCGCCGCAATCGGGGTCCAGCGGCAACACCGGCTGGCCGCTGATCGAGGCCAGCCGGGCAATGCCCTCGGCGCCACCCGGCGGGCAACGGTTGATCGCCGCCTGGCCCTCGGCCATGGCCTGGGCATAGGCGCGGCAATCGGGGTAGCCGCAGCGGGTGCACTGGGTTTGCGGCAGCGCCGCGTCCAGGCGCAGGGCCAGGGCGGCGATGTCGGCAGCGCTGGGCGGAACAAGCGTGGTGCTGGGCACCCGGTGGATTATCCCTGGCGGCGTGGGCCGGGGTTGTGCGCTCGGCGCGGCATCGGCGCCGGTGGTGGAACCGGCGCATCGGCCTCGGCCAGGCCTTCGGTCAATGTCAGGCCAGGTGCGAAGTCGGCCGCTGAAGACGGTGCGCCAAAGCGGCGGATGAAGTCGCGCACCTCGGGGTAGATCTTCTCGCGCCAGCGGCGTCCGGCAAAGATGCCGTAGTGGCCGGCACCGATGGCGTCGTAATGGAACTTGCGCTCGGCCGGGATGCCGGTGCACAGGGCGTGGGCGGCCTGGGTCTGGCCGGCGCCGGAGATGTCGTCGAGTTCGCCTTCAATCGTCAACAGGGCGCTGCCGGTGATGTCTGCGGGCTGCACCAATGCGCCGTTGACCTCCCAGGTGCCATTGACCAGCGAGAACTCCTGGAAAACGGTCTTGATCGTGTCCAGGTAGTACTCGGCCGGCATGTCGAGCACCGCGTTGTATTCGTCGTAGAACTCGCGGTGCGAATCCGCGCTTTCGCCGTCGCCGCGGATCAGGTCGAGGAAGTAGTCGTAGTGCGAACTCAGGTGCCGGTCCGGGTTCATCGCGACGAAGCCGGTGTGCTGCAGGAAGCCCGGGTAAACCTGCCGGCCGGCGCCGACGAAATTGCTCGGCACCTTGTAGATCACGTTGTTCTCAAACCATTCGTAGCTCTTGTTCATCGCCAGGTTGTTGACGGCGGTGGGCGATTTGCGCGCATCGATAGGCCCGCCCATCATCGTCAGCGTGCGTGGCGTCGGCTCGCCCGCGCTGGCCAGCAGCGAGACCGCCGCAAACACCGGCACGGTCGGCTGGCAGACCGAGATCACGTTGACCTCGGGGCCGAGGTAGCGGATGAACTCCTGGATGTAGGCGATGTAGTCGTTCAAATGGAACGGCCCGGCGCCGACCGGCACGGTACGGGCATCGGTCCAGTCCGTGATCAGCACCTTGTGGTCCTGCAGCAGCACCCGCACGGTATCGCGCAGCAGCGTGGCGTGGTGGCCCGAGAGCGGCGCCACGACCAGCACGGTGGGCTGCGATTTCATCTCCTCCAGCGCCGCCGCGTTGTCGGTGAAGCGCTTGAACCGGCGCAACTGGCAGAACGCCTTCTGGATCGGCACCTGCTCCTGCACCGCCACCTCGGTGCCGCTGACGATCACGCCGCGGATGTTGAATTGCGGTTTCTCGTAGTCCTTGGCCAGGCGGTGCATCAGATCGAACCCGGCCGAGACGCGCTGGGCCATCGGCGACTGCGCAAATGGCGACAGCGGATGGTTGTAGAGCTTGGCCGCCGCGCTCGAAAACTCCGAAAACGGAGCCATCAGCGAGCGTTGGGTTTCGTAGATCTGGTAAAGCATGGCGACAAACTTTCTCGGTCGGCAGACCGATGGGACTGTGGTGCTGCGGCGCCCTGGCCAAGCTGCAGCGCCCGGCTTGAGCAGCGATCAATGTTGCAGTGCAGCATTGATCTTACTGCGTTGACCCCAGTCTGAACCTTACAGCAGCGCTTGTGCCGTCAAAAATGCGCATGACCGCCGGCGAAGCAGGGCCGGCGGCCTGGGTCTCAAAGCACCTGAGAGATGGCTCGGACCACATGGTCAATGTTGCCGTGGTTCAGCGCGGCCACGCAGATCCGCCCCGAATCGACGCCATAGACCCCGAACTCGCTGCGCAAGCGCTGCATCTGCGCTGCACTCAGGCCGGAGTAGCTGAACATGCCGCGCTGCTGGACGATGAAGCCGAAATCCTGCGCCACGCCGGCCGCAACCAGCTTGTCCAGCAACAAACGGCGCATCTGCTGGATGCGCTGGCGCATCGTCGCCAGTTCGCCCTCCCAGACGGCCCGCAACTCGGCACTTTGCAGCACCGTGGTCACGACCTGCGCGCCATGCGTAGGCGGGTTGGAGTAGTTGGTGCGGATCGCGATCTTGAGCTGCGACAGCACCCGGCTCGCCTCGTCGGCCGTGGCGCAGACCACGCTCAAGGCGCCAACCCGCTCGCCGTAGAGCGAAAAGCTCTTCGAAAACGAGGTCGCGACGAGAAAGTCCAGACCCGCGTCGACGAACTGCTGCACCACTGTGCCGTCCTCGGCAATGCCGTCGCCAAATCCCTGGTAGGCGAGGTCAAGGAAGGGCACCAGGCCGCGCGCCTTGCAGACCGCGATGACCTGGGTCCACTGGTCAGGGCGGATGTCGTAGCCGGTCGGGTTGTGGCAGCAGGCGTGCAGGACCACGATGTTGCCGCTGGCGCTGGCCTGCAGGTCGGCCAGCATGGCGTCGAAGCGCACGCCACGGTTGGCGGCGTCGTAGTAGGCGTAGCTGGCGACCGGGAAACCGGCATTGGTGAACAGCGCGCGGTGGTTCTCCCAGCTCGGGTCGCTGATCAGCACGGTCGCGCCGGGGTTGAGCTTGTTCAGGAAGTCGGCACCGACCTTCAGGCCGCCGGTGCCGCCGACCGCCTGGACCGTGGCCACGCGCGCGGCCTTGAGCACCGCGCTGTCAGCGCCAAACACCATCGCCTGCACCGCCTTGTCATAGGCGGCGATGCCATCGATGGGCAAATAGCCGCGCGGCGCAGCGGCTGCTGTCAGTTGCCGCTCGGCCGCCTTGACGCATTCCAGCAGCGGCAACTTGCCGGCCTCGTCGAAATACACGCCTACGCCGAGGTTGACCTTCTGCGGGTGGGTTTCGGCAGCGAACTGCTCGTTCAGACCCAGGATGGGATCACGCGGGGCAAGCGCGACGGCGGCAAACAAGCTCATGGCAAGGGCTTCCTGACTGGACGGTGGCAGCAACGGGGAGTGGGCGCGGTTGGCGCGATAGTGGCGCGATAGTGGCGCGGTGGTGGCGGAACCGCAGCGGCAGCGGCGGCTGCGCTAACCTGTCGGATTGGGCGCGCGCCGACCAGCAACACCAGGCCGGCGTGCATTGTAGACAGCCAGGGATTACCCGATGAGCGCTTTGCCAGCCACGGAAGTTGTTGCGGTCGACGACGGCGGTGCAGCCGTTGGCGAGTTCGTCAGCTTCGCCGATTCGCCCTTCCAGTTGTTCATGCCCTACCCGCCGGCGGGCGACCAGCCGGCGGCGATTGCGCAATTGGTTGAGGGTATCCAGGATGGCCTGACCTTCCAGACGCTGCTCGGCGTGACCGGTTCGGGCAAGACCTTCACGATCGCCAACGTGATCGCCCGGCTCGGCCGCCCGGCGATCGTCTTCGCGCCCAACAAGACCCTCGCGGCGCAGCTCTACAGCGAGTTTCGCGAGTTCTTTCCGAAGAACGCCGTAGAGTATTTCGTGAGTTACTACGATTACTACCAACCGGAGGCCTATGTGCCGCAGCGAGACCTTTTCATTGAGAAGGACTCGGCGATCAATGAGCATATCGAGCAGATGCGCCTGTCGGCGACCAAGAGCGTGCTCGAACGGCGTGACACGATCATCGTCGCGTCGGTCAGCGCGATTTACGGAATCGGCAAGCCTGACGATTACATGCAGATGCGTTTCGTGGTCCGTGTCGGTGATCGGATCGGCCAGCGTGAGGTGATTGCACTGCTGATCCGGATGCAGTACAAGCGCAATGATATTGATTTTTCACGCGGCGCGTTCCGCGTCCGCGGTGACACCATCGATATTTTCCCGGCCGAGCACAGCGAGCTGGCTTTGCGGGTCGAGTTGTTCGACGACGAGGTCGAGTCGCTGAGCCTGCTCGACCCGTTGACCGGGCGGATCCGCCAGAAAATCCCGCGCTTCGTGATCTACCCCTCCAGCCATTATGTGACGCCGCGCGAGCGGGTGCTGGCAGCGGTTGAGACGATCAAGCTCGAACTGCGCGAGCGGCTCGCCGAATTTGTCGCCGCCGGCAAACTGGTCGAGGCCCAACGGCTCGAACAGCGCACCCGCTTCGACCTGGAAATGATGGTCGAGGTCGGCCATTGCAAAGGCATCGAGAATTACAGCCGGCATTTGTCCGGAGCGGCCCCAGGCGAGCCGCCACCGACCCTGGTGGACTATCTGCCGGGCGACGCGCTGATGTTCCTCGACGAAAGCCATATCCTGATCGGCCAGTTTGGCGGCATGTACAACGGCGACCGTGCCCGCAAATCGGTGCTGGCCGAGTATGGATTTCGCCTGCCCAGCGCGCTCGACAACCGGCCGCTAAAATTCGAGGAATTCGAGGCCAAGGTGCGCCAGGCGGTGTTTGTCTCGGCCACCCCGGCGGCTTATGAGCAGAGCCATGCCGGGCAGGTCGTCGAACAATTGGAGCGGCCGACTGGATTGGTCGATCCAGAAATCGAGGTGCGGCCTGCCAGCAGCCAGGTCGACGATGTCCTGCAGGAGATCAGAAACCGTGTCGAGATCGCCCAGCGGGTGCTCATCACGACGCTCACCAAGCGCATGGCCGAGCAACTCACAGATTACTTATCGGACAACGGCGTCAAGGTCCGCTACCTGCATTCGGATGTGGACACGGTGGAGCGCGTAGAAATCATCCGCGATCTGCGTCTGGGGGTTTTTGACGTGCTGGTCGGGATCAACCTGTTGCGCGAAGGCCTGGATATTCCGGAGGTCAGCCTGGTGGCTATCCTGGACGCCGACAAAGAGGGTTTTCTGCGGGCCGAGCGGAGTTTGATCCAGACGATCGGCAGAGCTGCCCGGCATATCAACGGGCGGGCCATCCTGTACGCCGACAAGATCACCGGCTCGATGCGCAAGGCGATCGACGAGACCGAGCGCAGGCGGGCCAGGCAGGTTGCCCACAACCTGGCGATGGGCATCACCCCGCGCAGCATCCGCAAGCAGGTGCGCGAAATGATCGACGGCGTGGTCAGTGGCCAGGACGACAAGACCAAGCACAACAGCCAGGCCGAACTGCTGGCTGGTGAAGTGCTGTCCGAGAAGGATCTGGGCAAGCGCATCAAGACGCTTGAGAAGCAGATGCTCGAACACGCCCGCAATCTGGAGTTCGAAAAGGCGGCGCGGATTCGCGACCAGTTGGCGCTGCTGCGCGACCAGGCTTTCGGCGCCGGTGGCGGGCACGACGCGAACGTCGTCAACCTGGTCGGACCATCCGCCCGCTCAGGCTGAGCCCGCCAGGCCGTGGCCAGCGGCCGAGCCGGCGACGCGGTCAGACGCTGAGGTAGCGGTCAATCGCCGCCCGGTCGGCGCGCAGCGCGGCGCTGTCGCCGGCCCATGCGATGCGGCCTTTTTCAAGGATGCAGTGCTGGTCGGCCAGGGGCAACAGCGGGCGCAGGTTCTTGTCGATCACGATCATCGCCATGCCTTCGCCGCGCAGGCGTTCCAGGCAATGCCAGATCTCCTGTCGGATCAGCGGTGCCAGGCCCTCGGTGGCCTCATCGAGCAGCAGCAGCTTGGGGTTGGTCATCAGCGCCCGCCCGATCGCCAGCATCTGCTGCTCGCCGCCCGACATCTTGCTGCCCAACTGGTGTTGGCGTTCGGCCAGGCGCGGGAACAGTGCATAGACGCGCTCCAGCGTCCAGGGTGTCGCGCCGGCATTGCGCAGCGAGGCGGTGGCGATGAGGTTCTCGCGCACCGTCAGGTTGCTGAAGATCTGCCGCCCCTCGGGCACCAGTCCGACCCCGGCCTGGCCGATGCGGTGGGGCGGTGCACCGGCCAGGTCCTGGCCGTCGAGCACGATCCGGCCGGCGCTGGGCGCGAGCAGCCCGGACAGGCATTTGATGGTGGTCGACTTGCCCATGCCGTTGCGCCCGAGCAGGGTCAGCACCTGGCCGGGGGCAAGTGCAAAGTCCAAGCCGAACAGGACCTGGCTGCTGCCGTAGCCGGCGGCCAGGCCTTCGACCCGCAACAGCGGGCGGGCGGGCTGCGGCGTGGGCGCGGGCTGGCTCATGCGATCAGGTCCTCGTCACCCAGGTAGGCGGCGCGCACCTCTGGGTCGGAGCGGATTTGCTCGGGTCGGCCGGTGGCGATGACCCGGCCGTAGACCAGCACACTGATGCGGTCGGCCAAGGCGAAGACCGCGTTCATGTCGTGCTCGACCAGCAGGATCGGGTACTCGCGCCGCAACTGCTGGAGCAGCGCGACCATGGTCTCGGACTCGACGCCGCTCATGCCGGCCAGGGGCTCGTCCAACAGCAGCAGCTTGGGTCGCAGGGCCAGGGCCATGGCCAGCTCGAGCTGGCGGTGTTCGCCGTGCGCCATTGCCCGGCTCGGCCGCTGCGCCTGCGCCGCCAGGCCGACGCGGGCCAACTGGGCGTGGGCCGCGTCCATCACCGCCGGCTGGCGCTTGAGTGGTCGCCAGGCGCCAAAGCGGCCGCCCCAGCCCTGGTGGTCGGCGGCCATCACCGCCAGGGCGACGTTGTCCAGGGCGCTGAAATCCGGGCACAACTGGGTGATCTGGTACGAGCGGCCCAGGCCGCGCCGGGCGCGGGCGGCGACAGCCAGACGGGTCACGTCATGGCCCTGCAGCAGCACCTGGCCGGCGTCGGCCTGGTGCTCGCCACTGAGCAGGCCGATCAAGGTCGATTTGCCGGCACCGTTGGGGCCAATCAGGGCGTGGACTTCACCCGGCAGCAACTGCAGGCTGACCTGGTCGGTGGCGGTCAGGCCGCCAAAGCGCTTGACCAGGGCGCGGGTCTCGAGCAGGGGCGCGGTCATGGCGGGTCGCGCTCAGACTTCAGCGCCCAGGCGCGGAAGTTGCCGTACAGCCCGCGTTGGGCCAGCAGCACGACCAGCACGATCGCCAGACCCAGCGGCGCCATCCAGTGGGTGGTGAAGCCGGCCAGCCACTCCTCGAGCAGCAGGAACACCAACGCGCCGACCAGCGGCCCGACCACCGTCCCGACGCCGCCGAGGATGACAATCACGATCAACTCGCCCGAGACCGTCCAGGCGGTGTACGAGGGCGAGGCGTAGAGCGTCTGGTTGGCCAGCAGGAAGCCGGCGACGGCGGCAATCGCCGCAGCGATCACGTAGATCGCCAGCTTGTAGCCCAGGGTCGGCATGCCCAGCGCCTTCATCCGCCGCTCGTTGGCATGGATGCCGCGCAGGGCAAAGCCGAGGCGGGCATGGACCAGCCGCCACGAGCCGTACAGCACCGCCAGCAGGACCGCGTAGACCAGCAGGTAGCGCTGGGTCGGCGAGGCCAGGTCCAGCGGCGCCAGGGCCGACGGCGCGGCCAGCCGGGTGCCGTCGTCGCCGCCGTACTGCTTGAGCGAGATGCCGAGGAAGAAAAACATCTGCGCAAAGGCCAGCGTGATCATGATGAAACCCATGCCGCTGGTGCGCAGCACCACCAGCCCGACCCCGGCCGCGACCAGCGCAGAGCCGGCCACCGCCAGCCCCAGGTGCAGCCAGCCGTTGCCCAGTTCATGGAAGGCGGGGATCGCCACCGCATAGGCGCCCAGGGCCATGTACATGGCGTGGCCAAAGCTGACCAAGCCGGTGTAGCCGATCAGCAAATTCAAGCTGCAGGCGGCGATCGCGTAGATCATGATCCGGCTGAACTGCGACAGAAAGAACGGTTGGTCCAGCACCGCGGCGGCCACCGGCACCAGGCCAAACGCCGCCAACAGCAGGGCCACCGCGATGAAGCGCGGTGAGCGCAGGGGGACAGCTTCAGGGAACACGCTCGGCCAGTGTTCAGCCATGCCTGACCGGGAACAGCCCATCCGGCTTGAACGCCAGCACCGCCGCCATCAGCAGGTAGATCAGCATCGATGCCAGCGCCGGGCCGGCCGCCTGGGCGATGCTCGGCGACATCGTTTGCATCATCCAGATCGGCAGGAAGATGCGGCCCATGGTGTCGACCACACCGATGATCAAGGCCCCCAGAAAGGCGCCGCGGATCGAGCCTATGCCGCCGACGATGATCACCACCAGGGTCTGGATCAATACGTTCTCGCCCATGCCCGACTGGACCGAGAAGATCGGCCCGGCCATCAGCCCGGCCAGCCCGGCCAGCGCCGCGCCGAGGGCGAAGATCGCCATGTTCAGGCGGCGGATGTTGACGCCCAGGGCCGAGACCATTTCCGGGTGGGTGGCGCCGGCGCGGATCAGCATGCCGACCCGGGTGCGGTTGATCAGCCAGTACAGGCCAGCCGCCACGCCCAGGCCGACGGCAATGATCGCCAGCCGGTAGGTGGCGTAGCCAAAGCCCAGCAATTGCACCGTGCCGTCCAGCCAGGCGGGGGTCTGCGAATAGAGCGGGCTCGGGCCCCAGACGATGCGCACCGCCTCGTTGAAGAACAGCACCAGGCCGAAGGTGGCCAGCACTTGGTCGAGGTGATCGCGCCGGTACAGGCCGGACAGCACCAGCCGGTCGACCAGCAGGCCAACCAGCATGGTGCCGCCAATCGCCGCCACCGCGCCGAGCAGGAACGAGCCGCTGGCGTTGGTCGCGGCGGTGGCCAGGTAGGCCCCGACCATGTACAGCGAGCCGTGCGCCAGGTTGACGAAATTCATGATCCCGAAGACCAGCGTCAGCCCGGCCGCAAGCAGGAACAGCAGCACCCCGACCTGCAGGCCGTTGAGCAACTGGGTGACGATCAGGGCGGAACTCATGGCGGGGCAGGGCGGCGCGCGGTCAGCATAAAAAAGGGCGCAACGGTCAACCGTTGGCGCCCTGGTCGGCTACCGGCGGCGGTGCTCAGAGCTTCATCTGGCACTTGTCGTAGAAGTTGTCCTTTTCCATCTTCAGCGGCGTGGCGATGGTCTTGAGCGTCATCCGGCCCTGGCTGTCTTTGATGGCCTCGAAGATGTGGAAGTCCTGGATCGGAAACTGGTTGGTGTTGAACTTGAATTCGCCGCGAATTGATTTGAAGCTGGCGCTGCGCAGGGCGGCCATGAAGGCCTTTTTGTCCTCGACCTTGCCGCCGACCTTGCCGATTGCGGCGTCGAGCAACTGCGCCGCGTCGTAGGACTGGGCCGCGTACTGCGACGGTATGCGCTTGTACTTGGCCTCGAACTCTTTGACGAACTGCTGGTTGGCGGCGTTGCTGAAATCGGGCCCCCAGAAGGTGCCGGCCAGCACCCCCAGGGCGGCGTCGCCCATCGCCGGCAGGCCGACGCCGTCGGCGGTGGAGACCGTGAGCAATGGAATCTTGCCGCGCATCCCGGCCTGGCCCCACTGCTTGACGAAGTTGATGCCCAGGCCGCCGGGCAGGAAGACGAACACGCCGTCTGGCTGGGCGGCGGCGATCTGGGCGATCTCGGCCGAGAAATCCTGCGTATTCAGGGCCGGCCAGAGTTCGGCGACCGTCGGCGTCTTGTAGTGGCTCTTGAAGCCCATCACAAAGTCTTTGCCGGCCTGGTAGTTCGGCGCCAGCGTGACGATTTTCTTGAAGCCCTTGTCGGCCGCGTACTTGCCCACCACCTCGGCCTGCTGGCCGTTTTCCCAACTGGTGGAGAAGAAGTACGGGCTGCACAGCGCGCCGGCAATCGGCGAGGGGCCGGCGTTCGAGCCGATCAGGAACACCTCCTTGTCGGTGATCTTCTTGTGCACCGCCATCATGATGTTGGAGAAGGTGATGCCGGTGATGATCGGCACCTTGTCCTTCTCGACCAGCTTGTCGACCAATTGGTTGGCCACGTCGGGCTTGAGCTGGCTGTCCTCGCGGATCACCTGCACCGCCACGCCGCCGAGCTTGCCGCCGTTTCGCTCTACCACCAGCATCAGTGCGTCGTACTGGTCTTGGCCCAGCGGCCCCTGCGGCCCCGACAGCTCTGCCATGAAGCCGATCTTGAGCTGGGCCTGGGCGGCGGGCGCGGCAAGTGCCAGGGACAGGGCCAGGGCCAGCGCGGTGGCACTGGCGCCTAGCCAGGTGGTGGGCTTGAACATGGGTTGTCCTTGAGGGGGTGGCGCTGCCGACGATGCCGCAGCGAGGCGGCGCGCAGGCTAACACGCGCGCCTGCGCCGCCGCTTCAGTGGATTACCCGATTCCGCCACCGGCCAAGGCCAGGCCGGGCACGCCAGAATCAGCGCAGGGAACCGCCATGATCGACTACACCCGGAGCCAGGCCCAGGCCTACGCCAAAGCCCATTTCACCGGTGTCTGGGCGGCCACCCTGACGCCCTTCACAGCCGACAACCGCTTCGACGAGGCCGGCTTTGCGGCCAACCTCGACCATTGGATCGGCGCCCTGGGGGTGGACGGCCTGTTCGTCAGCGGCAAGCAGGGCGAGTCGTTTTCGATGTCGGTGGCCGAGCGCAAGCGCAGCTTCGAGATCGCGGCCGCAGTGGCGCGTGGCCGGGCCCGCAGCGTGGCCTCCTGCTCGGACACCAATCTGGACCTGGTGATCGAACTGGCCAGGCATGCGCGCGCCGTCGGTGCCGACTGGGTGGTGGTGCACAGCCCGGTGCTGCACTTCGGTGCCGACACCGACGACACGATCTTCGAGTACTACCGCCACCTGAGCGAGGTGCTGGACATCGGCATCGCGATGTGGAACCACCCCGACTGCGGCTACCTGATGAGCCCGCAGTTGTGCGCACGCATTGCCGAGCTGCCCAACATCGTGGCCATCAAGTACAGCGTGCCGCGCGCGCTGTACGTGGCCTTGACCCGTTTGGTCGGCGACCGGATCCAGGTCAGCACCGCCAGCGAAGACGACTGGCTGGACAACATCATCGAGCTGGGCTGGCGCCTCTATCTGTGCTCGACCCCGCCGCTGCTGCTGCAAACCGCCGCCGACCGGCGCATCCGCGATTACACCCGGCTGGCTTTTGCCGGTGACTTTGCCCAAGCCCGGCGGGTGCGTGACAGCCTCAACCCGGCGCGCCAGGCCTTCAAGGCCAGCCAGCCTGCCGGCAAGCCGCAGGCCCACAGCAAGGCCTGGCTGGAATGCCTGGGCCGGGTCGGTGGGCCGGTGCGGCGCCCGCTGCTGGCACTCAGTGAGGCCGAGCGCGAGGGCATTGCCCACCAGTTCGCGCGCAGCGGACTGGCCGCTACTTGAGTCTGGCTGGGCAGTCCGGCAGTCGGGTCTGGCAGCATCGACCCACCCGCAAGCGCAAGGACAACGCATGCTGAAGTACGGAAACCCCCTCAACTTCGCGCGCTGGATCGACGACAACGCCAGCCGCCTGCGCCCGCCCGTGGGCAACCAGCAGATCTGGGCTGACGCGGACCTGGTCTGCACCGTGGTCGGCGGGCCCAACCAGCGCACCGACTTCCACGACGACCCGCTGGAAGAGTTCTTCCATCAGATCAAGGGCCAGGCCCACCTCCTGCTCTGGGACCGCGGCCGCTACGAGCGGGTCGACCTGAACGAGGGCGACATCTTTCTGCTGCCGGCCCATGTCCAGCATTCGCCACAGCGGCCGCAGGCCGGCAGCCTGTGCACCGTGATCGAGCGGCAGCGGCCGGCCGGGCTGCTCGACGCGTTTTGCTGGCATTGCGCGCGCTGCGGCACCCAGGTGCGGCGCTGTGAACTGCAGTTGGCCGACATCGTCACTGACCTGCCCCGCACCTTTGACGCCTTCTACGCCAGCAGCGACGCGCAGCGCTGCTGCCCGGGGTGTGGCGATGTCCACCCCGGACGCGCCTGGCAGGACTGGCACGCCAGCCTGCGCCAACACCACCCCGGCGCGGCGCTGCCGCCGGCCACCGACGCCGCCAGGCCAGGCGGATGAGCCCTGCCGCCACCCTCAAGCGCTGGTTGCGCAGGGCGCCACGCCACCGGCTGTCGGTGCTGATGGTCTGCATGGGCAACATCTGCCGCTCGCCGTCGGCCGAGGGCGCCCTGCGCCAGAGGCTGCAGCGCGAGGGCCTGGACCCACTCGTCCAGGTCGACTCCGCCGGCACCCATGCCGGGCACCAGGGCGCGCGGCCCGACGCCCGGGCGGTGGCCCACGCCGCGCAGCGTGGGATCGACATCGCCGGGTTGCGCGCGCGCGCATTGTCACCGGACGACTTCGAACGCTTTGACCTGCTGCTGGCGATGGACGACGACAACCTGGGCAACCTGCGCCGGCTCTGTCCGCCGGCCCTGCAAAACCGGCTCGGGCTGCTGCTGGCCTACGCGCCGCCCGGCGACAGCCTGGAGGTGCCCGACCCCTACTACGGCCCGCCGGCCGGCTTCGAGCAGGTGCTGGACCGGATCGAATCCAGCCTGGACGGTCTTGTCGGCGAGTTGCGGCGGCGTTTGGCCCAACTGCCGCTATGAAGCCGCCTTGACGCCGCCTTGATACCGCCTTGATACTGCCTTGATACCGCCTTGATCCAGCACCGCCGCATCGCCGGCGCCCCGGGCGGCAATGCCGAGCAAAACAGTCAACTTAGTTTATACTTGACTGTCGCAGTCGGATAAGGGCTGCCAAGCCGTCTGGCGGGGTGCAAACAGTGGCCCGCCAGGTGATTTCGGCGGTCAACCTGTCCCGGCTGAATCGGCAACCCTCGCCCGCCGCGACGCGATGCGGGCACACTGGAGTGACACGATGCGTTTGACCACCAAGGGCCGGTTTGCGGTCACCGCGATGATCGATCTGGGGCTGCGTTCGAGCAACGGCCCGGTCGCGCTGGCGGCGATCAGCCAGCGTCAGCAGATCTCGCTGTCTTACCTGGAGCAACTCTTCGGCAGGCTGCGCCGCCATGAATTGGTCGAGAGCACCCGTGGCCCGGGTGGCGGCTACTCGCTGGGCCGCAAGGCCGACACGATCTCGGTGGCCGACATCATCGTCGCGGTCGACGAACCGATCGACGCCACCGGCTGCGCCGGCAAAGAAAACTGCATGGGCGACGACGCTGGCCGCTGCATGACCCACGACCTCTGGGCCAGCCTGAACCAGAAAATGATCGAGTTCCTCGACTCGATCTCGCTGAAGAAGCTGGTCGACGAGCAACTGGCCAAGGGCGTGTCCACCACCGAACAGACGGTCAAGCGCGCGATCTCGACCGTGCCGGTCGTCAAACCGATCAAGATCACCGCGCCGAATTCGGTGTTTGCCCTTGGCAATACCATGTTCAAGTGACGGCGCCAGACCCGTTTCCACTTTCTATCTCTCCTCGCCATGACCCCGCATTTCCCGATCTACCTGGACTACGGCGCGACCACGCCGGTCGACCCGCGAGTCGTCGACGCGATGATTCCCTGGCTGCGCGAGCATTTCGGCAACCCTGCATCGCGCAGCCACGCCTGGGGCTGGGAGGCCGAGGCCGTGGTCGAGAAGTCGCGTGCCCAGGTCGCGTCGCTGCTCAACGCCGACCCGCGCGAGATCGTCTGGACCTCGGGAGCGACCGAGAGCAACAACCTCGCGATCAAGGGCGCGGCGCAGTTCTACAAGAGCCGCGGCAAGCACCTGGTCACGGTCAAGACCGAGCACAAGGCGGTGCTGGACACGATGCGCGAACTTGAGCGCCAGGGCTTCGAGGTCAGCTACCTGGATGTGCAGGAGGACGGCCTGCTCGACCTGAACCGCCTCAAGGACGCGCTGCGCCCCGACACCATCCTGGTCTCGGTGATGTTCGTCAACAACGAGATCGGCGTGATCCAGGACATCCCGGCAATCGGCGCGATCTGCCGCGAGCGCGGCATCATCTTCCATGTCGACGCCGCCCAGGCGACCGGCAAGGTGGACATCGATCTGGCCACGCTGCCGGTCGACCTGATGAGCCTGGCGTCGCACAAGACCTATGGCCCCAAGGGCATAGGCGCGCTCTACGTGCGGCGCAAGCCGCGGGTGCGGCTGGAGGCGCAGATGCATGGCGGCGGCCATGAGCGCGGCATGCGCTCGGGCACCTTGCCCACCCACCAGGTCGTCGGCATGGGCGAGGCCTTTGCCATCGCCAGGGCCGAGATGGGCAGCGAGCAGGAGCGCATCCGAGCGCTGCACCGCAAGCTGGTTTCCGGCCTGACCGAGATCGAGCAGGTCTTCATCAATGGCGACATGACGCGGCGGGTGCCGCACAACCTCAATATCAGCTTCAACTACGTTGAGGGCGAGTCGCTGATCATGGGGGTCAAGGGCATCGCCGTGTCCTCGGGATCGGCCTGTACTTCGGCCAGCCTGGAGCCCAGCTATGTGCTGCGCGCCCTGGGCCGCAGCGATGAGTTGGCGCACAGCAGTCTGCGCATGACGATAGGCCGCTTCACCACCGAGGCGGAGATCGATTTCGCCGTCTCGACCTTGCAGTACCGGGTGGCCAAGCTGCGCGAACTCTCGCCCTTGTGGGACATGTTCAAGGACGGCATCGACATTTCATCCATTCAATGGGCAGCCCATTGAGACTCAGGAGCATTCAGCATGGCATACAGCGACAAGGTCATCGACCACTACGAGAACCCGCGCAACGTCGGCGCCTTTGACAAGGGCGATGAGGATGTCGGCACCGGCATGGTCGGCGCGCCGGCCTGCGGCGACGTGATGAAGCTGCAGATCAAGGTCAACCCGGCCACCGGCCTGATCGAGGACGCGCGCTTCAAGACCTATGGCTGCGGCTCGGCGATTGCGTCGAGCTCGTTGGTCACGGAGTGGGTCAAGGGCAAGACCCTGGACCACGCCTTGCAGATCAAGAACACCCATATCGCCGAGGAATTGGCGCTGCCGCCGGTCAAGATCCATTGCTCGATCCTGGCCGAGGACGCGATCAAGGCGGCGGTCGACGACTACCGCGCCAAGCATGGGCAGGCGCTTGTCGCCGACACACCCGCGCAGGCCTGAGGGTCCGATGGCCGTCACCCTGTCCGCCGCCGCCGCGCGGCATGTCAACCGCTACATCGCCAAGCGCGGCAAGGGCGTGGGCGTGCGCCTGGGCGTCAAGACCACCGGCTGCTCTGGCCTGGCCTACAAGCTCGAATACGCTGACGCCGTCGCCGCCGAGGACCATGTCTTCGAGGACCAGGGCGTCAAGGTGCTGGTCGACCCCAAGAGCCTGCCCTACCTCGATGGCACCGAGCTTGACTTTGTCCGCGAAGGCCTGAACGAAGGCTTCAAGTTCCACAACCCGCGCGAGAAGGACAAGTGCGGTTGCGGCGAATCCTTCCGGGTGTAGTGCGCGGGGCATGCAGCTCGACGACGACGATTTCACCCTGTTCGGCCTGGCGCGGCGCTTCGGTCTCGACCGCACAGCGCTGGATGCGCGCTGGCGGGCGCTGCAGGCCGAGGTCCACCCCGACCGCTTTGCCAGCCAGGGCGCCGCCGCCCAGCGCATCGCGATGCAGTGGTCGGTGCGCGTCAATGCGGCCTACCAGCGCCTGAAGGAGCCGCTGCAGCGCGGCGCCTACCTCTGCGCGCTGGCGGGCGTGGCGATCGAGGCCGAGACCAACACCGCCATGCCGGTCGCGTTTCTGATGCAGCAGATGGCCTGGCGCGAGGCGCTGGACGATGCCCAGGACGGCGCGGCGGTGGCCCAGCTCGACGCCCAGGTCGCCGAACACGAGCGCGCGATGCTGGCGCGCCTGGCCGACGCGCTGGACCAGTGCCATGACGCCAGGGCTGCGGCGCAAGAGGTGCGCGCCCTGATGTTCGTCGCCCGCTTTCGCCACGACACTCGCCGCCGGCTCGAAGCCCTGGACGCCTGAGCGCTCAGACCTTTGACCCTTGATCCTTGACCCTGGCCCGGTGCGGCCGAACTCCTCTGACCCGATCCCATGGCCCTGCTGCAAATCTCCGAACCCGGCCAGACGCCGGACCCGCACAGTCGGCGCATCGCCATCGGCATCGACCTCGGCACCACCCATTCGCTGGTCGCGGCGACACGCCACGGCCTGGCCGAATGCCTGCCCGACGATGCCGGCCGGGTGATCCTGCCGTCGGTGGTGCGCTACCTCGACGGCCAGCGCCGCGAGATCGGCTTCGAGGCCCAGGCGCGGCAGGCCGACGACCCGGAAAACACCATCGTCTCGGTCAAGCGCTTCATGGGCCGGGCGCTGGCCGACATCCCCGGTCGCGCCAGCCTGCCCTACCACTTCGTCGACCAGCCCGGGATGCTGGCGATCGCTACCCGCCAGGGCCTCAAGAGCCCGGTCGAGGTCTCGGCCGAGATCCTGGCGACGCTGCGCTACCGGGCCCAGGACAGCTTCGACGACGACGCCCTGTTCGGCGCCGTCATCACCGTGCCGGCCTACTTCGACGACGCCCAGCGCCAGGCGACCAAGGACGCGGCCCAGCTCGCCGGGCTGAAGGTGCTGCGCCTGATCAACGAGCCCACTGCAGCGGCCGTGGCCTACGGTCTGGACAATGCCAGCGAGGGCCTGTATGCGGTCTATGACCTGGGCGGCGGCACCTTCGACATCTCGCTGCTGCGCCTGGCGCGGGGTGTGTTCGAGGTGATCGCCACGGGCGGCGACGCGGCCCTGGGCGGCGATGACTTCGACCGCGCCCTGGCCGATTGGGTGCTGGCCCAGGCCGGCCGCAGCGTGGTCACTGGCCACGACAAGCGGGCCATGCTGGTCGCCGCGCGTGCCACCAAAGAGGCCCTGACCGATGCGCACGATGCCGTCTTGGCCTGCAGCCTGGCCGGTGGCGAGATCGCCCGGCCGGTCAGCCGCGCCGACTTTGACGCGCTGACCCGGCCGCTGGTCGAGCGCACGCTGGCCGCAGTGCGCAAGGTCTTGCGCGACGCCCGCATCGCCAAGGACGAAGTGCAGGGCGTGGTCATGGTCGGTGGCTCGACCCGCATGCCGGCGGTGCAGGCGGCGGTGGCCGGCTTGTTCGGCCGGCCGCCGCTGACCAACCTCAACCCGGACGAGGTGGTCGCGATTGGCGCGGCGATCCAGGCCAACGCCCTGGCCGGCAATGCCCGCGATGGCGACAACCTGCTGCTGCTGGACGTGATCCCGCTCTCGCTCGGGCTGGAGACCATGGGCGGCCTGGTCGAGCGCGTGATCGAGCGCAACACCACCATTCCGGTGGCCAAGGCGCAGGACTTCACCACCTTCAAAGACGGCCAGACCGCGATGGCCATCCATGTCTTGCAGGGCGAGCGGGAACTGGTTGCCGACTGCCGCAGCCTGGCCCGCTTCGAGCTGCGCGGCATACCGCCGATGGTGGCCGGCGCGGCGCGCATCCGCGTCAGCTTCCAGGTCGATGCCGACGGCCTGCTCAGCGTCTCGGCGCGCGAGACCGGCTCGGGCGTGGAGGCTGCGGTCGTCGTCAAGCCCAGCTACGGCCTGGCCGACGACGACATCGCGCGCATGCTCAAGGACGGTTTTGCCAGTGCCGACGCCGACATGGCCGCCAGGTCATTGCGCGAATCCCGGGTCGAGGCTGAGCGCATGGGCCTGGCCACCCGCGCCGCGCTGGCCGCCGACGGCGAGTTGTTGGACAGCGCCGAGCGAGAGGCGATTCAGGCCTTGCTGGCGGCCCTGGCCGGCAGCGCTGGCGGCGACGACCACGCTGCCATCGATGCCGCGCTGGCAGCCCTGGCCGAAGGCACCGAGGCCTTTGCCGGCGCGCGCATGAACCGCAGCATCCAGAGCGCACTCACCGGCCGCAAGCTGGCCGACATCTGAATTCGCCCCCCGCTCCAATGCCCGTCATCCGAATCCTGCCGCACGCGGCCCTGTGCCCGCAAGGCGCCAGCATCACCGCACTGCGCGGCACCTCGGTCTGCGAAGCCTTGCTCGAGCATGGCATCGCGATCGAGCACGCCTGCGACATGAGCTGCGCCTGCACCACCTGCCACGTCATCGTCCGCCAGGGCCTGCGCTCGCTGGCCGAAATGGACGAGAGCGAAGAAGACCTGCTCGACCGCGCCTGGGGCCTGGAGCCCGACTCGCGGCTGTCCTGCCAGGCGATCCTGGCCGACACCGACCTGGTGATCGAGATCCCGAAATACACGATCAACCATGCGCGCGAAAACCATTGAGGGCCGGCATCAGTAAGCGGTAGTCGCAACGGCCGCCTGGCCCGCGCCCTGCGCCGGGTTCACTCGCGCGCCGAGAACACCAGGATCATGGCCGCCGGGATGCGGCCATCGGCCTCGCGCGGCAGGCTGCGGGTCTTGTCCAGCGCTCGCAGCACGGTGTCGTCCCAGGCCGGGTTGCCGCTGGACTTGCTGATGCGCCGGCTGGTGATGCTGCCGTCGGTGCTGCAGCGCACCTCGACCTCGGCCACCGGGTTGCCCTGGATCGCGCTGGTGTCGATGATGTTGGCCTTGACCTTGGCACGGATGCGGCCGGCCAGGTCGACCGAAGGCGCCATGTCGCGGTTGGCGTTGCCGGCGGCGTTGGCGGTGGCGCCGGCCACCGGGCTGGCGGCCTTGTTGGCCTCGCTGCCAGCCTGGGCCAGCATCCGCTTGAGGTTTTCTTCGCGACCCTTGGCCAGGCTGGCGTCTTCGGCCTGGGTGGCTGCGCTGGCCCTCGCCACCTGAGCGGCCTGAGCAGCCTGGGCCTGCTTGAGCGCCTCGGCCTTGGCTTTACGCAACTGTTCCTGGGCCGCCTGTTGTTGGGCCGCCAGTTGTTGAGCCGCCTGTTTCTGGGCCGCCTGGCGGGCCGCCGCCCGTTGCGCAGCATCTCGGGCGGCCTGCTCGGCTTCGCGGATCTTGGCGGCGCGCTCGGTTGCGATATCGGCGTCGCGCGGGTTGGTGGGCGAGGGTGGTGGCAAGGCTGCGGCTGGCGTCGGCCGGGTGGGCGCAAGCACCGGCAGGGCTGCGGCGGCAGGCGCTGGTGGCGCCGCACCGGTCGGCGCGGCGGCCTGCGGCACGCTGGCCCACAACTCGGCGCTGACCGTGGACGGCGGCGCGGCGTTGCGCCAGTGCAGGCCCAGCGCCAGGGCGACGACCAGCCCGGCATGGACCAGCAGCGACAGCGCCGCGCCGGGGCCAACCCGGTCGCTGCGTGGCGGTCGCCAGTGCGGGTCGAGTGCCCAGTTGCTCATGGCTCGGCGCTGCCTTGGCGCACGGCCAGGCCGACGCGCTGGATGCCGGCACGCTGCAACAGGTCCATCGCCTTGACCACCTGTTCGTAGCGCACTGCTTTGTCGGCCGAGATCACGACCGGCGTCCTGGCGTCGCCGGCCTGTGCCGCCTTGACCCTGGTGCTGAGCTGGGCGAATGCCAAGGCCTGTGGCGTGCCGCCGTCGAGGCGGATGCGCAACTGCCCATCGGCGCCTATCACCACCTCGATCACCCGCTCGGGCCGCTGCGCGGCTCGGCCGACGCTGGGCAATTCGACCAAGCCGGTGGTGATCAGCGGCGCGCTGACCATGAAGATGATCAACAGCACCAGCATCACGTCGATGAACGGGACCATGTTGATCTCGCTCATGGCGCGGCGCCGCCCCCGGCTGCCACGGCTGATGACGGCGGCCATGCTGCGCTTGCCCTTTAGCGCGGTGCGGCCGCGCTGGCCGCCGGCGCAGCGGCGTTGCGCTGCAGGATGTTGGAGAACTCCTCGATGAAGCTCTCCAACTGGATCGCGATGCGGTCGATCTCGCGGGCAAAGCGGTTGTAGCCGACCACCGCCGGAATCGCCGCGAACAGGCCTATGGCGGTCGCGACCAGCGCCTCGGCAATGCCCGGGGCGACTTGCGCCAGCGTCACCTGCTGGACACTGGACAGGCCGACGAAGGCGTGCATGATTCCCCAGACCGTGCCGAACAGGCCGACATAGGGGCTGACCGAGCCGACCGAGGCGAGGAAGCCGACGTTGCCCTCGATCACATCCAACTCGCGCTGCAGGCTGGCACGCATCGCCCGGCGGGCGCCGTCAAGCAACAGGCCAGGGTCGAGCCGGCGCTCGCGCAACTTGAGGAACTCGCGCATGCCACTGGCAAAGATGCGGGCCATGGCCGAGCCGTCCTCGCGCTGGTTGGCACTGGTGTAGAGGTCGTTGAGGTTCTTGCCGGACCAGAACTCGCGCTCGAACTCCTCCTGCGCGCTGCGCAAACGGCGCAGGCCGAAGAGCTTGCCGAAGATCACGGTCCAGCTCGCCAGCGAGGTCAGCATCAGCCCGGCGATGACCAACTGCACCACGAAGCTGGCATGCAGCACCAGGGTGATGATCGAGAAATCCTGGTTCATGGGGGCAATCCGGGGCCGGCCGTGTCGACCAGCAAGGCATGGAGTTGGGATGGGAAGCGGCGCGGCTTGAAGCTGTCTGCGTCGACACAGGCGATCCGGATTTGGCCTTCGCACAGCAGCGTGGCGTCGCGCCAGGCCTGCTGTGCCAGCGCCATGCTGGCCCGGCCCTGTTCGGTCATGGCCACCGTGATGTCGAGCAGGTCGTCGAGCCGGGCCGGCGCGAGGTAGCGCAGGGCGGTTTCGCTGACGATGAAGATGGCGCCGCTGTCCTCGCGCAGACGCTGCTGGCCAACCCCCAGAGCGCGCAGCCACTCGGTGCGGGCGCGCTCGAAGTACTTCAGGTAGTTGGC
>JANXYH010000073.1 GCA_025350145.1 Burkholderiales bacterium | reverse complement strand
CCAGCGCCTCGGTCCAGAGGGCGCAGATGCGTTCCAGGTCGGCCGCCGCCGCCGGCTGCGCGACCAGCAGCCGCGCGCCGATGTCGGGCCGGCTGAGCTCGATGTTCATCGGGAAGGCATTGCGCAGCGCGCCGAAGCCCGAATGCATCTCGGCGCAGATGCTGCGGGCACGGGCCCTGGCCTGGGCCTGGCGCGGCCACAGCGGCAGCGCCGGGAAACGCTCGGCCAGGGTCTCGGCGATCGCCAGGCTGTCCCACACCGCGCCATGGTCGTCGACCAGCACCGGCACCCGCCCGGACGGCGTCACCCGGGCCACCGTCTGCTTGAAGCCCTGCTGCGGCAGCATGTCGTCAAAGCGCACCATCACCTCGTCGAACGGGATCTCGAAGTGGCGCAGCAACACCCAGGGGCGCATCGACCAGGACGAGTAGTTCTTGTTGCCGATGTAGAGCTGCATGGTGGCCGGGCAGAGCGAGGTTGGAGGCGGGTCGCCAATGGTAGTGCGGTCGTGCGCCGCCGTGGCCCGGGCGCTCGGCGGCCTTGCGCCGGGCGCTGGCGTAGCATCGCCGCGCATGACGATCCGACGCCGCGCCATGCTGAGCTTTCCGCTGCTCTGGCCGCTGGCGCCGGGCCGGGTCCGGGCCCAGGCCGAGCCTGCGGCCGGGGCCAGCCCAGAGGCCCTTGCGGCCGCCGGCCCGCTGGCGGTGCTGGTCCGGCGCGAGGACTGGCTCGACCCGGCGCGCTCGCGCAGCCTGCCGATCCAGCTCTACCTGCCGCAGCCGGTTGATGGCCAGGCTGGGCGCGACGCGGCCTGGCCGCTGGTGGTGTATTCCCATGGCCTGGGCGGCTCGCGCGACGGCGGCAGGGCCTGGGGCGAGCATTGGGCCAGCCACGGCATCGCCTGCCTGCACCCGCAGCATCCGGGCAGCGACGCCACGCTCTGGCGCGGCCTGGCCGGCGACCGGGCGGCGGTGCAGGCGGCGCTGCGCGGCGGCATGGGGCCTGAGCAACTGCTGGCCCGGGTGGCCGATGTGCGCTTCCTGATCGACGAAGTTGGCCGACGGGCCAGGGCTGGCGACTCAGGCCTGGCGCGCGTCGACCTGGCAAGGATCGGCATCGCCGGCCATTCATTCGGCGCTATCACCACCCAGGCGCTGATGGGCCAGCGTTACCCGGCCGCACCTGGCGCGGACCTGGCCGAGCCGCGGGCCAAGGCGGCGCTGCTGTTCAGCCCGTCGGCGCGGGGCAATCGGCTGGACCAGGCATTTGGCGGCGTGACGATGCCGGTGCAATGCTGGACTGGCACGCACGACGCCTTGCCGCAGCTCAGCCCGGAGGTCAGTGCCGCCAGTCGGCAACAGGTGTTTGCCCACCTGCCGACGGGCGACAAGAGCCAAATCGTGTTCGACGGCGGCGACCACATGCTGTTCAGCGGCGACAACCTGCGCGGCCGCGACGACCCGGCCCGCGACCAGCGGCAGTGGCGGCTGATCCGTGCCGGCACGCTGGCGTTTTGGCGCGCCTACCTGCTGAGCGACGGCCAGGCGCGCGCCTGGCTGAGCGATGCCGGCCTGGGCGCGGCGCTGGCCGGGCAAGGCCAGTTCAGCGCCAAGTAGCTCGGGGCCCCCGGGTCAATCCGCTGGCCAGCGCCGGGCCTTGCTGTGTAGCATCGCGGCCCGTCCTAGACCCACCGCAGGAGCCATCCCGCATGTACGCCGGCCACCGTTTCGCCCAGCACCCTGACCGCGCCGCCTTCATCATGGCCAACACCGGCGAGACGGTGACCTATGCCGAGTACGAGGCGCGCAGCAACCGGCTGGCGCACCTGCTGCGTGGCCAGGGCCTGCGCCGCGGCGACCACTTCGCGGTCTTCATGGAGAACAACAACCGCTACCTCGAGTGCTGCGGCGCGGGTGAGCGCTCGGGCCTGTACTACACCTGCATCAACTCCTACCTGACCGCCGACGAGCTGGCCTACATCGTCAACAACAGCCAGTCGCAGGTGCTGGTCAGCTCGCGTGCCAAGCTGGCGGTGGCCCTGGCGGCGCTGGCGCAATGCCCTGCGGTCAAGCTGTGCCTGGTGGTTGACGGCGTCGACGACGCGGATGCGGCCAGCGGCGGCGTCGCCACCGCCGATTTCGCCACCGCCACCGCGGCCTTTGCCGACACCCCGATCGCCGACGAGAGCCTGGGCACGGCGATGCTGTACTCCTCGGGCACCACCGGCCGGCCCAAGGGCATCCTGCGGCCGCTGCTGGACAACCCGCCGAGCCAGCCGATGCCGCTGTTCGCCTTCCTCAACCAGCTCTGGCAGTGCCAGGAAGGGATGCTCTACCTCAGCCCGGCGCCGCTCTACCACTCGGCGCCGCAGGCCAATGTCAGCGTCGCCATCCGCAATGGCGGCACGGTGGTGATCCAGGAGCATTTCGACCCCGAGCAGTACCTGGCCCTGATCGAGCGCTACCGCATCAGCCACAGCCAACTGGTGCCGACCATGTTCAGCCGCATGCTCAAGCTGCCGGAGCAGGTGCGCCAGCGCTACGACCTGTCGTCGCTGAAGGTCGCGGTCCACGCCGCCGCGCCCTGCCCGGTCCAGGTCAAAGAGCAAATGATCGCCTGGTGGGGGCCGATCATCCTGGAGTACTACGGCGCCACCGAAGGGCTGGGTTTCACCGCCTGCAACTCGGCCGAATGGCTGGCCCACAAGGGCACGGTCGGCCGGGTGTTGCTGGGCGACCTGCAGGTGCTGGACGAGCAGATGCAGCCCATGCCCCGGGGCCAGCCCGGCGAACTGTGGTTCAAGACCGCGACGCCGTTCGTCTACTTCAACGACCCCGAGCGCACCGCCGCGACCCGCTCGGCCGACGGCACGATGACCACGGTCGGCGATGTCGGCTACCTCGACGACGACGGCTTCCTGCACCTGACCGACCGCTCGACCTTCATGATCATCTCGGGCGGCGTCAACATCTACCCGCAGGAATGCGAGAACCTGCTGATCACCCACCCGCAGGTCGCCGATGCGGCGGTGTTCGGCGTGCCCAACGAGGACCTGGGCGAGGAGGTCAAGGCGGTGGTCCAGGTGATGCCCGGGGTGGTCGCCGACGAGGACTTCGCGCAGGCCCTGATCGCCTTCTGCCGCAGCAGCCTGGCCGGCCTGAAATGCCCGCGCACGGTCGATTTCATCGACCAGTTGCCGCGCCTGCCGACCGGCAAGCTCTACAAGAAGCCCTTGCGCGAGAAGTACTGGGTCGGGCGCGGGGCGAGCCGGATCGTGTAGCGGCTACCGCGAAAGCCAGCCTCGGCGGCGCTCAACCCAGTGATTGCACTAAACGCCAGAAGTGCTATCGTCTGTCGGTGAATGGATCGCAGCGCAAGACCCTTGAGAAGGTACTGACCGACCCCGTCAACGGCAACATTGAGTGGGCGCGAATCGAGTCCATGCTCAAGGCGGCGGGTTGCAGAGTGGTTGATGGAGCGGGTTCTTCGGTCACGTTTGAGTTCAGTGGCCGCAAGATGACGCTCCATCGGCCACATCCGGGCAGGCAAGCGCTTCGCTACCGCGTCTTGGCGGTGCGAGAGTTCATCGCAAGAATGGGGATCGAGCCATGATCAATTCCATGTCCTACAAGGGCTACGCGGCAAGCATGGTCTTCGATACAGAAGACAAGATCATTGTTGGGCGCGTCCAAGACATTGACGACATCATTTCCTTCCACGCTGAGTCGGTGTCGGAGTTTGAGACTGGCTTCCACGCAGCCATTGAAGATTACCTGGCCGCATCCAAGGAACTCGGCTCTGCGCCAGAGAAGCCAGCCAGCGGCAAGCTCATGCTGCGCATCGCTCCGGGGGTTCACGCCGCAGCGCTCAAGGCTGCCGCGAGAAGTGGCACCAGCCTCAATAAGTGGGCTGAGGGTGCACTTGGGCAGGCCGCTCGTAAGGCACCCACGCGGGCTGCGGCGCGCAGCGAAGCCTAAGTGCACTGACCCGGGGCTTACATGCCCGTTTAGGCCGGCTCAGCCGCATCCGGCCCGCAGGCGGCCGGCTCAGCCTCGACTGGGCCGGCGCTTGACCAGCGCCAGCGCCAGGCCGCCGAGGATCAGTGGCGCGGCCAGCGCCAATCGCGGGGTCAGTGCCTCGTCCAGCAGCAGCACGCCGGCGATGGCCGCGATCAGCGGCACCGAGAGCTGCACGCTGGCGGCCTGCAGCGCCGACAGGCCGCGCAGGGCGGCGTACCAGACCACGTAGCCCAGGCCCGAGGCGACCGCGCCCGAGGCCAGCGCCAGCAGCACCCCGGTCGGATCGGTGTGCGACTGGCCGGGCTGGGCGATGGCCAGTGCCAGCGCCAGGCCCAGCGCCCACAGCGTCGCGCGGTTGAAGTTGCGGCTGGTGGCGGCGAGTGGGTCGGCCGGGACATCGGCAGCCACCCGCCCGCGCAGCGAGTACACGCCCCAGGCGATGCCGGCCAGCGCCATCGCCAGCGCGCCGGCCAGGGGCGGCGCCTGCACGCCCGGCGCGACCAGCCAGGCCAGGCCGGCGGCGGCGACCAGCACACCGGCCCAGGCCGTGGCACTGAAGCGCTCGCCGCTGCGCAGGCCGGCGCCGAACATCGTCAACTGGACCGCGCCGAACAGGATCAGCGCGCCGCTGCCGGCCGACAGGCTCAGGTAGGCGAAGGAAAAGAAGGCGACGTAGGTGAACAGCATCGCCGCCGCGACCCGGTCGGTCGCCACCCGGGGCCGTGGCGCCGCGCGCAGGTGCAGGACCAGCGCCAGCGTCAGCGCGCCGGCCAGCAGCCGCAGGCAGCCGAAGCTCAGGGCGTCGATGTGCAGGCCGCGCAGCGCCAGACGGCAGAGCAGCGAATTGGCGGCGAAGGCGAGCATCGCCAGCGCGGTCAGCAGCAGGGTCCGGGAATGGGTCATGGTGGCGGAATTGAACCACGCGCCCAAAGTTTGTGGCCTAATCCTGGGTTCGACTCAAAAGTCACTGAACCGCATTTTTTCGGAGCACCGCCATGGGCAACAAGATCATCACCGAAGCCGACAAGCGCGCCACGCCGCCCTCACCCGCCCCGACCGGCGTGACCTTCACCGTCGGCAAGGGCCAAAAGATCAGCCTGGAGCGTGGCTCGCACACCCGCAGCAAGAAGAACCCCGGCAAGCGCGCGCGCAAAGGCGGGTGAGGCCGGACGAGGGGCAAGCCCTGCGGCTTGACCATCGCCTGCCGAACCGACTGGCCTGGCCTGGCCCTGGCCACAGACTGACCGGCGCACGGCGCCGCGATGATCCGGATCACTGAACTGCGTCTGCCGCTGGACCATGCCCCCGGGGCCTTGCGTTCGGCGGTGTTGTCGCGTCTGGGCATTGCCGACGCGGCGCTGGCCGAGCTGAGCGTCTTTCGCCGCGCCTGGGATGCGCGCAAGCGCTCGGCGGTGGTGTTGATCTACACCGTCGATTGCCGCCTGGCCGAGGGCGCCGACGCGGCTGAACTGCTGGCCCGCCACCGCGACGACGGCCAGATCCGCCCCAGCCCCGACACCGGCTACCGCTTCGTCGCCCAGGCGCCGCTGGATTTCCAGGCCGGCGGCGCCTCGCGTCCGGTGGTCGTCGGCTTCGGCCCCTGCGGCCTGTTCGCGGCCCTGGTGCTGGCGCAGATGGGGCTGAAGCCGCTGGTGCTCGAACGCGGCAAGGCGGTGCGAGAACGCACCCAGGACACCTGGGGCCTGTGGCGCCAGGGCCGGCTCGACCCGGAGTCGAACGTCCAGTTCGGCGAGGGCGGGGCCGGCACCTTCTCCGACGGCAAGCTCTGGAGCCAGATCAGCGACCCGCGCCACCTGACGCGCAAGGTGCTGGCCGAGTTCATCGCCGCCGGCGCACCGCAAGAGATCGGCTGGATCGCCAAGCCGCACATCGGCACCTTCCGCCTCGTCGGCGTGGTCGAGAAGATGCGCGCGACGATCACCGCGCTGGGCGGGCAGGTGCGCTTCGGCGAGCGCGTGGTCGACCTGCTGATCGACGAGGGTGGCCCGGCCGGCGCCTCGGGCACGCCGCGGCGGCAGCTCCGCGGCCTGACCTTGGCCAGCGGCGAGACGATCCGCACCGAGCACGTCGTCCTGGCGCCAGGCCACAGTGCGCGCGACACCTTCGCCATGCTGCATGCGCGCGGCGTGGCGATGCAGGCCAAGCCGTTCTCGGTCGGTTTTCGGATCGAGCATCCGCAGGGCCTGATCGACCGCGCCCGCTTCGGCCCGAATGCCGGCAACCCCATCCTCGGCGCGGCCGACTACAAGCTGGTGCACCACGCCGGCAACGGCCGCTCGGTCTACAGCTTCTGCATGTGCCCCGGCGGCACGGTGGTGGCCGCCACCTCGGAGGCCGGCCGGGTCGTGACCAATGGCATGAGCCAGTATTCGCGCAACCAGCGCAACGCCAACGCCGGCATCGTCGTCGCCATCACGCCCGAGGACTACCGCAGCGACCCGGGCGGCCAGGGCGCTGTCAACCCGCTCGACGGCATCGCCTTCCAGCGCCAGTGGGAGGCGCGGGCCTACGCGCTCGGCGGCCAGAACTACCAGGCGCCGGCCGGCCTGGTCGGCGATTTCATTGCCGGCCGCCACGGCCGCGCGCTGGCCAAGGATTTCGGCAGCGTCCAGCCCTCGTACCAACCGGGCGTGACCCTGACCGACCTGGCCGACCCCGCCCAGCCCAGCCTGCCGCTGGCGGTGCTGGCGGCGATCCGCGAGGCCCTGCCGGCGTTCGAGCGCCAGATCAAAGGCTTTGCCATGCCCGACGCGGTCCTGACCGGGGTCGAGACCCGCACCTCGTCGCCGCTGCGCATGCCGCGCGGCAAGCTCGATCTGCAGAGCCTGAATGTCCGCGGCCTGTACCCGGCCGGCGAGGGCGCGGGCTATGCCGGCGGGATCATGTCGGCTGGCGTCGACGGGATCGAGGTGGCCGAGCGCTTGGCGCTGGCAGTGCTCAACCGCATTGCCTTGTGCGGCTGATCGGCACTGACGGCGGCGGCCGGCCTGACCCGATCAGGCCAATGAACTGCCGCCCGAAAGGTCCGCGGCGAAGCCATGAATCGGCGCCCTGAATGTCTCAAAATGCCCAATTCAGGTTCACCATAGCAGCACCGGTTCGGTCCACCGTGGGCTCGGTAAAGGCGATTTTCAATTGACCGTGGCAAATGCCTTTGGCGGTCAATTCAGTGATTTGCAGAACCCCCATCGCGGCACGACTTTCGAATTGCAATTGAGGTCCACCGAATTTGTACAAGGCCTGCACGATGTCGGTCATCGTATGGAAGGTCTGGGGTGGCTGCGGCAACGATTTGAGCTCCAGCATCAAGTTGTGCGCCAGACGGATGCTGGTGCCGGCGACCTGGTTGTCTAATTCCATCTCCAGCAGCACATGCTCGCCGGGCTCGACCGTGTAGGCAATGAAGCCGTTGTGGTCCTTGTAGAGCCGAACTCGGCTGCGCCGTTCATAGCGGCAATGAATGCCGACTGTAGGGGTCTGGGGCATGGCCATCGCTTCGCTGTGGGTCGTCAATGGTGCGGCATCATTTGACCGCAGCGGCAGCCCGATAGCAATCACAGGCAAAATTGCCATAACTGCTGGCGTTGTCCATCTGTTGCGCTTGGCTGAGTTTGCGCCATTTGGACGTCTCCCAATCATAGGCATGGTCATCGGTTCCGACGGCATAGTGACTCAGTTCATGCACGAGCGTACCGGCCTGATCATCATGCGACTGCCCGTCAAATGCTGGAAAGTTCACATGCACATGGCCGAAACCATGGATAAAGGGCAGCGTCCGAACATAGGCGACGACATACGGCTGACCTGGCGTGATGCTTTCCTGTTCAACCTCAAATGTTTCGCTGTCGAGGCCCGCCAGGATTTTCTCGTAGTTGCTCACGAGTGCGTCGATCTTCTCTTTGTCGGAATCGCTCGTACTGTCGATTCCAAAGTATTTCTTGACCAGGTTACTGGGTTGATTCTTCGCCCCTGCCAGGCACTTCTTGATTGCCGAATCGACCATGGCCTTGGCGCGTTCCTGGGCTTTCTCGATAGTCTTCTTCTCTGCCTCGCTGGCGTCGACAACTTTAATCGTAGAAGCGGCCGGCCGGACATTCAGAAGTGCCTTCGCCGGGCATTCCTGGACTACCGAATCTGGCTTGGTCATCGGGTACTGGTCTTTTGCCTCGATCTTGCCACCATGTTTTTTGTAGGATTCGACCCACTCCCGCCTCAACGACGCCTGCGCCGGATTGGTTTCAGACAAAGGGATACGCTGGCTGTTGTTTCCAATCAATTCAGGGTGGTGCGCATAAAACTCATCGTCAGCGACTTTGACGCGGCTAGAGTCGAGCGGTCGACTCAGTCGGGTCATGGCTGCTGCCTGATCCGCTGCAATTCCAGGACGTCGATCACATCCATTTTCTGGGTGCCATTCAAGTCGGCATGGCACAATATTTCGGTGATCCAGGTCGGGCCATCCTTGGGGTCATCAGTCAGGCCGTAGGTGATCGTGCATTCAATGAAGTGGCGGATATCGTCTTCGAAGACGATCTGGTAGCGCCCGGCTTGGTTACGGCAGCGCTGCGCCAATGCCCTGAGATCCTCGTCTGGTACGCCCATGAATTTTGTCTGGAAATTCGCCCTGAGCTGCACCAACTGGCGTTCAATGAAGCCACGCTCGGCCACCACGCGGAAGATTTCCAATTGCGCCTTGGTGATCTGTAGCATGGCCGGTGTCAGCGTTATCGGTGGTCACCTCTTTTGGCCGCGAGGTTGATGGTATTCGTATCAAGACCGCAGCCGCCGGGCGACGCTGGAAAATTGGGTGGATACTTTCCCGATCACCGGACCAAGGTCCAACTAGAAATCGTCGGGGCGGCGTCGATGATAATCCCGGCCTGTCGAGCGAGGCAATCAAGTGCCGGCAACGCAGGCGGCTGCTAGCCCGCCGATGAGGAAGTTGGGGCTAACGCCAGCGCCAGCTCGGCGCGCGGGTCATGCCGGGCCAGCCGGGCCAGCAGGTAGTCGACCTCGGCGCGGGCCGCCGCCGTCAGCGGCGCTGCCGGCTGGCGCTGGGCCGCCGAGCCGAGGATGCCCCGGCGCATCAGGATGTACTTGCGCACCGCCAGGCCGACGCCGGGCTGCTGCTCGTAGCGCAGCAGCGGCAGGTGGGCGTCGAACAGGTCCTGCGCCGCGTCGCGTTGGCCGGCCTGGCACAGCCGGACCACGTCGCAGAGCATGTCGGGGAAGGCGTAGCCGGTGTTCGCGCCGTCGGCGCCACGCTGCATCTCGCAGTCCAGGAACAGGCCGCCGTTGCCGCAGAGGATGGCGATGCGGCGCATCGCGGCGGACTGCATCCAGCCGCGCAGCGCGCTGATCTTCTCCAGCCCGGGCCAGTCCTCGTGCTTGAGCATCACGCAGCTCGGCAGCTCGGCGACGATGCGGCGGATCACGCCCGGGCTGATCTGCACGCTGAAGGTCAGCGGGTAGTCCTGCAGCACCCAGGGCACATCGGCGCCTATGGCCTGCACCGCCTGGGCGTAGTAGGCGACGATCTGGTCGTCGGTGCGCAGGGTGTTGGGCGGGGCGATCATCACCCCCGCCGCGCCGGCCGCCATCACCTCCTGGCTCAGCGCCCGCATCGCCGCAAAGCCCGGCGCCGAGACGCCGACGATCACCGGCAGCCCGGCGGCGCGGCGGATCATCTGCGCGGCCACCGCCACGCCCTCGGCATGGCCCAGCTTGGGCGCCTCACCGAGCTGGCCGAGCACGGTGATGCCGGTGGCGCCGATGCCGAGGTAGAAGTCACTCAGCCGGTCGACCGAGGCGGTGTCGATCCGGCCGTCGTCATGGAACGGGGTCGGGGCAATCGGGTAGACGCCGCGGGCGTCGGCGCTCAGGCGCATGGTGGCCATCCTCTGGTCGATTCGGTCAAGGTGAGCCGTCGGGCTCAAGTCGCTCGTCTGCCGGTTCGGGCCGCGCCTGGGCGTAACGGGCGTCGCGCCGCGCCACCCAGATCGTCGAGGCGCTGATGACCATACCGCCGAGCAGGGTGGTCTGGTTCGGCACATCGGCAAAGAGCAGCAAGCCCATCAATGCCGACCACAGCAGGTCGAGGAACTTGGCCGACTGCGTGGCCGAGATGTCGGCGGCGACGAAGGAGCGCGTCAGGCAATAGTGGCCGGCGCTGCCAAGCACGCCGCAGACCATGAAAGCGGCCCACTCCGTGCCCGACAGGGCGCGCCAGTGCAGCAGCGCAAACGGCAGGCTGAACAGCGACACCGTGATCGACTGCCAGACCACGATCACGCCCGGCGACTCGGTCCGGGTCAGGGCCTTGGTCAGCAGGAACGAGCCTGCAAACACCGGTGCCGAGGCCAGCATCAGCAGGTGGCCGGCGCCACCATCGCCCGAGATTCGCGGCCCGACCACGATCATTACCCCGGCAAACCCCGCCAGCGTCGCCGCCCAGCGTTCCCAGCGCATCGGCTCCTGGAAGAAGTAGTGGGCACCGATCATGATGAAGATCGGGCCGGTGAAACCTATCGCCGTCATGTCGGCCAGGGGGATCCGCGGCAGCGCCGCAAACCACAGCGCCAGGCCGATGCTGTGGACCAGGCCGCGGGTGAACTGCGGCGCCACCCGGTTTGGCCAGTAGCCGCCCAGGCCATGGTGCAGCATCACCGGCAGCAGCACCACCAAGCCCAGAAAGTAGCGCAGGAACTGCGCCTGGAACGGATCCATCGTCGACGACAACAGGCGCAGGCCGGCGTTCAGGCATGAAAACAGCAGGCCGGCCGCGCTGGTCCACAGGATCCCCCGGGTGGTCGGGCTCCAGCCGGCGGCGCGCTGGCTCAACTCGGTCCAGCTCAGGGTGGGCAAGGTCATCGGGCGCGGATCATCGCCTATGGGGCGGCGCGGCGGCGTCGCCAAGGGCACAGCCGGCCGAGCGGGGCCGGCGCGCAAGGCATGATGCGGCCGCTGCCGGCGCGTTGCCCGAGACGCCGGCCGGCCACCTCACTGCGGCGCAGCCGATGTCTACCATGCCCCAGCACACTGACAACGATTTCGGCCTGATCGGCCTGGCCGTGATGGGCCAGAACCTGGTGCTCAATGTCGAGAGCCGGGGCTTCAGCGTCAGTGTCTACAACCGCAGCCCGGAGCCGACCGAGGCCTTCGTCGCCGCCCATCCGGGCCGGCGCATCTTCGGCTTCCACAGCCTGGCCGACTTCGTTGCCAGCCTGAGCCGGCCGCGGCGGGTGATGTTGATGGTCAAGGCCGGCGCTGCGGTCGACGCCGTGATCGCGCAACTCATCCCCCTGCTCGACGCCGACGACATCGTGATCGACGGCGGCAACAGCCTGTACAGCGACACCGAGCGGCGCGACGCCTGGCTGGCCGGCCTGCCGGACAAGCCGCTGCGCTTCATCGGTGCCGGCGTCTCGGGCGGCGAGGAGGGCGCGCGCAAGGGCCCGGCGATCATGCCCGGCGGGCCGGCCTCGACCTGGGACGCGATGCGCCCGGTGTTCGAGGCAATCGCCGCCAAGGTCGACGGCCAGCCCTGCGTGGCCCACATCGGCCCGGGTGGCGCCGGCCACTACGTCAAGATGATCCACAACGGCATCGAGTACGGCGACATGCAGTTGATCTGCGAGGCCTACGCCCTGTTCCAGGCCGCCGGCATGTCCTGCGACGAGATGGCGGCGGTGTTCGCGCAGTGGAACCAAGGCGCGCTGCAGAGCTACCTGATCGAGATCACCGCCAAGGCCCTGGCCGAGCGCGACGCCGAGTCCGGGCGACCGGTGGTCGAACTGATCCTGGACAAGGCCGGACAGAAGGGCACCGGCCAGTGGACGCTGGTCAACGCGGCCGAGAACGCGGTGGTGGTCTCAACCATCAACGCGGCGGTCGAGGCCCGGGTGCTGTCGTCGATGAAGGCCCAGCGCCTGGCCGCCAGCAGCCGGCTGCAGGGCCCCAACCCGACCATCGGGCTGGCCCGCGCAAGCCTGGTGGCGCAGGTCCACGACGCGCTCTACGCCAGCAAGATCGTCAGCTACGCGCAGGGCCTGGACCTGATGCGCACGATGGGGCAGAAAAAGGACTGGGGGCTGGACCTGGCCGTGATCGCGCGGATCTGGCGCGGCGGCTGCATCATCCGGGCGCGCTTCCTGAACCACATTGCTGCGGCCTACCAAGCCGACCCGGCGCTGGCCAACCTGATGCTGGCGCCGTTCTTCCAGGAGGTGCTCAACCGCAGCCAGCAGGCCTGGCGCCAGGTGGTGGCGTTGGCGGTCACCCAGGGCATCGCGGTGCCGGCCTTCAGCGCCAGCCTGGCCTACTACGACAGCTACCGCAGCGCCCACCTGCCGGCCAACCTGCTCCAAGCCCAGCGCGACTTCTTCGGCGCCCACACCTATGAGCGCATCGACAAACCGGCCGGGCAGTGGTTCCACACCGCCTGGCCTGAAGTGATCGAGTGAGCGCGCGCCGAACTGCGCCGCCCGCCCGACCCCCGACCCGGCCTGGCCCAAGCATGAGCGCAAGCCCCACCCATCCACCCGAGCCGGTCAGTTTTGGCCAGGCGCTGCGCTACTGGTTCAAGCTCGGCTGGGTCAGCTTCGGCGGGCCGGCCGGGCAGATCGCGCTGATGCACACCGAACTGGTCGAGCGCCGCCGCTGGATCAGCGAGCAGCGCTTCCTGCATGCGCTGAACTACTGCATGCTGCTGCCCGGCCCGGAGGCGCAGCAGTTGGCCACCTACATCGGCTGGCTGATGCACCGCACCCGGGGCGGCATCGCGGCCGGCGCGCTGTTCGTGCTGCCCTCGCTGCTGATCCTGATCGCGCTGAGCTGGATCTACCTGGCTTACGGCTCGCTGCCGGTGGTGGCGGGCATCTTCTATGGCATCAAGCCGGCGGTGACGGCGCTGGTGCTGCATGCGGCGCAGCGCATCGGCGCCCGCTCGCTGCGCAACCGCTGGATGTGGTCCATTGCCGGCGCCGCCTTCTTGGCGATTTTTGCCGCCGGGCTGCCGTTTCCGCTGATCGTCGGCGCGGCGGCGCTGGTCGGCTGGATCGGTTCGCGCCTGAGCCCGGCCAGCTTCGCGCCCGGCGGCGGCCACGGCAGCGCCAAGGCCGGCTACGGGCCGGCGCTGATCGACGACGATTCGCCCACCCCGGCGCATGCCCGCTTCAGCCGCGGCAGGCTGGCGCGGGTGCTGCTGGTGGGGCTGGGGCTGTGGGCGCTGAGCCTGGGCGGCCTGCTGGCCTTGTCTGGCGGCACCTCGGTCGGCACCTCGGTCGGCATCAACCCGGACGGCACCCTGGCGACCATGGGCCGCTTCTTCACCCAGGCCGCGCTGATGACCTTCGGCGGCGCCTATGCGGTGCTGCCCTATGTCTACCAGGGCGCGGTCGAGCAGTTCCACTGGTTGACGGCGACACAGATGATCGACGGCCTGGCGCTGGGCGAATCCACGCCCGGGCCGCTGATCATGGTCGTGACCTTTGTCGGCTTCGTCGGCGGCTGGACCCGGCAGGTCTTCGGCCCGGACGCATTGCCATTAGCCGGCATCGCCGCAGCCTGCGTGGCGACTTGGTTCACCTTCCTGCCCAGCTTCGTCTTCATCTTGGCCGGCGGTCCGCTGGTCGAGGCCAGCCACGGCAAGCTGGGTTTCACCGCGCCGCTGGCGGCGATCACCGCCGCCGTGGTCGGGGTGATCCTCAACCTGGCGCTGTTCTTTGCCTGGCATGTGCTGTGGCCGCAGGGCTGGGCCGGGCGCTTCGATGTGGCGTCGGCGCTGATCGCGCTGGCTGCGGCGGTCGCACTGATGCGCTTCAAGCTCGGCGTGCTGCCGCTGTTGGCGGCCTGCGCGCTGGCCGGGCTGGCGCTGACGCTGCTGCGCTGAGCGGCCGGCTCAGGCGACAAATTCGGTCAGCACCTGGCCGGCCACGGGCGGGTCGGGGTGCAGGCCCTGGGCGTCGGCCACTTGCTGGCCGTTGACCCAGACGCCGTGTACGCCAAGCGCGTCGGTGTGCAGCCGGGCAGCCCCGCCGGGCAGGTCGAAGACCCTGCGCGCGGCCGAGCGACCGACCGTCGCCGGGTCGAACAGCAGCAGGTCGGCGGCACAGCCCTGGGCCAGCCGGCCACGCCCGGGCAGGCCGAAGATCTCGGCGCTTTGCTGGCTCAGGCGCCGGACCGCATCGGCCAGGCTCAAAGCGCCGCGCTCGCGCACCCAGTGGCCGAGCAGGTGCAGGCCGAAGCCGGCATCGCTAAAAAATGTCAGGTGCGCGCCAGCGTCGGACAGCGAGACCAGGCTGTGTGGGTGGTTCAGCAGCCGCGCCACCGCCGCCTCGTCGCTGTTGAGCAGTTGCGCGGTGAAGACCGTGGCCAGGTCCTCGGCCAGCGCCAGGTCGAGCATCACGTCCAGCGGGTCGCGGCCCTGCTGGCTGGCGATCTGGCGCAGGCTGCGCTGCTCCAGGCTGCGGTGCTGCGGCTGGGCGACCTCGACCACCATCACCTTGTCCCACTCGGCGTTGAACAGCCGAAACGCCGACGGCGCGGCCAGCTCGGCGCGCACACCCTGGCGAAAGCCGGGGTCGGCCAGCACCGCACGCAGCGCCGCGCCGTCCAGGCCCAGGGCCGGCTTCCAGCTCGCCAGGCCCTCGACCGGGTAGGGCGAGGCGAGCGTGAAGTCCATCGTCAGCGGGCAGCATGAGACCTGGCCAATCAGGCGCTGGCCACGCTGGTTGGCCGCGCTGATGGCGTCCAGGTCGGCGAACACCGCGCCCGGGTTGGTGCTGTTGTGCAGCAGTGCGGCGATCATCACCGGGCGGCCGCTGCGCCGGGCCATCGATTCGAGCAGGGCCACCGGCATCTGCGCGCCCTTGGTCACCATGTAGACGCCGCGGCCGCTGGCGCCCATCGCCTCGATCAGCGCCAGGTGCTCGGCGTCGTCGGCCAGCCGCGAGGGCATGGGCGCGCCGCCGGCGCCGTTGTGCGCCGGGCTGGTCGAGCTGGCCAGGCCGACCGCACCGGCGGCCATGGCCTGGCGCACCAGGGTGGCCATCTCGGCGATCTCGTCGGCCGTGGCCGCGCGTTGGTTGGCCTGCGCGCCCATCACCCAGGTGCGCAGCGACGAATGGCCGACATAGGCCGCGATGTTGACGCCGCAGCCGCGCCGCCGCAGTTGCGCCAGGTACTCGGCAAAGGTCTCGAAACCCCAGTCAATGCCGCGCTGCAAGACCTCGAACGACATGCCCTCGACCTGGGTCAGGTTGCGCATCGTCAGGGCGCGGTCTTGCGGCCGGCAGGGGGCGATGGTGAAGCCGCAGTTGCCGATCACGGCGGTGGTCACGCCCAGTGCCGGCGAGGGCCTGGCCATCGGGTCCCAGGTCAGTTGGGCATCGAAATGGGTGTGGCTGTCGATGATGCCGGGCATCAGCGCCAGGCCGTCGGCATCGACCACCTGCCGCGCCTGCACCGGCAGGTTGGGGCCGATGGCGTGGATGCGGCCGGCGCGCACCGCCAGGTCGGCGCGCTGGGCTTGGCCGCCGCTGCCGTCGTAGAGCGTCGCACCGCGAATCAAGAGGTCGTCCATGGCAGGGATGGGTGGGGTGGGTTGATGTGGGGACTGTGCCCGACGGCGGGGTCGGCGGGCGGCTAAATGGCGATGATGGGCGGTGATGGGCGGTGGTGGGCGGTGGTGGGCGGTGATCTGGCTACACCACCCCCAGGACCCGCAGCCGTTCGAGCCGGCCCTCGGCGAACAGCACCGCCTGGCGGCGCAGTTCGGCGAGGTTGTCCTCGGGCTGGCTCAGGGCAGCGCCGTCCTTGAGCAGGCATTCGCCTTGCGCCGCCAGCGCCGACCAGGCGTGCTCGGCCCAATCCTGCGGGGCCTGGCGGCCGGCCTGGATGGCGGCGATGAAGAGCTGCTGGAAGCGGCCGACGGCCACGCCCGCACTGGTCACCGGGCTGGCCAGCCAGCCGACATCGCCGCTGTAGCCGGCCTGGGTGGCGAGGTGGCGGTTGAGCGCGTCGGTGCGGCCGCGCAGGCGCGCGGTGCTGGCCTCGTCCGCTGCCGGGCTGACCTGGCCGCCGGCGGTCAGCACCAGCAGGGCCTGCAGCACCCGGGCCTGGCCGATTTGCGGCAGGGCGGCGACGATCTCCGCCGCCGGCCTGGCCTGGCCGCCGTTGGCCGCGAGTTGCTCGATCACCGGCTGGTAGACCTCGGGCGCCAGCGCCGCCTCGCCGAGCGCGCCGACCACCTTGAGCGACACCTCCTGCGGCGCGACGCAGAGCACGAAGCGCTGCGCCGCCAGCAGCTCGGTCTGTTGCCGCGCGGCCAGCGGCCGGGGGCCCCTGACCCAGATGTCGCGGCGGAACTGCTGGTTGACGATGTAGTCGCGCAGCGACTCGGTCAGCACCGGGTTCTTCAGGCTGGCCATCAGCGTCTGCTGGGCCGGGCTGAGGTTGATCGAATCGATGTGGTCGAGCAGGTTGGCCGAGGCCGCGAAGCTCAGTTTGGCGCCGTCGAGCTGGCGCGCGACATCGGAGAAGGGCATCGGCAGCCAGGCGTTGTTGAAGAACTCGTGGGCCAGGTATTGGCGGTTCTGGCCGTTGATCAGCTTGAGCCTGTCGGCCACGCCGGGGTTGGCGGCAAAGTACTTGGCGCCCGAGTCGACCACCTGCTGGGCAAAGCCCAGTGCTGCCTCGACCTTGGGCAGCAGGCCCTGGGCGTCGTGCGAGGCCAGCTCGGCATGCAGGCTCAGCAAATGGCGCAGCGGCATCGCCGCCGACCAGCCCGGCGTGCAGTTGTACGACAGGTACACCAGTCCGCCCACCGCCAGCTTGCGGCGGCACAGCTCGGCCAGCAGTTGCCGGTTCTCGGCGGAGATCCAGCTCCAGATGCCGTGCAGCGCGATCACGTCGAACTCGGGCAGGTCGCTGCGCTGGGCGAACTCGGCAAAGTCGGCGTCGAAGAGGCGCAGGTCGGCGCCCGAGGCGTCGGCCAGCGCGCGGGCGTTGGCGGTGTGGGTGGGGTTGAAGTCGACGCCCCAGAACTCACCCTCGCCGGCGGCGGCATGGATGTTCAGCGACAGTCCCTGGCCGAAGCCCAGCTCGAGGTAGCGCATCGGCCGACCCGAGCGCGAGCCCGGCAAGCCCGGCGGGCAGGCCTGCTGCTTGGACAGCATCGCCAGGCGCAGGCGCAGCGGCGCCAGCTCGGGGTAGTAGCCGTGGGTGTAGTCGATCTCGGAGACATAGCCGTAGGACCAATCGCTCATGGCGGGAAGGCTCGCAAAAGTGGGTTGAAGGGGTCCAGGCGGGGTTTGGGCTTGCCCGCTCAGCCGCGCGCGGCCCGGCGCTGCGCCCTGCGGGCCATGAATTCGCCCATCAGCGCCTGCGGCTCACCGCTGTTGAACGCCAGCGCGAACTCGGCCACGCTGTCGTCTATGGCCTGGGCCACCGGCACCGTCCGCCAATGCCGCAGCAGGCGCTTTTGCTGGCGCAGCGCCTGTGGCGGCAGGGCCGCCAGGGCGGCGGCGCGGCGCTGCACCAGGGCGTCGAGTTCGCCCGGCCGGCAGGATTCATGCACCAGGCCCCAGGCCAGAGCGGTGGCGGCGTCGATGTTCTGGCCGCAGAGCAGCAGCTCGGTGGCGCGGGCCTGGCCGATCAGCCCCGGCAACAGGGCGGCGTGGATCACCGACGGGATGCCGACCTTGACCTCGGGCATGCCGAACACCGCGCCGTCGTCGCACAGGCGCAGGTCACAGGCCAGCGCCACCTCCAGCCCGCCGCCCAGGCAGTAGCCGGCCAGTCGGGCCAGCACCGGCGCCGGAAAGTCGGCCACGGCCTGGCACAGCCCGGCCAGGGCGCGGATGAAGCCCGGCGCGCTGGTCGGCGTCAGCTTGACCATCTCGGCGATGTCGGCACCGCCGATGAAGGCCCGCTCGCCGCTGCCACGCAGCACCAGCACCCGCAGCCCGGGCGCCTGGGCCAGCGCCTGCAGGGCGGCGCAGAGCCCGGCGATGGCCGCCGTGCCGACGATGTTCAGCGGGCCGGCGTCGGTCAGCGTCAGCGTCGCGATGCCGGCATCGTCTAGCCTGGCCAGGGCGTGGGCGGATGGCTGCAAGTTGGGCACCTCAGGCCAGTTCGAAGACGCTGATCTTCACCGCCTGCCGCGCCGGCAGCAGCGGCGTCAGGGTGCCGACGAACAGGCGCCGGTTGAGCCAGTCGTGGGGGCCGGCGGGGGCGGTGATGCTGACCCGCGAGCGGGCGCAGCGGGCGCAGCGGGGTGTCGGCGGGTGGTCGTCGATCAGCACCTGGTTGTGGATCGTCAGCACCGCGCCGTCGTCGGTCTGCATCTCGTAGCGCGCCGCCAGCAGCTTGACGCCATCGGGGCGCGCGCCGATCTCGACGCTGGCATCGTAGACATGGCTGCACAGTGGCGTCGTCATGGGTCGCTCAGCTCAGCTTGAAGCCGGGGTAGCCCTGTTGCGCGACCTCGTCGCAGAGCGCGCTGTAGGCCGCAAAGCCGCCGACCAGGGGCATGAACTGGCGCGGTTTGCCGGGCACGTTGGCGCCCAGGTACCAGGAGTTGCAGCTCAGGAACAGGGTCGCCTGGGCGGCGCTGTTGACCTTGGCCAGCCATTGCGCCTCGGCCTCGGGCGTGGGCTCGATGCAGTGCCGTCCGGCAGCGGTCAGGTCGGCCAAGCAGCGGGAGATCCATTGCACCTGCTGCTCGATCGACACCATGTTGTTGACGAAGGCCGCCGGGCAACCCGGGCCGCCAACCACGAACAGGTTGGGAAAGCCGGCCACCATCAGGCCGAGGTGGTTGCGCGGCCCGGCCGCCCAGTGCTCGCCCAGGCGCAGCCCGTCGCGGCCACGCAGGTCCAGGCGCAGCAGGGTGCCGGTGATGGCATCGAAGCCGGTGGCCAGCACCAGGCTGTCGAGGCGGTGCTGCTGGCCGTCGGCCAGGGTCAGGCCGCTGGCGGTGATGGCTTCGATCGGCGCGCTGGCGATGTCCACCAGGCGCACGTTGGGGCGGTTGAAGGTGGCGTAGTAGCCGCTGTCCACGCACAGCCGCTTGCAGCCAATGGTGTGCTGCGGGCAGAGCAGCTCGGCAGTGGCCGGGTCGTGCACGGCGGCGCGGATCTGGCGCCGCACAAAGTCGGCGACCAGGGCGTTGGCCGGGGCGCTGACCATGATGTCGGCATAGGCCGAGAGCAGGCTGAAGCCGCCGATCCGCCAGCGTGCCTCGAAGCTGGCCTCGCGCTCGGCGGCGCTGGCGTCCAGGGCCGAGCCGGGGCCGGGCGGGAGGTCTGAGCCGAAGCCGGTGCGCATGGCCCGGTTGCGGGCGCGAAAGCCGGCGTAATCGGCCTTGGTGCGGGCCTCGTAGGCGGCCTCCAGCGGGCCGTTGTGCGCCGGCACGGCGTAGGCCGGGGTGCGCTGGAACACGGTCAACTGCGCGGCCTGCTCGGCCAGCAGCGGGATCAGTTGTATGCCCGAGGAGCCGGTGCCGATCACGCCGACCCGCTGGCCGCTGAAGTCGACCGGCGCCAGCGGCCAGTCGGCGCTGTGCAGCACCGGCCCGTCGAAGCTGGCCAGGCCGGGAAACGAGGGCCGGTTCGGTGCCGACAGCGGCCCTGTGGCCATGACCAGGAAGCGCGCCCGCCAGTGCCGCCGGCTGCCGTCCGGGCCCAGGCCGTCGACCTGCCACTGCGCCGCCGCAGCGTCGTAGGCGCCGCCCAGCATGCGGGTGGACAGGGCGATGCCGTCGCGCAGCCCGAAACGCTCGGCGACATGGTTGGCGTAGCGCAGCAGCTCGGGCTGGCCGGCATAGCGTTCGCTCCAGTGCCATTGCTGTTGCAGTGGTTCGTCGAAGCCGAACGAGTACTCCATGCTCTGGATGTCGACCCGCGCGCCGGGGTAACGGTTGGCGTACCAGGTGCCGCCGACGCTGGGCGCGGCGTCTATCGCCAGCGCCCGCAAACCCTGCTGGCGCGCCAGGTGGAGCATGTACAGGCCGGCAAAGCCGGCGCCGACGATCAACAGGTCCAGCGCCGGGCTGTCCTGTGCGTCGCTGGCCTGGGCCGTGGTCAACACGGCGTCGGCCGATGCGGCCGGTGCAGCCGGTGGATAGCCGGGCGGCTCATACCGCCACCTTGAACACCTGCCGCAGGTAGGCCAGGAAGGTCTGGTCGTCGCAGAGGATCTTGCCTGGGCTGTCGGACAGTTTGGCCACCGGCTGGCCGTTGCAGTGGGTCAGTTTCATCACGATGTGCAGGGTGTGCAGGCCCATGTCGTTGCTCAGGTCGGTGCCGATGCCGAAACCGAGCTGGGTGCGGTCGGCAAATTGGCGGTACAGCTCGAAGGCGCGCGGCAGGTTCAGGCTGTCGCTGAACACCAGCCGCTTGGTGTTGGCGTCGATGCGCAACTTGGCGTAGTGCGCCAACGCCTTCTCGCCCCAGGCCACCGGATCGCCCGAGTCGTGCCGCAGGCCGTCGAACAGCTTGGCGAAATACAGGTCGAAGTCGGCCAGGAAGGCGTCCATGCCGACCACGTCGGTCAGGGCCACGCCCAGGTCGCCGCGGTACTCCTGGACCCAGGACTCGAGCGCGGCCTTCTGGAAGTCGCGCAGTCGCACGCCCAGGGCTTGGTAGGTCTGCAGGAACTCGTGCGCCATGGTGCCTATGGGCACGGTGTTCAAGTCGCGCGCCAGCAGCACGTTGGAGGTGCCCTTGAAGTACTCGGGCACCTCGCGTGCCAGGGTCGCCACCACCTCGCGCTGCCATTGGCCCGAGAAGCGTCGGCGGACGCCGAAGTCGAAGAACTCGAACGGGTTGCGGCGCCTGGGCTCTTGGCTGAACTGGCGCAGCAGCGCGACCTTGGCCGCCAGCCGGCGCCGCCCCTCGGCCAGCGCCGGGGCCTGGTCGGCGTGGCGAAAGTACAGCTCGTTGACGATCGCCAGGACCGGGATCTCGAAGCCCATCACATGCACCTGCGGGCCGCGCGCCACGATCTCCAGCGTGCCCTCGTTGTCGCGCACCTGGATGAAGTCGCGCTGGAACTGGAAGATGCGCAGGAAGTCGACGAAGTCGCTCTTGATGAAGCGCAGGCCGCTCAGGTAGGCCAGCTCGTCGGCCTGAAAGCGCAGCGTGCAGAGCAAGTCGAGCTGCTCGTTGATTTCGGGTATCAGGTGGGCCAGCGGGTAGTCGCGGGCGTTGCGGCAGATGAAGACGTACTCGGCCTGCGTCTGCGGGTGGCGATGCAGCATCGCCTGCCACATCGTGAACTTGTAGAGGTCGGTCTCCAGCAAACTGTGGATCACGGCGGGCATGGGCGGATCGGTCGCTGGGCTGCTGCGGTTGGCGCCGGCATGGGCTGGCGCGGGCCAGTATAGAAGTCGGGTTCAGGCCGGGCGCAGGTTGTCAATGGCCAGCGCCGGCAGCTCGCCCGCCGGGACAAAGTTGAACACCTGGCCAAGGAAGACCAACTCGGCCTGCCAGGCGCGGACGATGTTCGGCCCCTGGCGAAAGCCGTGGCCCTCACCGGCGAACTCGAGGTAGGCGACCGGGCAGCCGGCGGCGCGGGCGGCGGCGCTGATGTCGCGGCTTTGCTGCGGTGGCACGGCCATGTCGTCGCTGCCCTGGAAGGTGAGCAGGGCGGCGCGGCACTGGCCCATGTGGCGTACCGGGCTGCGCGCCTGGTAGATGGCGCGGCCCTGCGGCAGCGGCGCCACCAGGCCATCCAGATAGCGCGACTCGAACTTGTGGGTGTCGCGGGCCAGCGATTCCAGGTCAGCGACGCCGAAGTAGTTGATGCCGGCGGCAAAGCGCTGGCTGAAGGCCAGGCCGCAGAGCACGGTGAAGCCGCCGGCACTGCCGCCGCGGATCGCCACGCGCCGGCCGTCGATGCGGCCGGCGGCGGCCAGGTGGTCGACCGCCGCGATCGCGTCCTGCAGATCGACGACGCCCCATTGGCCGTTGAGCCGCTGCCGGTAGGGCCGGCCGAAGCCGCTGGAGCCGCCGTAGTTGACATCGACGACGGCCAAGCCGCGGCTGGTCCAGAACTGCACCGCCGGTTTCAGCGCGGCGCTGGCGCAGGCCGTCGGCCCGCCGTGCAGGAGCACGATCAGCGGCGGCAGTTCGCCCTCGGGCGGGCGTTGTCCCGGCAGGCAAGGCGGGTAGAACCAGGCATGGGCCTGGTGCGCCGCGCCGTCGGCGCCTGGCGCGGTGGCGAAGGCGATGGCCTGGGCGCGCGAGACCGCGGCGCTGGCCAGCGGCGCATCGCCGCTGCGGCGGACGACGCTGTGGCTGCCGTCACGCAGGTCCAGCGTGAGCAGCACCGGCAGATCGTCTTCGGCGGCGGCGATGGTGAACGCGGTCCGGTCATCGAGCAGGCCGAGCGAGCCGAAGCTGACGAAGGGCAGGCTGAGCAGCGACACGCTGGCGTCGTCCAGGTTCAGCAACTGCAGGCTGTCGCGGCCACCCTGGCTGACCCGCAGCAGCGCCAGGCGATTGGCCAGCAGCAGGTACGAGCGCGTCCCCAGGTTCCAGAGCGGGCCGCCGATATCGGCTGCCAGAGATGTCACTGCGGTCAGCGTCGCCACTGCCCCGTCCTGCCAGCGGCACAGGTTCCACCAGCCGCTGCGATCAGACAGAAAGTACAGGCTGCCGTCGTCGGCCCACTGCGGCTCCAGCACCGACTCGGCCGGGCCGCCGGCCACGGTTCGGACTTGTTCCAGGCCGTCGCTGCCCAGCCTGGCGACCATCAGCCGGGTGGCGTCCCAGGGCATCGCCGGATGGTCCCAGGCGACCCAGGCGAGTTGCCGGCCGGCGCCGCAGATCCGCGGCCAGGCGACGAAATCGCTGTCGCCGTAGAGCAACTGGCCGGCGCCGTCTTCGCCATCCAGGCGCAGCCGCACGACCGCGTTGGCCGGCTCGCCCGGATGGCGGTGGTCCTCGCGGACGGCGACGATGCTGGCGCCGTCTGGCGCGGCGCAGAAGTCGGCATAGCGGCAGCCCGGCGGCGTCAACAGCGGCGACTGGCCATCGGCCTGTCGCCAGCGCAGGCGCTGGTCTTCGAACTGGGCATAGACCAGCCCGTCGGCCAGCGGCAGGTAGGGCGTGCCGCCGTACTCGTGCACCCGGCTGCGCACATGGGCATCGGCGCCCAGTGGCTCGGCGATGCTGCCGTCGGGCTGGCGGCACAGCAGCGCCGTGCGGCCGCGCTCGGCCGGCCGGCCCTCGGTCCAGTAGAGCCGGCCGGCAACCGCCTCGGCATAGCCCAGCGCGACCGCGCCGGCCGCCACCTGCTCAGGCAACAGCGGCGACGGCCAGGCGCCGCAGGGCAGGGCTGGGACAGCATCGGCAGGCAGTGACATGGCGGCGGGATCGGCGGGTAAGTACCTTGGCGATGCTATGCCAGGCCTGCCTATGATCGCCCGCCATCACCCATCCTCCCAGGAGTCACTGCCATGCCCTGTCCTTCCCTTGCACTCCGTTTGGCCACCGTCCTGGGTGCCGCCAGCCTGGCGCTGGCCGTCCAGGCCCAGGCGCCCAACCCGCTCGACAACGTGCCCGAGAAGATGCCGTTTGACCTGCCCTATGGCGCGCCGATCTCGCTGGACCGGGCCGAGGCCGCGATCCAGGCGGCAGTGGCCGAGGCCAAGCGGCGCGATTGGAAGCTCAATGTCGCGGTGGTCGATTCGGGCGGCAACCTGGTCGCCTTCCAGCGCATGGACGGTGCCCAGCTTGGCTCAATCCAGATCTCGCAGGCCAAGGCCCACAGCTCGGCCATCCTGCGGCGCGAGACCAAGGTCTTCGAGGGCGGCATCCAGGGCGGCAACAACTACCTGATCACCCTGCCCGGGGTGATCGCCTCGCGTGGCGGCATCCCCTTGGTCGAGAACGGCAAGCTGATTGGCGCGATCGGCTGCTCGGGGGGCACCGGCTCGCAGGACGAGGTCGCCTGCAAGGTCGGCGCGGCGACGGTGAAGTGAGACCGGCCGCCGCTACAGGCTGAAGTCGTAGTCGATCAGCAGCGGCGCGTGGTCGCTGAAGCGCTGGTCCAGGTAGATCGATTCGCGCCTGGCCTTGGCGGCGACGCCCGGCGTGGCCAGGTGGTAGTCCAGCCGCCAGCCGACGTTGTTGGCCCAGGCCTGGCCGCGGTTGCTCCACCAGGTGTACTGCTCGGGCTGCGGGTTGAGCGTGCGGAACACGTCGACCAGCCCGGCCTCGGTCAGCAGTTTGGTCAGCCAGTCGCGCTCCTCGGGCAGGAAGCCTGAATTCTTCTGGTTGCTGCGCCAGTTTTTCAGGTCGATCTGCTGGTGGGCGATGTTGACGTCGCCGACCAAGATGTACTCGCGCTGCGCCTTGAGCTGGAGCAGGTGCGGGTAGACGATGGCCAGGAAGCGGAACTTGGCCTCCTGCCGCTCGGGGCCGGATGAGCCGCTGGGAAAGTAGCAGCTGATGATGCTGAGCTTGCGCCTGGCGGTGTCGAAGCGGGCCTCGACATAGCGGCCCTCGGCGTCAAACTCGGCGTCACCCAGCCCGACGATGACCGCACTGGGCTTTTTGCGGCTGTACAGGCCGACGCCCGAGTAGCCCTTCTTCTGCGCCAAATGGAATTGGCCCTTCAATCCGGCCACGGTCTCAAAGCGGCCGGCCAGGTCCTCGGCCTGGGCCTTGATCTCCTGCACCCCGATACAATCGGCGGCCGTTTTTTCGGCCCATTCGACGAAGCCCTTGTTCGCCGCCGAGCGGATGCCGTTCAAGTTCAGTGTGACCAATCGAAACGCCAAGATGCCCCCTATGCCTGAACCTGCGACCGCAGGCGGCGCCGACCGCCTGGCCCAGGAATTCATCCGCTTCGCGGTCGATGCCGGGGTGCTGCGTTTTGGCGAATTCAAGACCAAGGCCGGTCGGCTGTCGCCGTACTTTTTCAACGCTGGTCTGTTCGACGACGGTGAAAAACTCGGCCGTCTGGCCGGATTCTATGCACGCCGATTGATCGACTCCGGCCTGCCCTTCGACATGCTCTTTGGCCCCGCCTACAAGGGCATCGCGCTGGCCGCGACGGTGGCGATCGAACTGGCGCGGCTGGGCCGCAATGTGCCCTTTGCCTACAACCGCAAAGAGGCCAAGGACCATGGCGAGGGCGGCAGCCTGGTCGGCGCGCCGCTGGCCGGGCGCGTGGTCGTGGTCGACGACGTGATCTCGGCCGGGACCTCGGTGCGCGAGTCGCTGGCCCTGATAGGCGCGGCCGGGGCGACTGCGGTGGGCGTGGCGATCGCACTCGACCGGCAGGAGAAATCGGCCGAGAACGGTGTCGATCTGGCGCAGTCCGCCGTGCAATTTGTGACCAATGACTTGAAACTGGTTGTTGTGAAGATTGCCGGCCTGTCCGACCTGCTGCACTATCTGCAGTCCGGCGGCGACCCGACCCTGGCAGTGCAGTTGCCACGGGTGGCCGCCTACCGCGACCGCTATGGAGTCTGAACCGTGTACCGGCCCTTGTCCGCCGATTTCGTCCTGGCCCCGCGCCAGATCGCCTGCCTCGCTGGCCTGGTTTTGGCTGCCGGCCTGACCACGCCTGCCTGGGCTGCCGACGCCGCTGCCGCGCCGACGATTTACAGCTGCACCGACGACAAGGGCAATCGCCTGACCTCGGACCGGCCGATCGCCGAGTGCCGCAGCAAGGAGCAGCGCATGCTCAACCGCGACGGCTCCCTGCGCGGTGTCGTGCCGCCGACCCTGACCGCCGAGGAGCGGGCTGAACGCGAGGCGACAGAGCGCATGGCCGCGCGCAGCCGGGCCGAGCAGGGCGATGCGGTGCGGCGCGACAAGAACCTGGTGCTGCGCTTTGCCGACGAGCCGGCGCACCGCAAGGCCCGCGAGGAGGCGCTGGAGACGGTGCGCCGGGCGACGCGCGCGACCGAGGCCAGGCTGCGCGAGCTGGCGGCCGAGCGCCGGCCGCTGGTCGAGGAGGCCGAATTTTTCAGGGGCAAGCCGCTGCCGCTGCGCTTGCGCCAGCAACTCGATACCAACGACGCCACCGTCGAGGCGCAGCGCTCGGCAACCGTCAACCAGATCGCCGAGTTGGCGCGCATCAACGGCCTGTACGACCAGGAACTGGCGCGGCTGAGAAAGCTCTGGGCCGGCGCCTCTCCGGGCTCGATCGGCCCGGCGACCGTGGCCACCGACGTCGCGGCGGTGGCGCCCGCCACGTCATCGTCCGGGACGCGCAAACCTGCGCTGCCGTCCGCCGCACCGGCCAGCGATCTGGCGGTCCTGCCCGCAGCGGGCCAGAAAAACTGAGCGTCGGGTCGGCCGGGTGGCAGAGCCAGCCCGCCGCAGCACGCTCAACGGCAGGATCCCCCGGCCGTACTCGCTATGCTTGAAGTCGCCGCGCAGCGGGTCGGCTACCGACAGCATGCCGCCGGCCTGCGATGGCGCAACCCCGAGCGGCGGCAATTCAGAACGGAATATCGTCGTCCATGTCGTCAAAGCCGGTCGCGGGCTTGCCCGCCGGCTTGGCCCCGGCCATCGGCTTGGGCGCGGCGGCGCGGGATGCGGGCGGGGCGCTGCGGCGTGGCTCGCCCCGGCCGCTGTCGTCGCCTGCGGCGTAGCCGCCGCCTTCGTCGTTGCCGCCACCACCACCGCCACCGCCGCCGCCCTCACGGCCGCCCAGCAGTTGCATCTGCTCGGCGACGATCTCGGTGGTGTATTTTTCGACGCCGTCCTTGTCGGTCCATTTGCGGGTGCGCAATCGGCCCTCGATGTAGACCGGGCGGCCCTTCTTGAGGTACTCGCCGGCGATTTCAGCCAAGCGGTCGAACATCGTCACGCGGTGCCACTCGGTTTCTTCCTGGCGCTCGCCGGAGTCTTTGTTCTTCCAGTTGCGGGTGGTGGCGATGCCGATGTTGCAGATTGCACTGCCGTTGGGCGTGTAGCGGACTTCCGGGTCGCGTCCGAGGTTGCCGATAAGGATGACTTTGTTGATCGAGGCCATGGCCGAATGCTCCTGCTGCGCGTTGCGTGGATGGGGTTGGGGTGCGGCTGTTGGGGGGTGCGCAGGCAGCGATGATAGCCAGCGCTGGGCTGCGATCAGGCTCCCACGGCCGGGTCGCGGCACAGGTTTTGCCGCAGGTGGACACCGCCCGACGAGGCCGGCGCGGGCCATGCGCGGCGGCGGGCGCAGGGCCGCTGCGCGGCCGTCTGCGCGCTGCCGGCTACCATCCCACCCCGATGCCGCCCGCCGCCCTGTTCACCGAGCCCGCCAGCGCCAGCGCGCCGCTGGCGGTGCTGCAACAGGTCTTCGGCTACCCGGCCTTCCGTGGCCAGCAGGCGGCCATCATTGCGCAGGTCTGTGGCGGTGGCGATGCGCTGGTGCTGATGCCCACCGGCGGCGGCAAGAGCCTGTGCTACCAGGTGCCGGCGATTGCCAGGCACCGCCAGGGCAAGGGCGTGACCCTGGTCGTCAGCCCGCTGATTGCGCTGATGCACGACCAGGTCGGCGCGCTCGAAGAGGCCGGCGTGCAGGCCGCGTTCCTCAACAGCACGCTCGACGGCGACGAGGCCCGGCGGATCGAGCGCGATTTGCTCGCCGGCCGGCTGCAACTGCTCTACGCCGCGCCCGAACGCATCCTCACGCCGCGCTTTTTGGCGATGTTGGACTCGCTGCACGAGCGCGGCCTGCTCGGCCTGGTGGCGATCGACGAGGCCCATTGCGTCAGCCAATGGGGCCATGATTTCCGCGAGGAGTACCTCGGCCTGTCGCTGCTGCACGAGCGCTTTGCCGAGGTGCCGCGGATCGCCCTGACCGCCACTGCCGACGCCCACACCCGCGCCGACATCATCGAGCGCCTGGCGCTGGGCGATGCCCGGGTCTTCGTCGACAGCTTCGACCGGCCGAACATCCGCTACACCATCGTCGAGAAGGACGATGCCCGCAAGCAACTGCTGCGCTTCCTGCGCGAGGAGCATGACGGCCCCGACGGCATGGACGCCGGCATCGTCTATTGCCAGAGCCGCAAGAAGGTCGAGGAGACCGCCGCCTACCTCAGCGAGCAGGGCCTGGTCGCGCTGCCCTACCACGCCGGCCTGGACGCCGATCTGCGCCGCCGCCACCAGGACCGCTTCCTGCGCGAGGACGGCATCGTGATGGTCGCGACCATCGCCTTTGGCATGGGCATTGACAAGCCCGACGTGCGCTTTGTCGCCCACCTCGACCTGCCGAAAAACATCGAGGGCTACTACCAGGAGACCGGCCGCGCCGGGCGCGACGGCGCCCCGGCCAATGCCTGGATGGCCTACGGCCTGGCCGATGTCGTCAACCAGCGCCGCATGATCGACGAGGGCGAGGCCGGCGAAGACTTCAAACGCCTGCAGCGCGGCAAGCTCGAAGCCCTGCTGGCGCTGGCCGAGGCCCATGGCTGCCGGCGGGTGCGGCTGTTGGGCTATTTCGGCGAGGCCAGCCAGGATTGCGGCAACTGCGACAACTGCCTGAACCCGCCGGCGGTGTGGGACGCGACCGAGGCGGCGCGCAAGGCCTTGTCGTGCATCTACCGCTGCCGCCAGGCCAGCGGCTTCGGCTTCGGCAGCGGCCATGTGATCGACGTGTTGCGCGGCAAATCCACCGACAAGGTGGTGCAGCGCGGCCACGACCGCCTGTCGACCTTCGGTATCGGCAGCGACACCGCCGAGCCGCAGTGGCGCGGGGTGCTGCGCCAGTTGGTGGCGCTGGGCCACATCCAGGTCGAGGGCGAGTACAACACCCTGGCCCTGGCCGACTCCGCCCGGGCGGTGCTCAAGGGCGACGAGTCGGTACTGCTGCGGGTGGCCGCCGAGGCACCGCCCAAGCCGCGCTCCGGCAAGGCACGCAAGGCCGGCAGCGGCGGCGGCAAAGCGGCCGCAGGCAAGGCCCCGCCGCTGCCGCTGGACGAGGCCGGCCTGGCGCGCTACGCCGCGCTCAAGGCCTGGCGCGCCGAGGCTGCCCGGGCGCACAACCTGCCGGCCTACGTCGTTTTCCACGACGCCACGTTGGCCGAGATGGCGCGCGCCGCGCCGACCTCGCTGGCCGAACTGGCGGTCGTCAGCGGCGTCGGTGCGAAGAAGCTAGACGCCTACGGCGCGGCAATCCTGGACGTGCTGCAGGCCTGAACCTGGCCCTGCAGTCGGCCACCGGCCGGCTTGGGTCGGCCGACTATCATGGTCGGTTGCCCTGCCCGCCCCCACCATGCCCGCCCCGATCACCGCGCCCGCCGCTGCCACCCACCTGCAGATCCGTGGCGCCCGCACCCACAACCTCAAGGCGATTGACCTCGACATCCCCAAGCACGCACTGGTGGTGATCACCGGGCTGTCGGGCTCGGGCAAATCCAGCCTGGCGTTCGACACGCTCTATGCCGAGGGCCAGCGCCGCTATGTCGAGAGCCTGTCGGCCTATGCCCGGCAGTTTCTGCAGTTGATGGACAAGCCCGACGTTGATGTGATCGAGGGCCTGAGCCCGGCCATCAGCATCGAGCAAAAGGCCACCAGCCACAACCCGCGCTCGACCGTAGGCACGGTCACCGAGATCCACGACTACCTGCGCCTGCTCTATGCCCGCGCCGGCACGCCGTTCTGCCCCGACCACGACCTGGCGCTGCAGGCCCAGAGCGTCGGCCAGATGGTCGACGCGGTGCTGGCCCTGCCGCCCGAGACTCGGCTGCTGGTGCTGGCGCCGGTGGTGCGCGACCGCAAGGGTGAGTTCGCCGAACTGTTGGCCGACATGCAGGCGCGCGGCTATGTGCGCTTTCGCATCGACGGCCAGATCGTCGAGAGCAGCGAGCTGCCGGCGCTTAAAAAAACCGAGAAGCACGACATCGACGTCGTCATCGACCGGCTGCGTACCCGGCCGGAGATGAAGCAGCGCCTGGCCGAGAGCTTCGAGGCCGCGCTGCGCGCCGCCGACGGCCGGGCCATCGCGCTCGAGCCCGACAGCGGCAAAGAGCATTTGTTCTCCAGCAAGTTCGCCTGCCCGGTGTGCAGCTACGCCCTGCCCGAGCTGGAGCCGCGGTTGTTCAGCTTCAACGCGCCGATGGGCGCCTGCCCGGCTTGCGACGGCCTGGGCCAGCAAACGGTGTTCGATCCCGACCGGGTCGTGGCCTTTCCGTCGCTGAGCCTGGCCGGCGGTGCGGTCAAGGGCTGGGACCGGCGCAACCCCTACACCTTCTCGCTGCTGGAATCGGTCGCCGCGCATGCCAGCTTCGACATCGACGAGGCCTTCGAGCGGCTGCCGGCGGCGGCCCGGCAATTGCTGCTCTACGGCTCGGGCGACCAGGACATCGCCTTCGTCTACGAGGCCCAGACCGGCGGGCCGGCCGGCCAGCGCCGGGCGCGCAGCGTCAAACGCCGCCATCCCTTCGAAGGCATCATCCCCAACCTCGAACGCCGCTTCAAAGAGACCGAATCGGCGACGGTGCGCGAGGACCTGGCCCGCTACCAGGCCGCCAAGCCTTGCGCCGCCTGCGCCGGCACGCGGCTGCGGCGCGAGGCCCGCCATGTCTTTTTGGTCGACGCCGACGCCCGGGCGCCGCGCCAGGCGATCTACCAGGTCGAGCACGCCACCCTGGCCGAGGCGCTGGCCTATTTCGACCAATTGCGCCTGAGCGGCGCCAAGGCCGAGATCGCCGACAAGGTGGTGCGCGAGATCCGCGCCCGGCTGAAGTTCCTCAACGACGTCGGCCTGAACTACCTCAGCCTGGAGCGCAACGCCGATTCACTCTCTGGCGGCGAGTCGCAGCGGATCCGCCTGGCCAGCCAGATCGGCTCGGGCCTGACCGGCGTGATGTACGTGCTCGACGAGCCCAGCATCGGCCTGCACCAGCGCGACAACGAGCGCCTGATCGGCACCCTCAGGCACCTGCGCGACCTGGGCAACAGCGTGCTCGTGGTCGAGCATGACGAGGACATGATCCGCGCCGCCGACCACGTCATTGACATGGGGCCGGGCGCCGGCCGGCATGGCGGCCAGGTCATCGCCCAGGGCCGGCCGGACGAAGTTGCCGCCAACAGCGCGAGCCTGACCGGCCGCTACCTCTCGCGGGCCCTGCAGATCGAGGTGCCACGGCAGCGCCACCGCCTGGCCGACATCCCCGGCGCGCGCAGCCTGCGCGTCGTCAACGCCCGCGGCAACAACCTCAAGGGCGTGACCGCGGCCATCCCGGTGGGCCTGTTCACCTGCGTCACCGGGGTTTCTGGCTCGGGCAAGTCAACGCTGATCAACGACACCCTCTACGCGGCGGTGGCGCGCAAGCTGTACCACAGCCACGACGAGCCGGCAGCGCATGACGAGATCGAAGGCCTGGACGCGTTCGACAAGGTCATCAACGTCGACCAGAGCCCGATAGGCCGCACCCCGCGCTCCAACCCGGCCACCTATACCGGGCTGTTCACGCCGATCCGCGAGCTGTTCGCCGAGGTGCCGATGGCGCGCGAGCGCGGCTACGGCGCCGGCCGCTTCAGCTTCAACGTCAGCGCTGCCTCGGGTGGCGGGCGCTGCGAGGCCTGCCAGGGCGACGGCGTGATCAAGGTCGAGATGCATTTCCTGCCCGACGTCTACGTGCCCTGCGATGTCTGCCACAGCCAGCGCTACAACCGCGAGACGCTGGAGGTGCTCTACAAGGGCAAGCACATCAGCCAGGTGCTGGCGCTGACGGTCGAAGAGGCCCATGACTTCTTCGCCGCCATCCCCAGCCTGGCGCGCAAGCTGCAAACCCTGCTCGATGTCGGCCTGGGCTACATCACCCTGGGCCAGAGCGCCACCACCCTCTCCGGCGGCGAGGCCCAGCGGGTCAAACTGGCGCTGGAGCTGAGCAAACGCGACACCGGGCGCACCCTCTACATCCTCGACGAACCGACCACCGGCCTGCATTTCGCCGACATCGAACTGCTGCTGCGGGTGCTGCACCAGTTGCGCGACGCCGGCAACACCATCGTCGTGATCGAGCACAACCTCGACGTGATCAAGACCGCCGACTGGCTGATCGACATGGGCCCAGAAGGCGGCGCCGGCGGCGGCCAGGTGCTGGTGGCAGGCACGCCCGAACAAGTCGCAGCCTGCCCCAGCAGCTTCACCGGCGCGTTCCTGCGACCGCTGCTGGCGCTGGCTTGAGATTCCTATTTTATTTTTTGACGCAACCGGCTGGGCGCGCCGGGATGAGCGTTGCGGCACGGAACAACCGGTCCGAACGCTCAAAGTTTGGCGGGAATTAAAGTCCACCCGGCTCGAAAAAAAGGTTGATGAGCTGGCCCAACTTGACGGCTATGCAAATCCACCAACTGTTGCTTGTTTCTTTGGCGGCGTCGACGTGTTTTCCCTAGCGATAAGTTGCCTCAGACCTTGATACAGTGACTTCGCCATAACCGAATCGAGCGAGGAATTGCTGAACCATTCGTATCGGGGTTGCATGTTTTGGGCCCAGGACAATTTCAACAATTGACTTTCGATCAAGCTCAGCAAGCGAAATCGTTCGAAATGGAATGATGCGATCGCCCGTCACTCGGTAGCTACAGTCATCTTCAGCTCCGTGAACCAAGTGCGAAAGTAGGCGCCATTCGCGTTCCTCACGGAAGGCTGGCGACTTCATGAGGTATAACTTCGGTAGAAGCTGCAGAAGGACCGCTAACAGGCTTGAGCGCAACTTCTCATTATTTCGCCTGTCCTCCTCGAAGTCATCGTCGGTCCGTGAGCCGAGCAGCCCGCGAAAGCCCGAAAAGCGGAAGGCTCCCTGCTGAACCAAGCTCTTGGCCTTGAGATAGATCGGCTCAACCTGCTTCTCGTGCTCCGACGGCTCGTATTCAACCTGATGAAGTCGGAATACTGGCCTGGACGCGGTCGCGCTGCGCTTTGACAACGACTCAAAGTACTCCCGTGAGAACCCGATGCAAACACCTGTTCCGTCAAGCGCATAGCCTCTCCACTGACTGAGAAGATCTCGTTCCTCGGACAGGCAAAAACCAAGGCCATCAAGGCTGTCGTCGAACCACTCAAGCATTTGCAGAACATTTTGAGTGCTGGTGGAATCCATGGAATTCAGCTTCGCCAGTCTGGCGAAAGTGCGCGCGACCTACCTGCCTTTCATAGTGTCGTTGGACAGTGAAAGCGCAGACAAGCGGACGGTCTTGCTCACCACCATCGCATGGAATGACGCCGATGGGCAATAGTGGTAAAGCGCGACGGGAAACTGTGCGACTGATTCAATCGGATTCATATCCGACACCAAACGCTGCTAATAACCGGCCAGCAAGAGGAGGCGAAGCCGACTGTCGCGCGCCAGGCTGAACTGCTTGTTCGGCCACGCTTTCATTTAGGTTCGGCCTTCGAATACACATACTCGCGCAGCACCTTGTCCATCCGCGCTTGCCAACCAGCACCGGTAGACTTGAAATAGGTCAAAACTTCAGGGCTATAAGCTATTGCTGTTAAGTTATATATATAAAAATGTTCTTGTTTTTAAGCCTAACAACCTAAATTCTTTGTAATTTTGCAGATAATATAGATCTCGCACTTCCTTGGATTTTTATGCCGAAGGTCTATATCATGAGTCTACTGCCGGGCGATCGTTCGAAACTGGAAGAGATTGTATCGCGGGGCGACAACTGGCGATGCAGGAAGCGAGCAGATACCTTGCTTCTTCTGGATGACGGTGTCTTGGCAATTGACGTTGCAGCGAGGTTGGGCATTCACTATAGGACGGTTTGCACAACGAGGCGAGATTGGTTCCGAAGTGGGTTAACGTCGCTGCCTGATTTGCCGCGCAGCGGGGCGCCCAAGAAGATCACGCCTGCGCAACTCGACAAAATCATCGCGGCTGCGGTTGCCGAGCCGTTGACCGCCACAGAGTTGTTGTCAATGCATATTAAGGGTGGCGGCTTGCCGCTGAAGGTAGGTACCTTGACGACGGCCTTGAAGGCTTGTGGCATGGTCTGGAAGCGCACCCGCCACTCTCTAAAAAAACGCAATGAAGCAGCCTTCAGAGCCGCAGAGATCGAGATCGAACAGCTTCGGCGCCGGGCGGCAGATGGCGAGATCTCGCTGGCCTACGTCGACGAAGTCGGCTTCTCTCAAGTCCACCCAAACCGCAACGCATGGACGCCAATCGGCAGCCGACACCTTATAGAAGCAAAGCGAGGTAAGCGCCTAAACGTTCTCGCAGCCATGATCTCTAGCGGTGAAATCTTCAGTGCCAAACTCTGGCGGACAACGACCAGTGATGCATTCTCTGGATTCCTGAGCCTCCTGCATGAACATGTTGGCAAACCTCTGACAGTCATTCTCGACAACGCATCAATCCACAAGGCAAAAAGCGAACAGCACATCATCAAGCACCTGGAAAGCCAAGGCCTTACGCTCTACTTTCTCCCACCGTACAGTCCGGAACTAAATCGGATTGAAAGACTCTGGCACAAGATGAAATACACTTGGATGGCCGCGAAATGCCGCGACAGCACGCAACTCGAAGCCGACATCGACGACATACTTTCTAACTTCTGGACCAAGTTCAAGCTCTCTTTTTGATGTTAATAACTTAACGAGATGAGCTTAAGCGCCGTCGCCTTCATCCACCGCTTTGGCTCGACACTCAATGCCCACCTCCATTTTCACTGCGTCTTCATCGACGGCGTGTTCGACGCCGCCACCACGGGCGGGATCATCTTCACTGTCGCGACCGGGGTCGATGCCAACGCCATCGCCAAGGTGCAGGCGCAGGTGCGCCGGCGGCTGTTGCGCGTTTTCGTGCGCCGCGGCCTGCTGCCGCGCGATGACGCACGCGCGATGGGGCCTTGGGCGCATGGGGGCGGCTTCGCCGTGGACGGCTCGGTGCGCATCGAGGCCGCTGACCGTGCCGGGCGCGAGCGCCTGTTGCGCTACTGCGCCCGCCCACCCTTCGCCTTGGACCGGCTACGCGAACTCGATCCCGAACGCTTGCTCGATGAGGGCACCAAGCCCGGTCCGGGCGGGGGCGGCCCGCTGCTCCTGACGCCGCTGGAACTGATCGACCGCCTCGCCGCCCTGGTGCCGCCGCCGCGCATCCACCGCCATCGCTACTTCGGCGTGCTCGCACCCAACTCACCTTGGCGCGCTGCAGTCACCGCCCCCGCGCTGGCAGCGACGACCACGCCGCCCGCACCCAATCCGGAACCCGCCGCCGAACCGGCCCATCGCCGGGCTGCCCGCTACGCCTGGGCGCTGCTGTTGGCCCGCATCGATGCGGTCTTCTCACTCCGCTGCTCGCTCTGCGGCGCCGAGATGCGGATCATCGCCTTCATCACCGACGGCCCGACCGTACGCGACATCCTCGACCACCTCGGTGAGCCTACGGCACCACCCCGGATCGCGCCCGCCCGCGGCCCGCCGCGGTGGGAAGCCACCGGCGCTGCGCACGATCCCTCCGCTGATCCGCTGCTCCAGTCCGCCCCGGCCTTCGAGTTCGACCAGCGCCTCAGCTGGTAACCACGACCGTCGACGCTCGTCTGCGGGCGACGCCGGGCGGGCTCGCGCCGGCGGCCGCCATCCGCGCGACCCGGGCACGCCGACGCGCGCGCGTCACCCGCGCACTGCGGAAAAACGCCCCCACAGCGGCGCGCAACCACCCCATCTCCCCTTCGGCTCGGTCGCGTCAACCCGTGATAATCTGATCCGCTGACGCTTGGTGCGGTTGAATTGCCTATTCGTTCGATCCAGGCAGCGCCCGCCGAATCTCACCGCGTTTGATCGCTTCGTGCTCGCGCTGACCACGCTGTTAGTGAGCCCTCGCCGGATTGCGAAGCTTGGCGGTTTCGTCAATCCTGCCACACTGTCCAAGTTCCACAAGGTCTTGGTGGATCGGAAATACTGCCTGCTCTTTTCCTCCTCGTCGCCTCGTCGCAATCCCGGTCCGAAAGGTCCTTTCCGCAGAACTCATCGCGGCGATCGTCAAGATGAAGCGGCGCAACCCGCGTTTCGGCTGCATGCGAATCGCCCAGCAGCTCGCTCATGCCTTCGAGGTCGAGATCTACAAAAATGTTTCATCGAAGGTCCTCGCCAGACACTACCGACGAGGCGACTCCGGTGCCACTCGAGCTTCAAGGCCGCGCCCGCGTCATCGCCGGGAAACGTGCCGTGGTTGCGGCCACAGGACTGCTCGGCGATCCGCGCCGGTGTACCGACCGCCTCGGACACGCGCTTCGCGCCTTGCGGCAAAATGTATGGTTGCTGTATGGTGCGACGCTTGGGCGACCACGAATGCCGCGACAGTTACCCCCACTCAACCCGCTGCGAACCTTCGCCGTCGCGGCAAAGCACCTCAATTTCACGCGGGCGGCCGAGGAGCTTTTCGTCACTGCGGCGGCGGTGAGCCACCAGATCAAGACGCTCGAGGAGAGCCTCGGCGTCGAGCTGTTCCACCGCCAGGGGAACGCGCTGATGCTGACTGAAGCAGGTCGGGACTACCTACCCTCGATCGAGCAGGCGTTCCGGCAACTGGCGGAAGCGACGCGCAACTTGCATTCGCGTGGAAAGCCGAAGACCCTTAAGGTGAACGTGCCGCCCACGTTCGTGGTCAAGTGGCTCATTCCGCGGATGCAAGGCTTCCTGAAGGATCTCCCCGAAATCGACCTGAAGGTATCGACGTCGGCGAAGCTCGTTGACTTTTCGCGGGACGACTACGACGTCGACATTCGCTACGGACGAGGCGTCTACCCAGGGATGCGTTCGGAGCTTTGCCTGCCGGTCGAAGTTTTTCCGGTATGCAGTCCCCTGTTGCTTGAAGGCGCGCATCCGCTGCAAGAACCAGCCGACCTCAAGTACCACGCGCTGCTGCACGACACCAGCACTTACGACGATGGCAGCAATCCCGACTGGGCCGCCTGGTTGCGGCGCGCGGGGGTCACGGGCGTCGATGCGGCGCGCGGGCTATCGTTCTGGCCAAGTCACATCGTCATCAACGCGGCGATCGACGGACTCGGCGTCGCGCTCGCCAAGAAGAACTGGGTCGAAGGGGATCTCGCGGCTGGCCACCTGGTCCGGCCGTTCGACATCAGTCTGCCCGTGGAGTTTTCGTATTTTCTCGTCTATCCAGAGTCGCGCGCCGACGATCCGCTAATTGCAGCGTTCGCCGGCTGGATCCGCCGCGAGGTGGCAAAGGGGAGCCCGGAGGGCGCGAATTAGATGACGACCCCCACGCTCACTTCGTTCGCTGCCCCCGGCAGGGGGAGCAAGCCTCCCTTGGGGCGGCCGGTGGGAGGCTAGCGGCCCGTAAACGCGGCCTTGCGCTTGTCGAGAAATGCGCGATAGCCGATGCGGAAGTCTTCGGTGTCGAAACAGGTGTAGCACTCGTCCATTTCGTCGTCGGTCACCGGCACCGGATCGGCCAGCCGGCGCACGAATCGCTTGTGCCAGCGCGCGACCAGCGGCGCGCCTTCGACGATGCGCGAGACGGCGGCGCCGACCTCTGGTTCGACCTCCGCGTCGGGAACGACGCGATTGACCAGTCCCTTCGCCAGCGCTTCGGCGGCGCCGAATACCCGGCCTTCGAGAAGGATTTCGAGCGCGGCGGCGCTGCCCACGAGCGCGATCAGGCTCTTAAGCTCGTGGTACGACACCACGAGCCCCAGGCGCTTGATCGGTATGCCGAAGCGGCTCGACTCGCCGCATATGCGCATGTCGCACATCGAGGCGATCTCCAGTCCGCCGCCGACGCATGCGCCGTGGATCCGCGCGACGACCGGGTGGACGCAGTTGGCGACCGCCTGCAGCGCGGCATGCGTGACCCGGGCGTACGCCAGGGCCTGCTCGCGGTTGGAACGCATGGTCGCGAACTCCCCGACGTCGGCGCCCGCGGCGAACGCCTTGTCGCCGGCGCCCCGCAGGACGACGCAGCGCAGGCGGTCGTCCGCGGACAGCTCCACGAACGCCTTTTCGAGCTCGCGCCACATCGTAGTGTCGAGCGCGTTCATGCGTTCCGGATTGGCAAGCGTCACCGTGGCGGTGACCTCGCTGCGATCGATCGATACGAAGCCTGTCATCGTTTCTCTTCCAGCGTCTGACGTGAGTGGAGGACCGCAGCGGGCGGCAAGCGTGGCGACAAGTCTAAGGAACGGCGCGCGCCGCTCTAATCGATCTTTTCTCAGGCCGCCCAGTAGAAAAACTTGTGCGGGACGCCCCGAAGTTTTCCTTGCCCGCGGGTCAAGAAAATGTCGCTTGCTGCGCCCCGGCACGTTTCCTAGACTTCGTGCCCAAGGTCCGGCGCGTTTGCACCTGCAGGTTGCCCGGACCGCATCGGCCAAATAAGGAACGATGGCATGGCGCTTCCGCTTTCGCATCTCAAGGTCCTCGACGTCAGCCAGGTGATGGCGGGGCCTTTCTGCTGCATGCTGCTCGGCGACATGGGCGCCGACGTCATCAAGGTCGAGCCGCCCGGCAAGGGCGACCAGACGCGCAGTGCGATGGGTTTTCGCCTCAAGGGCGCGGACAGCGGCGGCTTCCTGGCGCTCAACCGCAACAAGCGCAGCGTCGAAATCAACCTGAAGAGCTCCGCGGGCCGCGAGGTCTTCTACGAGCTCGTTCGCGGCGCCGACATCCTGGTGGAGAACAACCGTCCTGGCGTCGCAGCGCGCTTGAAGATCGATTACGCGACACTGAGCAAAATCAATCCGCGCCTGGTGTACGCCAGCATCTCAGGCTTCGGCCAGACCGGTCCGTGGGCGGCGCGGCCGGGATTCGACCTGATCGCGCAGGCGATGACGGGCATCATGAGCGTGACCGGACACCCCGGCGGCGCGCCGGTGAAATCCAGCGTGCCCATCGCCGACCTCGGCGCCGGCCTGTTTGCCGCGTACGCGATCTTGAGCGCCGTAATCGGCCGGGAACACGGCGGCCCCGGTCAGTACATCGATGCGTCGCTGTTTGAAAGCGCGCTCGGCCTGTCGATCTGGGAAGTCTCCGAATACTGGGGGACGGGCAAGGTGCCGGCGCCGATCGGCAGCGCGAACCGGATGAGCGCCCCTTACCAGGCCGTGCGCGCCGCTGATCGCCCATTCGTCATCGGCGCCGCTAACCAGAAGTTGTGGCGCAGCCTGTGTGGCGTAATTGGCCGCGAAGACCTGCTGGACGATCCGCGGTTCCTGACCAACGTCGACCGGCTGCAAAACCGCGTCGCGCTGATCGAGGAAATCGAGGCCGCGCTGGCGACGCGCGGCGCCGACGATTGGGTCGAGGCCCTGCTGGCGGTGGGGGTTCCCGCGGCGCCGATCCACACCTACGCCGAGGCGCTCGCGAGCGAGCAGGCGCAGGCGCGGCAGATGGTGATGCAGATCGAGCACCCCGTCGAAGGCACGGTCAATGCGCTCGGCTTTCCGGTCAAGCTGAGTGGGACGCCGCAGCAGGTGCGCCATCCCGCGCCCTTGCTCGGCCAGCATACTGAGGAGGTGCTGCGCGAGTTTGGCTTCAGCGCCGCGCGCCTCGCGTCATTGCGCGCCAAGGGCGCCTTCGCCGAGTCGGCGCCCGAGCTCGGCCACGCGGCGGTCGAGGCGAACCCTTAACCCCGAGATTCTCTTGGCGGCGCCCGTAGAAATTTTCGTTTGACTCGCAAGCGCCGCTCGATAGACTGCCTTTCCACTAGGAGGAGACAAGCATGAGCATTCAGAATTCCGATCGTCGCAGGGTCATCAAGCAGCTTTCGGCCGCGGCCTTGGCCGCCGGCGGTGGCCTGACCTGGGCCGGCCGCGCGTTCGCCGCCGATCCGGTGCAGCTCATCAGTCATCGCTACCCGGCGCTCGAATTCTGGGCCGGCAAGATGAAGACAGCGTTACCCGGCGTTGAAGTCAACACTCAACTGATGCCGTTCGACAAGATGGGCGAGCTCGTGACCATCGCCATGTCGTCCAAGGCGTCGACGTACGACATCGTCTACGTGATCGACTCGTCGATCGTGTCCTACGCGAAGAACGGCTGGCTGCGTCCGCTGGACGACCTGTGGGCGAAGTACAAGAACGAGTTCAAGCTCGACGACCTGTCGCCGTCGGCGATGAAGATGTGCACGTACAACGGCCGCATTTACGCGCTGCCGGGCACGATCAACGTGATGATGCTGTACTACCGCAAGGACGTCCTCGACGCTGCCGGCAAGGCGCCGCCGAAAACCGCCGCCGAGTACCGGGCGCTGGCCAAGCAGCTCAACACCCCGGCGCGCGCCGGCACGATCAGCTGTCTGAAGCCCACCGACGCCACGCTCAACGAGGCGCACTGGTATATGAATACCATCGGGCAAGGCTGGTTCGACGACAAGTGGAACCCGGTCTTCAACAACGAACGCGGCGTGCGCGCCATCGAAGCGCTCAAGGAGGTGACGCAGTCCGCGCAACGCGGGTTTGCGTCGGCCGCCAACGACGAGTGCACGATCGCGCTGCAGCAGGACGCTGCGACGATGGGCCTGCAGTGGGCGACGCGTGCCCGCTCGGTGGACGATCCGAAGCAATCGCGCGTCGTCGGCAAGTTCGAATGGGCGGCGATGCCGGACGGGCATGCGCGGGTCCTGACCGACGGCTACGCGATCTCGGCTTTTAGCAAACAGGATCCGGACAAGCTGTTTCGCATCATCGCGACGGCGACGCAGGAGGCGAATATGCGCGAGGCGGCCGGGATGCTGGTGCCGCCGCGCCGCTCGCTGCTGCAGGACCCGGATCTGCGCGCCAAGAATCGCTTCTACACCGCCGCAGCGCAGGCGATCGAGACCGGCACGCCATTCCCACCGCTACCCGAGTTCTACGCCGTGGGCGAGTTCATCTCGCGCCGCATCCTGCAAGGCGTGACCGGCGAGATGCCCGTCAAGCAGGCGCTCGACACTGCGGCCAGCGAGACGACGGCCTACCTCAAGGACCGCGGCTATTACAAGTAAGCGGTAGCGCCCGCGGTTACCGCTCCGCTCCGCGGACCCTCGGGAACACGTCTCTCCTTCGTCACCAAACATCGGGAAAG
>JANXYH010000044.1 GCA_025350145.1 Burkholderiales bacterium | reverse complement strand
CGACCGCAGGCGCGCTGATCGCAGGCGCGCCGACCGCAGGCGCGCTGATCGCAGGCGCGCCGACCGCAGGCGCGCCGACCGCAGGCGCGCCGACCGCAGGCGCGCCTATAGCCAGCGAGCCGATCGCGCCGGCATTGCCATGCAGGCCGGCGCGCAAATGGCTGTCCAGCACCAGGCCGCCGCCGATGAAGGTGTCGACGAAGATGTACAGGAAGGTCTGGATGCTGCGGCCCCGGCCGGCGACCAGCTCGGCGACGCAGGCCGCAGCCGTGTCCTTGAGCAACTGCACCGGCAACTCGCTGATCGCCGCCACCTCGGCGCGCAGATCCACCGCCGTCCAACGTGTGGCCACCTCGGCCGGCATGTCGAGCAGCGTCTGCCAGCCGCCCAGTGACAGGGGTGCGGCGATGCCGATGCCCTGCAGCCGGGCGTACAGCGCGGGTGCCAGGGCGGCACGCAGTTCGGCCAAGCGGATGCCGATTTCGGCCAGCAGTTGGCCGGGTTCGGGGTAGGGGTAGTCCAGCGACCAGCGCATCCGCACCGCGCCGGTGAAATCCACCAGCAGCACGTCCAGGCTGCGTCGGCCGATCTTGATGCCTATGGCCAGCGCGCCGTCGGGGTTCAGCGACAGCGGCACGGAGGGCTGGCCGACCTTGCCGCGGCGCAGTTCACCCTTCTGCAGCAGCCCGTCGTCGATCAGGCGCTTGGTGATCAGCGAGATGGTCTGGGCCGTCAGCCGGGTCTGGCGGGCGATGTCGGCACTGGCCATCGCACCGTTGAGGCGCACCGCCTGCAGCACCACCCGTTCGTTGTACTGGCGCAGGCCGCCCTGGCTGGAGCCGCGCGGCTTCAACCGGCCGGCGGCGCCTTCGCTGGTCGCGTCGCCTGGTGCGGACATCGTCGGGCCGGTGGCGTCTGGCGGGGGCGCCACTTCAGCCCCGCAGGGGCTCGGCCAGCACGCCCTTCTTGAAGACGAAATTGGCCCAGGGCTGCAATTCGCTGGTCTGCACCACCGCGAAGGCGGATTTGACCCGGTCGTAGAACGCAAAGCGCTCCATCGCCGCGCACTGGGTAGCGCTGCAATGTCCGGCCGCAACCATGGCGGCGATGGTCTCGCGCTGCAGCGCCGTGCGGTAGCCGGGCTCCGAGCCCGAGACCTGCATGTAAGCCACCGGCTGGGTGACGAAGTCGTCCAGCGGCAGCAGCGACAGCACCGCCTGGCAGGCACGCGCCACGCCCGCTCCAGCGAGCTGGATAAGCGGCTTGCGGCCGGCCAGCGAGGCGGCGGTGAAGTTGGCATCGACGATGGCGATCTCGTCACCATGGCCCATTTCGGCGAGCACGCGCAACAGCTCGGGGGTCAGCAGGGGGTCTATGCCTTTGAGCATCGGGGTCGGGTGGGTTGTTTACCAGGGCGTGGCGTTCAGGCCAGGCATTCGGCCGGGATGTCCTCGGGCCGCATCGCCCCGGTCATCACGGCCACGGTGTCGCTCATGCTGATCTTCTTCGGGTTCAGCACGGCAGCGCGCCGGCCCAGGCGAGCGACGTGGATGCGGTCGGCGATCTCGAACACATGCGGCATGTTGTGGCTGATCAGGATCACCGGCAGGCCCTTGTCGCGGACCCGGCGGATCAGCTCCAGCACCATGTTGCCCTCCTTGACCCCGAGCGCGGCGGTGGGCTCGTCGAGGATCACCACATGCTCGGCGAACGAGGCGGTGCGGGCCACCGCGACGCATTGGCGCTGGCCGCCGGACAGCGTCTCGACCGCCTGGGTCATCGATCGGATGCCGACCTTGAGGTCGTTCATGCGCGCGATGCTGACCTCGAGCATCTTCTTCTTGTCGAGCATGCGCAGCACGCTGCCCATGAAGCCGGGGCGGCGCAGTTCGCGGCCGAGGAAGAGGTTCTCGACGATGGTCATGGCCGGGGCGACCGCCAGGTCCTGGTAGCAGCACTCGATGCCGGCCTTGCGGGCATCGATGGGGGTGCGGAAATGCACCGTCTTGCCGTCGAGCCGGATCTCGCCCTCGTCGGGCACGGTGGCGCCCGAGAGGCACTTGATCAGGCTGGATTTGCCGGCGCCGTTGTCGCCGATCACGGCCAGGATCTCGCCGGCGCGCAGCTCGAAGTCGCTGCCGTCGAGCGCGGTGACCTGGCCGTAGCGCTTGACCAGGCCCTTGGCGTGGATGACCAGTGGTTGCGTGTTCATCGGGCCCCTTGCGTGAAAGCTGGTCGGTGGCGACCGCCAGGATCACCAAGATGCCGGTGATCAGCACCTGGTAGACCGAGGACACGCCCAGCAGCGTCAGGCCGTTGCGCAACACGCCGACGACGATGGCCCCGGCCAGCGAGCCCAGCACCACGCCGCGCCCGCCGAACAGGCTGGTGCCGCCCAGCACCACGGCGGTGATCGCGTCCAGGTTCTCGGTCTGGCCGGCGTTGGGGTCGCCGACCCCGGTGCGGGCCACCGTCAGCAGCGCGGCGATGCCGTAGAACACGCCGGCCAGCAGGTACACGCCGAGCAGCACCCGGTCGGTCGGGATGCCGACCAGGCGGGTCGCCTCGGGGTGGTTGCCGACGGCATAGACATGCCGGCCCGAGGCGGTGTCACGCAGCCAGAACCAGGTGCCCAGGTAGAGCAGCATCATCAGCACCACGCCGTAGGCCACGGAGGTGGTGCCGATGTCGAAGGTGTTGCTCAGCCAGGTCATGCTCTCGGGCAGATCTGACACGGTCTGGGCGCCGGAGTAGAGCTGGGTGATCGCGAAGGCGATGTTGAAGGTGCCCAGGGTGACGATGAAGGGCGGCAGCTTGATGCGCGTCACCAGCAGCCCGTTGACCAGGCCGAACAGGGCGCAGACGGCGACGCCGCAGGCCACCGCCAGCGGGGTGGGCATGCCGAGATCGACCGCGAACTTGGTCATCACGATGCTGCCCAGTGCCATCAGCATGCCGCAGGACAGGTCGATGCCGGCGGTCAGGATGATCAGGGTCTGGCCGATGGCAATCACGCCCACGACCATCACTTGCTGCAGGATCAGGGCGAAGTTGGCGCCGCTGAAAAAATTGTCGGTGGTGGCGCCAAACACGGCGCAGGCCAGGGCCAGGACGATGAACGGTCCCAACTGGCTCAGCGGCGGCAGGCGTGAGGTGAGGGGGTTCATGGGCAACTCGCGGGTGGCGATCCTGGCATGTTCGGCGCATGTTGCGGCGCATTCAGCGGCGCAGGCATCGGCCCAGGTGCCGGCCCGCAGCGGGCCGGCACCTGGGCGCAGGGCTTGCGGCCTGCCGCCGGGGCTTGTGACCGGTCAGCGGGCCGGGCGAGGGCTTACTTCTTCTTGTCGCCCCAGCACAGGTCGTCACCGGTCTTGACGTCCTTGCTGTCGACGCCGGCCACGGCCGTCTTGGCGATCAGGGTCACGCCGGTGTCGACGTAACCGCTGGCCTTCTTGCCGCCCTTGGCAAAGTCCAAGCCTGCAGCCACGCCCATTGCCGCCATCTTCAGCGGGTATTGCTGGCTGGTGGCGGCGATCACGCCCTTGCCCACATCGGCCACGCCGGCACAGCCGCCGTCGACCGAGACGATGATCACGCCCTTGTCCTTGCCGGCCTTCTTCAGGGCGTTGAACGCGCCCGCAGCGGCCGGCTCGTTGATGGTGTAGACGACGTTGATCGCCGGGTCTTTTTGCAGGCAGTTTTCCATCGCGGTCTGGCCCTTGGCAATGTTGCCGTCGGTGTCACCGGCGCAGACCGTCTCGGGCGTGGCCGACAGCTCGTTGCTCTTGGCGTCATTGGCCTTCAGGCCGAAGCCGGTCATGAAGCCGTTGTGCCGCTGCGCGCCGACCGGGTGGCCGGGGAACTGGTCGAGCATGGCGATCTTGGCCGGCTTGCCGCCCAGCGCTGCCTTGGCGTATTGGCCGATCAGCACGCCGGCCTTGTAGTTGTCGGTGGCGAACAGCGCGTCGGCGCCGTCAAACGGGCTGTCAAGAGCGATAACCTGCACGCCCTTGGCCTGCGCCTTCTTCACCGCCGCGCCGATGGCGTCGCCGCTGGAGGTGATGAGGATGGTCTTGGCGCCGGCGGTGACCATGTTCTCGATGGCGGTGATCTGCGAGGCGGTGTCACCGTCCTTCTTGCCCGAGGCGGTCATGAGCTTGGCGCCGAGCTTCTTGGCTTCGGCCTGGGCGCCTTACTTCATCTTGACGAAGAAGGGGTTGGTCTCAGTCTTGGTGATCAGGCCGATCACGGGGCGCTGTCGGCGGCAAAAACGGCGCCAGCGGCCAGGGCCAGGACGGAAGCGATCAAGGGGGTGCGCATGGGGTGTCTCCTGCGGAGTGATTGGAAAAATGGACGAAAAAAGCGGGGTTCAGAGCATGGTCCGCAACCCGGCTCCGGGATTCAACGGATGGCGCGATTGTGCTGCCTGTGGTTTAATAAATCAAGTTGATTGATTAATGGAAAACCCGATGTTCATCGTCTGTGGTGAAGCCCTGTACGACGTGTTCGCCGAGCACGACACCGCCACCGGCATCGCTTTCGATGGCCGCATCGGCGGTTCGCCCTACAACGTGGCGATGGGTCTGGCGCGGCTGGGCCAGCCGGTCGGCTTCCTCGGCGGCATCGGCAGTGGCTTTGCCGGCCAGCGGTTGCTGCGTTCGCTGGCCGACGAGGGCATAGACACCACTTGTGTCGCCCGGATCGACGCGCCAACCACCCTCAGCCTGGTCGGGCTGGACGCAAGCGGCGTGCCCTCCTATGCCTTCTACGGCCATGGCGCGGCCGACCGGCTGCTGCGCCCCGAGCACCTGGCGGCGGTGCCGGCCAGCGCCCGCGCCTTCCACTTCGGCTCCTATGCGATGGTGGTGCAACCGGTGGCGGCAACCCAGCGCGCCCTGGTCGAGCGCGAATGCCGGCGCAGCCTGATCAGCTACGACCCCAACCTGCGGCTCAATGTCGAGCCCGATGTGTCGGTCTGGCGCGAGACCCTGGACTGGATGACGCCGCGCAGCCATTTGCTCAAGCTCAGCGACGAAGACCTGGATCTGCTCTACCCCGGCATGGCCGCCGAGGCATACGCCGCCGGAGCGCTGGCCGCAGGCGCCACCCTGGTGGTGCTGACCCTGGGCGGGGAAGGTGCGCTGGCCTTCCACCGCGCCGGGCAGGTGGAGGTCGATCCGGTCGCGGTCAAGGTGGTCGACAGCGTCGGCGCCGGCGACACCTTCCAGGCCGCGCTGCTGACCTGGCTGGCCGAGCATGGCCGCCTGAGCGCCGCCGGGGTCGCCGGGCTCGATCTGCCGGCGATCAGCGCCGCACTGGCCTTCGCCGCCAAGGCCGCAGCCATCACCTGTGGCCGGCGCGGTGCGGATTTGCCCAGGCGCGCCGAGCTGGTTTGAGGCTAGGCCAGCAAGGCCTCGCGGACGAAGTCCAAGCGGTCCTGGCCGAAGAACAGGGTGTCACCGACGAACACGCTGGGCGCGCCGAAGACGCCCCGGGCCACCGCCTCTTCGGTGTTGGCGACCAGCTTGGCCTTGACCTCGGCGTCGCCGATCAGGGCCATGAAGTCCTGCGGCTCAAAGCCGGCGGCGTCCAGGGTGGCGGCCAACACTTCAGGGTCACCGAGGTTGGCGGGCCTGGCCCACATCGCGGTGAATACCGCGCTCAAGTAAGCCTCCAAGCGCTCGGGCTGGCGCAACTGGATGCCTGCGGCGCCGCGCATCAGCGGCAGGGTGTTGATCGGGAAATGCGGGTTGAAGGCGAACGCCACACCATAGCGTTTGGCCCAGCGGGCGATGTCCTGGCCCATCCATTTGCCCTTGGCCGGGACGCTGACCGGGCTGGCGTTGCCGGTGGCCTTGAAGACGCCGCCGAGCAGCATCGGCCGGTAGACCAGGCTCGCCCCGGCCTGGGCGACGATGCCGGGCAACTGGGTCCAGGCCAGGTAGGCGGTCGGGCTGCCCACGTCGAAGAAGTACTCTGCGTTGCGGCTCATCTGGTTGCTCCGGTTGGTGCTTAGAAGGTCTCGGTCCACGGCCGCAGATCGAGCTCGTGGGTCCAGGCGCTGCGCTGCTGGCGGTGCAGGTGCCAGTAATTGTCGGCAATCGCGTCGGGGCTGAGGATGCCGTCGTAGGCCTTGGTGGCGTAGCGCTCTGGAAAGTTGTCGGCGACGAAGCGGGTGTCGATGGCGCCGTCGATCACCACATGGGCGACATGGATGCCGAGTGGCCCGAGCTCGCGCGCCATGCTCTGCGACAGCGCCCGCAGCGCATGCTTGGCGCCGGCCAAAGCGGCATAGCCCGGGCCGCCGCGCAGGCTGGCGGTAGCGCCGGTGAACAGGATCGTGCCGCGTCCGCGCGGGGTCATCACCCGCGCCGCCTCGCGCCCGGTCAAAAAGCCGGCCAGTGCGCCCATCTCCCAGACCGTGCGGTAGACCTGCGCTGAGGTGTCGCCGATCTTGAAGCGCACGTTGGCGCCGACGTTGAAAACCATCACCTCGATCGGGGCGATCTCGGACTCGATGTGGGCGAACAGCGCCGCGACGGCGTCCTCGCGGCGCGCGTCCGAGCCAAAGCCATGGGCCGCCCCGCCCTCGCTGCGGATCTGCTGGACCAGTGGCGCCAGCGCATCCGAGCTGCGCCGGCTGACACAGGCGATATAGCCTTCGCGGGCAAATCGCCGCGCGATGGCGCCACCGGTGGCATCGCCAGCGCCGATCACCAGCACCGCCTTGGCGGGGGCTGAAAGTGGGGGCATGCAAAGTGTCCTTGAAGGGCTGGCTGGACGCCGCGAGCGGGCGCCGACCGATTGGTCATGCTACTGCGCGAACTTGCCCCCAAGCGTCTCCGCAGTAGCCCTACTAGGGATTGCCCCCGACGCTATGGACATATCCGGCCAGCCCGGTCACGATAGCCGTTGGCGCCGCGCTGGGCGCATTTCATCACCGCCAGCCCATCGGGGCTGAACATGCGGTTGACCTTGAATTTCACAGGAGACATTGAATGGCAAAGCAGAGATGGATGCTCGCTGCTGCGGCACTGGCCGCACTGGTTGCTGCACCCGCCGGTTTCGCGCAGTCCAACGACGCGCTGAAGAACGACGCCGCCACGACCGGCGACGTGCTGACCTATGGCATGGGCTACAACAACCAGCGCTACAGCCCGCTCAAGCAGATCAACGCCGGCAATGCCGCCAAGCTGCAGCCGGTCTGGAGCTACAGCCTGAACAACTCGCAGAGCCACGAGTCGCAGCCCATCGTCCATGAAGGGGTGATGTACGTCACCACCCACAGCCAGACCATGGCCATCAACGCGGTCAGTGGCAAGCAGATCTGGAAGCAGGACGTTGAGCTGCCGCAGGACGTGTTCAAGTACACCTGCTGCGGCATCCTGAACCGCGGGGTGGCAATCTTTGACGGCAAGATCTACCGCACCACGCTCGACGCGCAGGTCGTGGCACTCGACGCCAAGACCGGCAAGCAATTGTGGAAGAGCAAGGCCGCCAACTACCAAGACGGCCATGCCCTGACCGGCGCGCCGCTGGTCGTCAATGGTGTTGTGATGACCGGCATTGGCGGTGGCGAGTACGGCACCCGCGGTTTCATTGACGGCTGGGACGCCAACACCGGCAAGCAGCTCTGGCGCATCTACACCACCGCCGCCCCGGGCGAGAAGGGTGGCAACACCTGGCCCGGCGACACGGCATCCAAGGGCGGCGCCCCGACCTGGCTGACCGGTGCCTACGACCCCGATCTTGACCTGGTCTACTGGGGCACCGGCAACGCCGGCCCCTGGAACCCGCAGGTCCGCATGGGTGACAACCTGTATGTCTGCTCGGTGCTGGCGTTCAAGCCCAAGACCGGCGAGTTGGTCTGGCACTACCAGTTCAGCCCGAACGACCCGTACGACTACGACGCCACCGAAGTCGGCATGCTGGTCGACATGAAGATCGCCGGCCAGGACCGCAAGGTGCTGGCGCAGGCCAACCGCAACGGCTTCTTCTACGTGCTCGACCGTACCAACGGCAAGCTGCTGGCGGCCAACCCCTACGTCAAGGTCAACTGGGCCGACAAGATCGACATGGCCAGCGGCCGTCCGGTCGAGTCGGAGCAGACCAAGAAAATCAGGGCGGGCCAGAGCGCCGAGATCTGGCCATCGGTGCTGGGCGGCAAGAACTGGACCCCGATGTCGTGGAATCCCGCCACCGGGCTTGCCTACGCCAACACCTTGAACATGAGCTGGCCTTACCAAATCGCCAAGCCCGAGTACAAGCGTGGCGAGTGGTACCTCGGCATCGACTTCAAGGGCGTGACCATGCCCAAGTCCGAGCCCCATGGCTACCTCAGCGCGATGGACCCGATGACCGGCAAGAGCAAGTGGCAGATGGCCTGGCCGGGTCTGCCGAGCATGGCCGGCACCCTGTCCACCGGCGGCGGGCTGGTCTTCACCGGCGCGGCCACGGGTGAGTTCATGGCGGTGGATGCCGACAACGGCAAGAAGCTCTGGGAGTTCCAGACCGGCTCGGGCATCATCGGCCTGCCGGTGACCTGGGAGCAGGGCGGCACCCAGTACGTCAGCATCGTGGTCGGTGCCGGCGGCGTCTGGGCCCTGCTGGGCGACGAGCGCATGGCCAACGTGCCCGGCGGCGGTTCGGTCTGGACCTTCGCGATCCGTTGAGGCCCGGCACAGACCGGGGCCGCGCGCCGCGATGGCGCGCGGCGGTACGGGCCAGGCTCAGGTCGGCGCTGCTGGCGGCGCCCTTGCTGGCCGCCCCCATGGTCGCCCCCATGGTCGCCCCCATGGTCGCGTTCGGGCAATCTGCGGGAGAGGTGGGAGCGGCGGGAGCGGCCAGCCCGCCGTCCGGCGCACCGCGTTTCGCGCTGCCGCAGATCGAGGCCGGACGCGAGCAGTTCCACCGCACCTGCTCGCCCTGCCACGGCCGCAACATGGTCAATTCGGGCACCACCAGCTTTGACCTGCGCAAGTTCCCGGCCGACCAGCCCGAGCGCTTCAATCAGAGCGTGATCCAGGGCCGGGGCAACATGCCCTCGTTCAAGGACGCCTTGACCCCTGAGCAGATCGCCTTCCTCTGGGCCTATGTGGGCTCGCGCGGCGGCAAGGAACCCTGATGTCCAATTTTTCCAAACCCCGCAAGGCAGCCTCTGCTGGGCGCGGTTGGCGTGTTGGCCTGGCCAAGCATGTTGCCGGCCTGTGCCTGATCGCCGCCGCAGCAGCGGCGGCGGCCCAGACCGCAGCCTTCACGGTCTGCATGGCCGACGACAACGCCCCGCTGTCCTACCAGACCAAGGGCCAGCCGCACGGCCTGGACCTGCGCATCGCCCAGGCGACGGCGGCCGAACTCGGCAGGCCGCTGAAGGTGATGATTTTTGAGTCCGATTTCGAATTCGACAGCCGCTTGACCCACGAGGTCAACGCGATGCTGACCTTGGGGGTGTGCGACGCGGCCAGCGGCTTTCCGCTGATCAGTGAAGATTTGGGGCCGCCCAGCCGTGTCAACGCCCAGCCACCGGAATACCCCGGCAGCGCCAAGCGCAAGCGCGAGCGGCCCTTCGTCAAACTGGGCACGCTGACGGCCAGTCGTGCCTACAGCGCAGTGGCCTTGGGTGTGGCGCTGCGCGACCCGGGCCAGCCTTTTAATTCGCTGGCCGACCTGGGCGAGCGCAAGCTGGCGGTGGTCAGCGGCACCCTGGCCGGCTCGGTGGCGCAGATGTGGCGCTCTGGCAGCCTGCGCTCGCGCATCGTCTCGCTGAACCAGAAAGAAGATTACCTGGAAGAGTTGGGCGGCGCCGCGCCCCGCTTCGAAGCCGCAATCCTGCCGTTGGCCTTGTTTGACGGCTGGAAACTGCGCCACCCTGATAGCAAGGTGGCGGCCGCCCAGTGGCGCCGGCCGATTGGCGTGAACATGGGTTTTGCCACCCTGGCCGCTGCCACCGAAAGCCGCAATGCGCTGAACACGGTGATCGCACGGGCGCTGGCCGACGGCCAGATGGCGCGCTGGGCCGCCGAAGAAGGCATGAGCTGGCTGCCGCCGATCGCGCCTGACGTGGGTCCGGGGCCTGGCATCGGCGACCTCGGTCGCCTGGCCGGCGATTGAGCCGTTATCGGCCATTGGCCATCGGCCATCGGCCATCGGCCATCGGCCATCGGCCATCGGCCATCGGACTTCGGCTTCAGACCATCTGTCCTTGGCGTCCCGCAGGCGGCGCCGACTGAGCGCCGGACGCGAGCGCTTTAACGGGCTGACTGGTCTCGTCGCGGGCTCCTGTCAAATGGCTATGTCCCGTCGGGTATGCAAATCAGGCCATGGCCTGGCCACCGGCCCGCGCGCAAGCGTTCAGTAGGTCTCCAGCTGCAGTCGGCCCTCGCGTTTGAGCGCGGCGCCCAGCGTGTCCCAGTCCAGCCCGGCATCGCTGGCGATGTCGCGCAGGGCCAGCATCACGCCTTCTTCCATGGCCTTCAGGCCGCAGACGTAGAAGTGGCAGTTCGGGTCGGCAATCAGCTTGGCGAGGTCGGCGCTGCGCTGGCGCATCGCGTCCTGGACATAGGTCTTGGGCTGGCCGGGCGTGCGGCTGTAGGCGAAGCTGGTGTCGATGAAGTCCTTGGGCAGGCCCTGCAGCGGGCCGAAATAGGGCAGCTCCTGCTGGCTGCGGGCGCCGAAGAACAGCATCAGCTTGCCACCCTCGAACTTGCCCGTGCTGCGCAACCGGCGCCGCCACTCGGTCATCGCCCGCATCGGCGCGCTGCCGGTGCCGGTGCAGACCATAACGATGTGGCTCCTGGGGTGGTTGGGCATCAGGAAGCTGGCGCCGAAAGGGCCTATCACCTGGACCTTGTCGCCGACCTTGAGGTCGCACAGGTAGTTGCTGGCGACGCCGCGTACCGCTTGCCCATGGTGGTCTTCCAGCACCCGCTTGACTGTCAGCGAGAGGTTGTTGTAGCCCGGCCGCTCGCCGTTGCGCGGGCTGGCCACCGAATACTGGCGCGGATGGTGAGGCCGGCCATGGGCGTCCTGCCCCGGCGGCAGGATGCCTATCGATTGGCCCTCCAGCACCGGGAACGGCATCGCGCCGAAATCCAGCACCAGGTGGTGGGTGTCGTAGTCGGTGCCGACCTCGGTGACGCGGACATTGCCGCCGACCGTGGCGCTGATCGACTTCTCGGCCGCCTTGGGGCCGTAGAGGTTGGTGTAGGCATGGGCGGCCGACCAGGGCGGCAGCACCGAGGCGTACTTGGCACTGCTGAACGCGCCCTCGGCCTCAACCGCAGGGCTGACCGCTGGCTCGGGCCGGCCGACTTCGCTGTCGGCCGCCACCCCGGCCTCGGCCAACTGCGCGGCGCTCCATTCGGCCGGCAATTCCTCCCAGCCGAGTTGCTCGGCCAGGCTGTAGGCCCTGGCCTTGGGCATCTGCCGCCAGTTGTCGATGCTGCCGGTGGGGCAGGGCGGGAGGCAGGCCATGCAGGCATTGCAGATGCTGGCATCGACGACGTAGTTGGTGTCGTCGTGGCTGATCGCCTGGACCGGGCAGGTCGCCTCGCAGGTGTTGCAGCGGATGCAGATCTCGGGGTCGATCAGGTGCTGGCGAATGACGATGGCGTCTGACGCGTCCATGGTGTGCTGTCTCCTCGTGCCCGGCCGGGTTCAGGCAAAGCGCACGTAGTCGAAATTCAGCGCCTGGCGGTTGATGCCCATCAGTGGCGGCGCGATCCAGTTGGCGAACTGGCCCGGCTCGACCACCCGGCCCATCAGGCTGGTGACATAGGCGCGGTCCTCGGCGCTGGGCAGCCACTGCCCCACGTTGGCGTCCCATTCGGCCTGGCTGAGGACGCGCCCGTCAGGCGATATGCGGGCCCCGGCCAACGAGCCGATGTTGCGGTGAAAGGCCTTGTGCGGCACGCTCAGGCGGTGCGGCAGGCCAGCCTTCTCGATCACTTTGTTCCAGCGGCCTATGCCCGAGACGCTGTCCTTGATGAAATCGTCGCGCAGCACCTCGTTCAAGGCGTTGAGCATCGGCACCTCGCGTTCGACCAACTGGCCGCCCTGGACCGCCAGCACCTTGTAGGTCTGGCCGCGCAACTGGTGGTCATCCTGGCGCTTGTCCTCTTCGTAGCGGCCCTTCAGGCCGGTGGAATAGAAGGTGGCGGCGTTGCTCGACTCGTCGGCGCCGAACAGGTCGACGGTGACGCTGAAATGGAAGTTCAGGTAGCGCTGGAGGGTCGGCAGGTCGATCACGCCGGCCGCCCGCAGCCGCCCCGGGTCATCGGTCTTGAGATCGTTCATTGCCGCGCAGGTCCGGGCAATCACCCGGCTGACGCCCGACTCGCCGACGAACATGTGGTGCGCCTCCTCGGTCAGCATGAACTTGGTGGTGCGCGCCAGCGGATCGAAGGCGCTCTCGGCCAGGGCGCAGAGCTGGAACTTGCCGTCGCGGTCGGTGAAGTAGGTGAACATGAAGAAGCTCAGCCAGTCGGGCGTCTCTTCATTGAAGGCCTGCAGGATGCGCGGGTTGTCCTCCTGGCCGCTGCGCCGCTGCAACAGCGCCTGCCCTTCCTCGCGCCCGTCGCGGCCAAAGTGCTTGTGCAGCAGGTAGACCATGGCCCAGAGGTGGCGGCCCTCTTCGACGTTGATCTGGAACAGGTTGCGCAGGTCGTACATGCTCGGCGCAGTCGCACCCAGGTGGCGCTGTTGCTCGACCGAGGCCGGCTCGGTGTCGCCCTGGGTGACGATGATGCGGCGCAGGTTGGCGCGGTATTCGCCGGGGATGTCGTTCCAGGCGGCCTCGCCCTTGTGGTCGCCGAAATGGATCTTGCGCTCGGCCTGCCCCGGGTTGAGGAAGATGCCCCAGCGGTAGTCGGGCATCTTGACGTGGCCGAAGGTGGCCCAGCCGGCCGGGTCTACGCTGGTGGCGGTGCGCAGGTAGACATCGTGCCGCTGGCTGCCCGCCGGCCCCATGTCGTCCCACCAGCTCAAGAAGCTGGGCTGCCACTGCTCCAGCGCGCGCTGCAGGGTGCGGTCGTCGCTGAGGTTGACGTTGTTGGGGATCTTCTGGCTGTAGTCGATGCTGCTCATGGGGTGCTGCTCCAGTGGTGTGCGTTCAAACCCGGGTCCAGTCAAAGGCGGCCTTGTCGCCCTTGCCGTAGACCTTCAGCGCGCCCTTTTCGCCGACCGCATTGGGGCGCTGGAAGATCCAGTTCTGCCAGGCGGTGAGCCGGCCGAAGACGCGGGTGGCCATGGTCTCGACGCCGTTGAAGCGCAGGTTGGCCTCCATCCCGGTCAGGGCGTCGGGGCTCATCGCCACCCGCTCCTCGATCGCGATCCGGGTCTCGTCGGCCCAGTCGATGTCGTCCGGGTTGCTCGTGACCAGGCCCAGCGCGAATGCCGCGTCGGCGTCCAGCGCCTGGCCGATGGCGCTGTGCGCCGCCGCCAGCGGCGCGGCTTCGCCGTAGAAGCGGCGCTGCAACCGCGTCTGGTCGGTGGCCATCGCGTAGCTGCCGAAATTGGCCGGGCTCAGGGCGATGCGCGGCGCCCCGGCGGCGTCGTCGGGCAGGGCCAGGTGGTAGCTGCGGTCGCAGGCCAGGGCCAGCTCCAGGTAGGTGCCGGCAAAGCAAGAACCCTCATCGATCAGGGCGAACAGACTGCGCGAGGACACGTCGAGCCGGCTGAAGCTGCGGCGCAGCGCGCCCAGGGTCTCGCGCACCAGCCAGTGGCCCTGGTGGGCCAGCAGCGCCGTGTCCATCGCCAGCACGCAAGCGCTGTCGCCTCGGGTCTTGATCAACCAGGTGCCGATCTCGAGTTCGTTGGTCCGCATCTCCAGGATCGCGTCATCGAGTTCGCGCGCCAGCACCAGCGGGAACCAGGTCCCGGCCTGCGCGGCGGCCTCGATGGCGGCGATGTCGCTGGGCTGATGGCCCGACGGCGCCTGGACGGTGAGGGTGGCGGTGCGCTTGGCGCGGTCGATCTCGACCGTGACCGCGCTGTAGCGGATCGCGTCGGCCTCGATGCTGCGCTGCACCGGGCGCAGGGCCACGCCACGGCCATCGGCCGGGCGGTCGCTTTGCTCGGCCAACTGCCGCGCCCGCTCCTGCACCCTGGCGGCAAACACCGCCGGCTTGGCGATCTCGTCGACCAGGCGCCAGTCCTTGGCCTTCTGGCCGCGCACGCCCTCGGCGCTGGTGCAGAACAGGTCCGCCAGGTCGTGGCGGACGTGGCGCTTGTCGGTCACCCGGGTCAGGCCGCCGGTGCCTGGCAGCACGCCCAGCAGTGGCACCTCGGGCAGACTGACGGCGCTGGAGCGGTCGTCGACCAGGATGATCTCGTCGCAGGCCAGCGCCACCTCGTAGCCTCCGCCGGCACAGGCGCCATTGACCGCAGCGATGAACTTCAGGCCGCTGTGGGCGCTGCTGTCCTCCAGGCCGTTGCGGGTCTCGTTGGTGAACTTGCAGAAGTTCACCTTCCAGGCATGGCTGCTGAGGCCGAGCATGAAGATGTTGGCGCCCGAGCAGAACACCTTGTCCTTGGCACTGGTCAAGACCACGCTGCGGACCTCGGGGTGCTCGAAGCGGATGCGGTTGACCGCGTCGTTGAGCTCCACGTCCACGCCCAGGTCGTAGCTGTTGAGTTTGAGCTTGTAGCCCGGACGCAGACCGGCGTTCTCGTCGAAATCGGCCGACAACGTGGCCACCGGGCCTTCGAACTTCAGCTTCCAGTGGCGGTAGCGGCTGGGGTCGGTCTGGTAGTCAACGCGCAGGTGGGTGTCGCTCATTTGGGGCTCCAAAAAGGAACTAAAGTGCATTTGCAGAAAACGCACTTTAATGCACTTCGTCCAGCTTCGTCAAGCATTTTCTTGCATCAATCCCAGGGCCTCGCGCACCAAGCGGCGCAGTGCCTGGAATGTCGGCTCCAAGGCTGCGGCGCTGGTGTTCAGGCGGTAACCGGCCTTGGAGTAGAACGCGGCGCGGCCGGCGAGGATGCCCTTCAAGTCTTGCATGGCCTCGCGGTTGCCGGCCATCGGTCGCAGGTCGCCCTGGGCGGCGACGCGGCGCATATGGTCCTCGGGCTCGGCCTGCAGCCAAACGGTGGTGCAGTGCGCCAGCAGCAGGTTGAACGAGGCCGGATCCGAGACCACCCCGCCGGGCGTGGCGATCACAGCCTCGGGGTAGATCTGGATCGATTCTTCGATCGCCCGGCGCTCGTAGCGGCGGTAGGCGGTCTGGCCGTACAGCGCCTGGATCTCGTTGACCGAGCAGCCGGCGAACTTCTCGATCTCGCGGCTGAGCTCGACGAAGGCAAAGCCCAGGTCCTCGGCCAGCATCGCGCCCAGCGTTGACTTGCCGGCCCCGCGCAGTCCCAGCAGGGCCACCCGGGTCTGGCCAGCGGCAGCGCCCTGGCCGGCCGGGCCACCGTTGCCCAGCATCACGGCCACCTGCTCGCGCACCCGGCGCAGCGTGGCCTCATCGCTGTGGCCCAGCAACTCGCGGATCAGCAGCCACTCGGCCGACTGCGTGGTGAGGTCGCCCAGCAGTTCGGCGAGGCTGCATTTCAGGGCGCCCGAGACCTGCAGCAGCACCAGCACCGAGGCGTTGCCGACGCCGTACTCAAGGTTCGCGAGGTGCCGCTCGGAGACCCCGGCGGCAAGTGACAATGCCTTGCGCGTCATGCCATTGCGGGCGCGGATCGCGCGCACCCGCTCGCCCAGGCCGACCAAAAAAGGGTGCTTGTCGTCGCCGGGCGGTTCGGTGTCCGCCGCTGTATGCTGCAATATAGTGCTTGACATGCGCGGGCGCAGTCCCTAAAGTTCGTTCAGGCACCATACTGCATATTTTGCCCGACCACAAGCGCCGCGAACCGCCCGGAGACAAAACCATGAACGCCACGACCGCCGTCCCGCCACCGCCAGAGCGCTTCAACTTCGCCCAGCACCTGCTGGCGCTCAATGCCGATCGTGCCGCCAAGCCCGCCTTCATCGACGACGCCGGCACGCTCAGCCATGGCGAGCTGGCCAGGCGGGTGCGGCAAGTCGCCGCCGCCCTGCGCGCGGCCGGCATCCGCCGCGAGGAGCGGGTGCTGCTGTTGATGCACGACTGCAACGACTGGCCGGTGTGTTTCCTCGGCGCGCTCTATGCCGGCGTTGTGCCGGTGGCCGTCAACACCATGCTGACCGCCGACGACTACGCTTTCATGCTGGCCAACAGCCGCGCCCAGGCGGTACTGGTGTCGGCGGCGCTGCTGCCGGTGCTGGAGGCCGCGCTGGCCCAGCCCGGCCACGAGGTACACAGCGTCATCGTCTCGCGCCCGACGGCGCCACTGGCGTCGCCGCACACCGAGCTCGAGGCCTGGTTGCAGGCCCATCAGCCCACCAATCAGGCAGCCCATCAGCCGGCCGACCAGCCCGCCGACCAGCCCGCTACAACCCGCGCCGACGACATCGGTTTCTGGCTCTTTTCCTCGGGCTCGACCGGCCGGCCCAAGGGCGCTGTCCACAGCCACGCCAACCTCTACTGGACGGCCGAACTCTACGGCAAGGGCGTGCTCGGCCTGAGCGAGCACGACGTCTGCTTCTCCGCCGCCAAGCTGTACTTTGCCTACGGCCTGGGCAACGCCCTGAGCTTTGCCCAAAGCGCGGGCGCGACAACCCTGCTGATGGCCGGGCGGCCGACCCCCGAGGCGGTGTTCCAGCGCTGGACCGGGCCGATCCGCCCGACCGTGTTCTTTGGCGCCCCGACCGGCTTTGCCGGCATGCTCGCCAACCCCGGCCTGCCGGCGCGCGACGCTGTCGCCCTGCGCCTGGTGTCGTCCGCGGGCGAGGCCTTGCCGGCCGAGCTGGGGCTGCGCTTCAAGGCGCATTTCGGGGTCGACATCGTCGACGGCATCGGTTCGACCGAGATGCTGCACATTTTTCTCTCCAACCATCCCGCAAAGGTGCGCTACGGCTCAACCGGTTGGGCGGTGCCGGGCTACAGCGTCGAGTTGCGTGGCGAGGCTGGCGCGGCGGTGCCCGATGGCGAGCCCGGCGACCTCTACATCCGTGGCCCCAGCGCCGCGCTGATGTACTGGGGCAACCGCGCCAAGAGCTGCGAGACCTTCCAGGGCGATTGGACCAAGAGCGGCGACAAGTACGTGCGCAACGCCGACGACGGCAGCTACACCTACAGCGGCCGCAGCGACGACATGCTCAAGGTCAGCGGCATCTACGTCAGCCCGTTCGAAGTCGAGGCCACGCTGGCGCAGCACCCGGCGGTGCTGGAGGCGGCGGTGATCGGCAAGGAGGACGCCGAAGGCCTGACCAAGACCAAGGCCTTTGTCGTCCTCAAGCCCGGTGCTGCGGCCGACGAGGCCGAGCTCAAGGCCTTCGTCAAGGAGCGACTGGCGCCCTACAAGTACCCGCGATTCATCGAATTCATGGCCGAATTGCCCAAGACCGCGACCGGCAAGATCCAGCGCTTCAAGCTGCGCGAGCTTGAGGCCAGCCGCGCCGCGCCAGCGTGACGGTCGAATTCGTCGAGCTCGCCTGGCGCGACCGCCGGGTGCGGATCGAGCACCAGTGGCTCAGGGCCGGCGGCGCGTCGGCGGCAACCCTGGTGTTCCTCCACGAGGGCCTGGGCAGCGTGGCGATGTGGAAGGATTTCCCGCTGCGGCTGTGCGACGCGCTCGGCTGCCGCGGGCTGCTCTATTCCCGCCCGGGCTACGGCCGCTCGACCCCGCGCCCGGCGGCCGAGCGCTGGGCGCCCGACTTCATGCACCGCCAGGCCCATGAAGTGCTGCCGGCATTGCGTGCGGCGCTGGGGCTGACGCAGCCAGTCTGGCTGTTCGGCCACAGCGACGGCGGCTCGATCGCCCTGCTGCACGCCGCCGCCCCGGCGCAGGGCGTGGCCGGCGCGGTGGTGCTGGCGCCGCACATCCTGGTCGAAGACTGCTCGGTGCGCAGCATCGAACAGGCGGGCCTGGACTACACCCAGGGCGGGCTGCGGCAGCGCCTGGCGGCCTACCACGACGACCCGGATTCGGCCTTCTGGGGCTGGAGCCAGGCCTGGCTGGACCGGCGCTTTCGGGAATGGTCGATCACCGCCGAATTGGCCGCCATTGCCTGCCCATTGCTGGCGGTGCAGGGCCTGGACGATGTCTACGGCACGCTGGCGCAAATCCGCGGCATCGCGGCGCGGGTGCCGCAGACCCGGCTGCTGGAGTTGCCCGACTGCGGCCACTCGCCACAGCGCGATCGGCCCGAGGCCTTGATCGCCGCTGTCGCAGAATTCTGCCTTCCCCACATGACCGCAGGAGCCCCCGATGCTGAGTTACCAGGTTGAAGCCCATGGCCGGCCGCTGGCGCGCGTGCTGCGCGACACGCCCGTGCCGCAGGGCAGCGAAGTGCTGCTCAAGGTCCGCGCCGCCGGCCTCTGCCACTCCGACATCCACCTCTGGGAAGGCCACTACGACCTTGGCGGCGGCAAGCAGCTCAAGCTCTCCGACCGGGGCATTCAACTGCCGCTGACGATGAGCCATGAGATCGTCGGCGAGGTCGTGGCCAGCGGCGAGGCGGCCGGCGACGTGCCAGCCGGCCGGCCGATGCTGGTCCACCCCTGGATCGGCTGCGGCGGCTGCAGCGCCTGCCGCCGCGGCGAGGAAAACCTCTGCACCCAGTCGCGCTTTCTTGGCGTGATGCGGCCCGGTGGCTTTGCCGATTACTGCATCGTGCCGCACCCGCGCTACCTGGTCGAGATCGCCGGCCTGGACCCGGCCGAGGCCGCACCGCTGGCCTGCGCCGGTGTCACCACCTACAGCGCCTTGAAGAAGTTCGGCCCCCGCATCCAGCAGGCGCCGGTGGTGGTGATAGGCGCCGGCGGGCTGGGGCTGATGGCGATCTCGGTGCTCAAGTCGCTGGGCGGCCTGGGCGCGGTGGTGGTTGACCTGGACGCCGCCAAGCGCGAGGCGGCGCTGGCCGCTGGCGCACTGGCCGTGGTCGACGCCAAGGCGCCGGACGCGGTGCAGCAGATCCAGCAGCACACCGACGGTGGCGCGCTGGCCGTGCTCGACCTGGTCGGCGCCACCCCGACCGTGACGCTGGCCATCGCCGCCTGCGCCCGCGGTGGCCACATCGTCGTGGTCGGCCTGATGGGTGGCGACATCACCATCTCGCTGCCGGTGATCCCGATGCGGCCGCTGACGATCCAGGGCAGCTACGTCGGCACCCTGGCCGAATTGCAGGAACTGGTGGCGCTGGTGCAGCGCAGCCAGATGCCGCCCGTGCCCCTGACCCGTCGGCCGCTGGCCGAGGTCAACGCCGCCTTGCAGGACCTGGTCGCGGGCCGCTCGATCGGCCGCAACATCCTGATTCCCTGATCCCCCTTTCACTCCTCAACCGGACGCTCGCCCATGTACCCCACCTTGAGCCTCTACATCGACGGCCAATTCCTCAGCGGCCAGGGCCGGCGCGAGCAGGATGTGTTCAACCCCGCCACCGGCCAGGTCATCGCCCGGCTGCCGCACGCCAGCAGCGACGACCTGAACGCCGCCCTGGCCGCCGCCGAACGTGCCTTCCAGAGCTGGAAGAAGTCCTCGCCCATGGCCCGCAGCAAGGTCCTGCGCAAGGTCGCCGACCTGGCCCGCGAGCGCGCCGCCGACATCGGCCGGGCGATGACCCAGGACCAGGGCAAGCCGCTGGCCGAGAGCATCGGCGAGGTGATGGCCTGCGCCGACCATGCCGACTGGCATGCCGAGGAATGCCGGCGCATCTACGGCCGGGTGATTCCGGCGCGCCAGGAGGGCGTGCGCCAGTTGGTGCTGCGCGAGCCGGTGGGCGTCTGCGCCGCGTTCACGCCCTGGAACTTCCCCTTCAACCAGGCGATCCGCAAGATCTCGGCGGCCATAGGCGCCGGCTGCACGATGGTGCTCAAGGGCCCCGAGGACGCGCCCAGCGCGGTCGTGGCGCTGGCCCAGTTGTTCCACGACGCCGGCCTGCCGGCGGGGGTGCTGAACATCGTCTGGGGCGTGCCGGCGGAGGTGTCTGAGCACCTGATCGCCAGCCCGGTGGTGCGCAAGATCAGCTTCACCGGCTCGGTCGCGGTCGGCAAGCAACTCGCCGCCAAGGCCGCGCTGCTGATGAAGCGCAGCACCATGGAGCTTGGCGGCCACGCGCCGGTGATCGTCTGCGACGACGCCGACATCGACGCGGCGGTGGCGATGCTGGTGCCGTTCAAGTTCCGCAACGCCGGCCAGGTCTGCATCTCGCCGACCCGGTTCTACGTGCAAGAGGGCGCCTACGAGCGCTTCGTCGCCGGCTTTGTCGCCGGCGCCCGGGCGGTCAAGGTCGGTGACGGCCTGGCGGCCGACACCAAGATGGGCCCGCTGGCCCAGGCCAGGCGCGTTGGCGCGGTGGCCAGTTTCATCGACGATGCGCAAAGCCGTGGCGCAACCCTGCTGGCCGGTGGTGCGCCCATCCCCGGTGTCGGCAACTTCTTTGCCCCGACGGTGCTGGCCGACCTGAGCGAAGACTCCCGATTGATGACCGAAGAGCCGTTCGGCCCGGTCGCCGGCATCGTCCGCTTCAAGTCGCTGGACGAGGCGCTCAGGCGCGCCAACAGCCTGCCCTTCGGCCTGGCGTCCTACGCCTTCACCGGCTCAAGCCGCAATGCCCAGGCGATCAGCAGCGGGCTGGAGGCCGGCATGGTGTCGATCAACCACATCGGCCTGGCGCTGTCAGAAACCCCGTTCGGCGGCATCAAGGACAGCGGCATAGGCAGCGAGGGCGGGCTGGAAACCTTCGACGGTTATCTCAACACCAAGTTCGTGACCCAGCTCAACTGAAGCGCCGCCGCCCGCCAACCCTGAGGCGGGCTGTGCGGGCGGGCGCCTATGCCGGGCCAGGCACCGTGTCAGGCCCAAGGCCCGTTCCCGTGCCCGGGCTCACAGGCGCTCAGACGCGCGGCCGACGGCGCAGGGCGCCAATGCCGGCCAAGCCCAGGCCGACCAGGGCCAGCGACAAGGGCTCGGGCGCATGGCCGCCGCTCAGATGGGCCCAGATGTTCATGTCGGCAAACGCAGTGCCCGAATTGAGGACGTCGCCGACACCAACAATGCCGTCAATGACCGGCCAGGAAGTGTAGTCGTCGAAGGCGAAAGCATAGCCCGCGATGGCGCTGCTGCCGCCATCGTCGTACGAGCCCCAGATGAGTCCGCGGCTGGGTGCGCCGCCCATGATCGCCCGGTAGCCGGCCCACTCGCCGCCCGTCAGCGGCAGCGAACCCAGCAGATCAGTGACCTCAGCCGTGGTCGCAAAGCTGAAGCCGGCGGCATTGGCCGTGGCGAGCATGTCGGTCGTGGTCTGGCCGAAGAAGTTGTTCAGATCAAGCCAGACGCGGCCGGTGTTGGTGTCCTGGAAGGTGTGCAGGCCGGCGATGTCGGCAAACTCGACCACCGACGCCTGCGCGCCTTGTGAAAGCGCCAAGGTGGCAAGCGTTGCAGCGGCGATCAATTTGAGTTTCATGGCTGGATTCCTAGTTAGATGAAAGATGTGAGATACCCATCAACTTCAGCAACTGGTGTGAAGCCCCGGACGCTGCGAGCGCACCCGCTGCAGCGAGCTTGACCAAGATGATGCGTGACAAAGTTGCCACAAGCAAATTCTGCGCCACTTTGGCTATGTCGGCACAAAACTTGAATCGGATCAACGACATAGCGAAATGCTGCTGTTCGCGGCCCGGGTCGCTCGGGCTGCAACTGTAAATTTTATCGACAGACGTGTCAGGGCGCTGGCGCCGTTCAAGCGGCGGCCCTCGGCCGCTATACTGCCGCCTTCGGCGCCGATTTGTTCCAGATTGCGGGCGCTTCAATATTTGCCGCTGAACGCGGCGCCTTTGACCCGGTGTCCGTGCCCAGTGCAGCGGCTCCGGGTTTTTGCATTTTTTGGGCCAAAGCAGTGGTGGGATCGGTCGGGCAGGTGCTGCCCCAATCAATGTCATTCAGCCGGCCGCTGCCCTTGCGCAGCGGCGCCAGCCTGGCCGACTACAGTTTGGTCTATGAGACCTATGGCGAGTTGAACCCGGCCAGGAGCAATGCGGTGCTGGTCTGCCATGCGCTCAATGCCAGCCACCATGTCGCCGGCCTGGACCCGGACCAAAGCCTGGGTTGGTGGGACAACCTGGTCGGCCCGGGCAAACCGCTGGACACGCGGCGCTTCTTCGTCATCGGCGTCAACAACCTGGGCTCGTGTTTCGGCTCGACCGGGCCGACCCACACCAACCCGGCCAGCGGCCAGCCCTGGGGCGCGGATTTTCCGGTGGTGACGGTGGAGGACTGGGTCGACGCCCAGGCGCGCCTGCTCGACGCGCTTGGGATTAATCGCCTGGCCGCCGTGCTCGGTGGCAGCCTGGGCGGGATGCAGGCGCTGGCCTGGACGCTGCGCCACCCGCAGCGCGTGGCCGAGTGCGTCGCGGTGGCGACCGCGCCGAACCTGTCTACCCAGAACATCGCCTTCAACGAGGTCGCGCGCCGCGCCATCATCACCGACCCGGATTTCCACGGCGGCCATTTCTACCGCCATGGCGTGATCCCCAGGCGCGGCCTGCAGGTGGCGCGCATGATCGGCCACATCACCTATTTGTCGGATGACTCGATGGAGGCCAAATTCGGGCGCGAGCTGCGCAGCCCGGAGCTTGGCTATTCGACGCTGGACGTTGAATTTCAGATCGAGAGCTATTTGCGCTACCAGGGTGAAAAATTCAGCGATTATTTCGACGCCAATACCTATTTGCTGATCACCCGCGCGCTGGATTATTTTGACCCGGCGCGTGACCATGGCGGCGATCTTGCGGCGGCATTCGCACCGGCCCGCGACAACCGTTTCACCCTGGTCAGTTTCACCACCGACTGGCGCTTTGCGCCGGCGCGCTCGCGCGAGATCGTCAAGGCCCTGGTCGACAACCGCATCGCGGTCAGCTATGCCGAGATCGCCGCGCCGCATGGCCACGACGCCTTCCTGCTCGACGACCCCCGCTACCACGGCGTGCTGCGCGCCACCTTCGAGCGGATCGCGGCATGAACCCCGAGTTTGATGCCGTCGCCGCGCTGGTGCCTGCGGGCGCCCGGGTGCTGGATTTGGGTTGCGGCGACGGTGCGATGCTGGCCCATTTGCGCGACCACAAGGCGTGCAGCGGCTATGGCGTGGAAATCGACGATGCGAACGTGCTGGCCTGCGCCAAACGCGGCGTCAATGTCATCCAGTTGAACCTCGACGACGGCCTGGCCTTGTTCGACGACGGCAGTTTCGATGTGGTGCTCCAGTTGCAAACCCTGCAGCACCTGCGCAATACCGAGAAAATGCTTTTGGAAACTGTCCGGATCGGCCGCATCGGAATTGTCAGTTTCCCGAACTTTGCGCATTGGCCGAACCGTTTTGCGGTGTTTCGCGGGCGCATGCCAGTGACCAAGACTTTGCCCTACCAGTGGTACGACACGCCCAACATCCGGGTCGGCAGCCACGCCGATTTCGAGGTGCTGGCGCGGCGCAACGGCCTGAGCGTGCTCGACAGTTTCGGCCTGCAGGATGGGCAAATGGTGCGCCGCTGGCCCAACTTGCGTGCCAGCGTGGCGGTGTTCAAAATCCAGCGCTGAACGCGCCGGCTTCGAAGCAGCGATCCCGTGCATCTCGCCCAACCATTGCGCACGCGGCTCGGCGCCGGCCCAGCCTGAACTCGGCAGCATGCCTATCTTCACCGTCACCGACTTCACAACCAGCGACGGCAGCGCGCTGCACCGCGTTGACTGGCCCAGCGCCACGGCCAGCCCGCGCGGCACGGTCTTGATCGTCCACGGCCTGGGCGAGCACAGTGGCCGCTATGCCCATGTCGCCGATCGCCTGAACCGCGCCGCTTGGGCCGTGGTCGCCTATGACCAGCGTGGCCATGGCCGGTCGCCGGGCCGGCGCGGTGCGATCCCGCAGGCCGATGCCCTGCTGGCCGACCTGGGTGCCGTGCTCGGCCAGTTGCGCCGCGAGCTGCCGCCCGGCGGGCCGCTGCTGTTGCTCGGCCACAGCATGGGTGGCGCGGTCACGGCGCGCTATGTCGCCGAGGGCATGGCGCAGCGGCCGGCCGGCTGGTGGCGGGCGGTCGACGGGCTGATGCTGTCGTCGCCGCTGTTGGCGGTGGACATGACGGCGGTGCAGGCGCTGATGCTGGCGGTCTTCGGCCGGCTGGCACCCGGCTTGGCGGTCGGCAATGGCCTGAAGCCCGCATGGATCAGCCGCGACCCGGCGGTGGTCAAGGCCTATGTCGGCGACCCGCTGGTGCACGACCGGATCACGCCGCGATTGGCCGGTTTCTTCATCGCCGCCAGCGCGCTGGTTCGCCAGCAGGCCGCGCGCTGGACGCTGCCGACCCTGCTGCTGTACGCCGGTGCCGACCGCTGTGTCGCGCCGCGTGGCAGCGATGAATTTGCCGCCGCTGCGCCGCCGTCACTGCTGCGCAGCCGGCGCTTTGACAGCCTGTTCCACGAGATATTGAACGAGCCCGAGCAGCGCCAGGTGCTGGACGATTTGCTGGCCTGGCTTGATGATCGCTTTCCCGCCACCCCGCACTGAGCTGACGAAGGCCACCATGAACTCGCCCCTGTCCCACCCTGAAATTGCCGCCTTGGGCGAGTTTGCCAACCGCCGCTGGGACGAGGCGATCGTGCCGGCGCTGACCGACTACATCGCCGTTCCGGCCAAGAGCCCGATGTTCGACCCCGACTGGCTCGCCCACGGTCATCTGGACCGGGTCGTGCGCGACGCCGCCGCCTGGGTCGAGTCGCGCAAGGTCGCGGGCCTGAGGCTGGAATTGATCCGCCTGCCCGGGCGCACGCCGGTGATCTTCTTTGAGGTTGCCGCCACCCGGCCGCAGGCCAGCAGCCTTTCGCCGCAGACCGTGCTGATGTACGGCCACCTCGACAAGCAACCCGAGTTCAACGGCTGGCGCAACGACCTGGGGCCCTGGACGCCCAAGCTCAGCGACGACAAGCTCTACGGCCGAGGTGGCGCCGACGACGGCTATGCGGTCTATGCGGCGGTCACAGCGATCGAGGCGCTCAAGGCCCAGGGCATCGCCCACGCGCGCATCGTTGGCCTGATCGAGAGCTGCGAGGAAAGCGGCTCGACCGATCTGCCCGCCTACCTGGGCGCGCTCCAGGCCCGGCTGGGCGACGTCAGCCTGGTGGTCTGCCTCGATTCCGGCGCCGGCAACTACGACCAACTCTGGCTCACCACCAGCCTGCGCGGCATGGTCTCGGGCGTGCTGAAGGTGGAAATCCTGACCGAGGGTGTGCATTCGGGCGACGCCAGCGGCCTGGTGCCGTCGAGCTTTCGCATCCTGCGCCAGGTGCTGGACCGGCTGGAAGACAGCGCCTCCGGCCGGCTGCTGCCCGAGGCCTTGCATTGCCAGATCCCGGCCGAGCGGGTGGCGCAGGCCCAAGCCGCCGCGCAACAGCTCGGCGACGCGGTCTGGCAACGCTTTCCCTGGGCCTGCGGCGGCGAAGGCAGCCCGTCGCTGCCGACCACCACCGACCCGGTCCAGGCGCTGCTCAACCGCACCTGGCGTCCGACGCTTTCGGTCACCGGCGCCGAGGGCTTTCCGGCGCTGGGTGATGCGGGCAACGTGCTGCGCCCCTACACCGCCTTCAAGCTCTCGCTGCGCCTGCCACCGCTGATCGAAGGCCACCTGGCGGCGCAGCAACTCAAGGCCCTGCTCGAAGACAACGCCCCCTACAACGCCCGCGTCACCTTCTCAGCCGATGGCCGGGCCGGCGCCCACGGTGCCACCGGCTGGAATGCGCCGACCCTGGCGCCCTGGCTGGAGGCGGCACTCAACGACGCCTCGCAGGCCCATTACGGCGCGCCGCTGGGCTACATCGGCCAGGGCGGCACCATCCCCTTGATGAGCCTGCTGCAGCAGGGCTTCCCGAACGCCCAGATGATGGTCTGCGGGGTGCTGGGCCCGAAGAGCAACGCCCATGGCCCGAACGAGTTTCTGCATCTGCCCTATGCCAAACGCCTGACGGCGGCGGTGGCGCAGGTGGTGGCGGCTTGTCCCTGAGGGCCCGCCGGCGCGGCCGCGCAGCAGCAACCCCGGAGCCGCTCAGCGCAAGGAAAACCCGGTCGTCGTCAGGTTCAGTCCCAGCCGCTGGCCCAGCGGTTCGATCAGCGGCATCAGCGGCTTGAGTTCGACATAGCGCAGCGCGACCTGGGTGGCGTAGCGCAGGAAGCGCGGCAGGTCGGCGGCGTAGTGCGGTTTGCCGTCGCGGTGCTTGAGGCGGCAAAAAATCCCCATCACCTTGAGGTGGCGCTGCAGGCCCAGCCATTCGGTGGCACGCCAGCATTCGCCGAAATCGTCGGCGAAGGCGTGGCCCTGCAGCAGCGGGGTCTTGCGCGCCTGCGCCCACCAACGCGCCGCCCAGTCGAGTTGGCGCTCCTCGTCCCAGGAAATGAAGGCGTCGCGCAGCAAGCAGGCCAGGTCATAGGTGACCGGCCCGCGAACGGCATCCTGGAAATCGAGGATGCCGGGGTTGGGCCGGGAGACCATCAAATTGCGCGGCATCCAGTCGCGGTGCACCGCCACCTTGGGCTGGGCCAGCGCGCTGTCGACCAGACGTTGGCACAGCCGATCCCAGACCGCGCGCTGCGCGGCGGTCCAGTCGATGCCGAACTCGGTTTGCACGCACCACTGCGGAAACAGCGCCAATTCGCGCTGCAGCAGGGCCTCGTCGAAATCGGGCAGACCGCTGGCGCTGAGGTGGTGTTGCCAATGCAGCAGGGCGGCGATGGCATCGCGCATCAGGCGGTCGGAGCCGGCCGGATCGCCCGCAGCCTCGCAGGCCTGGAGCGCGTCCAGGTACAGCGTTTGCCCCAGATCACTGAGCAGCAGGAAGCCGTTGGCGGTGTCGGCGGCCAGTATCTCGGGGCCGTTGAGGCCGGCCCGGCGGATGCGCCCGGCGATGTCGACAAAGGGCCGCACATCCTCCAGCGGCGGCGGCGCGTCCATCACCACCATGCTGGGCGAGCTGGCGCGGCGCGAGCGCAGGCGAAAGTAGCGCCTGAAACTGGCGTCGGCCGAAGCCGCGACCAGGCTGTCGGGGTCAAGCCCGAACTTCGGCAGCAGCGGCCTCAGCCAGCGCCAGAAGGCGGCCTCGCGGGCTGGATCCTGCCAGTGGATGGGCTGGGCAATCGGCTCTGCGACAGGGCTGGCGGGCATCGGTGGGCGCAGCCCTTGCGGCAGGCGGCTCATGGATAATCTGTCGATTCTACGAACCGCAGGCGTTCGCCCTGCGCCGCAGCGACGGTCGCCGCCTAAGGCGCTGGCGCGCCCACAAGATCGGCTGAATTTGCCGCCTGCAACGCTGCCAGCAACGCCGCCAGCAACCTCACCCGAAAAGCCGCCTGTGCCGATCCGCACGATGGTCCTGGCCGCTTGGCTGGCGCTGGTGACCGGCGGCCTGGTGCCCAGCAGCCTGGTGCAGGCGCAGGCAGTGGTGGCCAAGGGCTTGGGTGATGGCCCGCTGACGCTGCAAGCCGATCAGCTCAGGGTCGTTCCCGATGTCGAGGCCGATGCCCGGGGCGCGGTCGAATTGCGTCGCGGCGGCATCCGGGTGCGGGCCGACAGCCTGCACTACGACAACGCCGAAGACCGCTTGGTCGCGCGCGGGGCGGTGCGGATCGAGCGCAGCGCCGCTGGCAATGCCGGCACGGCGCGCTACAGCGGCCCGGAGTTGCAGTTGCAGTTGCAGCGCTTCGAGGGCTTCTTTCTCTTGCCCGAGTTCGAGTTCAGCAGCTACGGCTCGGGCGGGCGCGCGGCGCGGGTCGACTTTCTCGGCGATTCGCGCAGCAGCGCCGAGGCAGCGGTCTACAGCAGTTGCCCGCGCGATGGTTCGGGCCTGCCCGACTGGCTGCTCACGACCCGCCGGATCACGCTCGACTTTGAGCGCAACGACGCCTATGCCGAAGGCGCGGTGCTGCGCTTTCTGGACCTGCCCATCCTGGCCGTACCGGCCTTGAGCTTTGCCCTGAACGACACCCGCCGTTCGGGCTGGCTGCCGCCGGCCCTGGGCCTGGACACGCGCAATGGCCTGGTGCTGGGCCTGCCTTGGTACTGGAACATCGCGCCGCAGCGCGACGCCACTCTGACGCCGACGCTGATCAGCCGCCGCGGTCTGTCGCTGGAGAGCGAGTTGCGCTACCTCGAACCCGGCTTCCAGGGCCAGGCCAACCTGCACTGGCTGCCCGACGACCGGCTGGCCGGGCACACCCGCGCCGCGCTGCGCCTGGCCCATGCCGGTCAGCTTGGCGGCGCCGACAGCGCCTGGCAACTCCAAGTGGCGGCACTGCACGTCAGCGACCAGACCTACTGGAAGGATTTTCCGGGCGTGGTCGGCAACATCACGCCGCGCCTGCTGGGGCAGGACATCCGACTGTCGCGGTCCTTGGCCAACCGCTTCGGCCCGGCCGAGCTCTATGCCCGGGTGCAGGACTGGCAGGTGCTGCAGACCGGCAGCGGCAGCGACCTGATCGTCGCGCCCTACCAGCGCAGCCCGCAACTGGGGGCGCGCTGGCAGCCCAGCCTGGGCGGCCCGGCGCGGCCGTTCAAGCTGTTGCTCGAAGCCGAGTTGAACCACTTCACCTTGCCCGACCGTTCGGCCGGCGACTCCCGCCCCGACGGCTGGCGCGCGCATGCCCTGGGCACGGTCGAGCGCAGGCTGGGCACATCGGCCTGGTACCTGACGCCGAAATTGACGCTCAACGCCGCCCGCTACCAGCTCGACCAGCCCGCGCCCGGCCTGGACCGGCACAGCGCGCGGCTGATCCCGAGCCTCAGCCTGGACATGGGCGCGGTGTTCGAACGCGACAGCCGCTGGTTCGGCCAGTCCGAGCGGCAGACGCTGGAGCCGCGCCTGTTGTATGTCAACACGCCGTTTCGCGACCAGTCGCGGTTGCCGAATTTCGACGCCGCAGCCAGCGATTTCAACCCGGTCTCGGTCTACGCCGAGAACGCCTTCAGCGGCACCGACCGGGTGTCGGACTCGCACCAGATCACCGCCGGCGTGACCACCCGGCTGTACGACCCGCTGACCGGCGCCGAGACCCTGCGCCTGGGCCTGGCCCAGCGGCTGCTGCTGCGCGACCAACTGGTCACGCCCGACGCGGTGCCGGTGACCCACCACCTGTCGGACCTGCTGCTCGACGGCTCGACCACCTTGCTGCCGAATTGGCGCCTGGACGGCTCGACCCAGTTCGACCAGAACAGCCGCCGGGTGGTGCGTTCGATCCTCGCTGCGCGCTACTCGCCCGGGCCGTTTCGCACCCTCAGCGGCGGCTACCGGCTGGCCCGCAACCTGTCCTCGGACATCGTCAACCAGCGCTCCGAGCAGTTGGAGATGGGCTGGCAATGGCCGGTCTACAACGGCACGGCGCGGCCGCTGGGCGCCTCGGGTGGCTGTGGCGGCACGCTCTTTGCCGTCGGCCGGGTCAACTACAGCCTCAAGGACAGCCGCGTCACCGATTCGGTCGCCGGCCTGGAGTACGACGCCGGCTGCTGGATCGGGCGGATCGTCTCGGAGCGGCTGTCTACCGGTCGCAGCGAGTCCACCACCCGGCTGATGTTGCAACTCGAACTGGTCGGGCTGTCGCGCCTGGGCTCCAACCCGCTGCAGGTGTTGAAGGACAATATCCCCGGCTACCGCCTGTTGCGCGAGCCCCGGTCGGGCAGCGGATCCGTGCCCGCCCCGGCCTCTGAGCGATGAACGCTTGCCCACTCCCCGCTCCCCACTCCCCACTACCTGGTTTGCGATGCTTGAGCGTTTGATCCCGTCTTGTCGCAGCCTGCTCGGCGCGGCCGCTGTACTTTTGCTGCCCTTGTCGCCCGGCGGCGCGATTGCGCAAGGCAGCCGCGCCACCACCGCCGACTACATCGTCGCCGTGGTCAACACCGAATTGGTCACGGCCATCGAGGTGCAGCAGCGGCTGGAGCGGGCGCGGGCCGAGGCGCGCCGCGCCGGCCAGAGCGTCCCCGAGGAAGATGCGCTGCGCAAGCAGGCGGTAGATGCGCTGATCGACGAGCGGGTGCTGGTCACGTTTGCCCGCGACAACGGCCCCAAGGTGGACGAGCAGGAGCTGGACCGGGCGGTGACCAATGTGGCGGCGCAGAACCAGATCACGCTGGCGCAATTGCGCGAGCGGCTCAAGGCCGAGGGACTGGCCTTTGCGCGCTTTCGCAGCAACATCAAAGACCAGATCCTGATGGAGCGGGTGCGTGAGCGCGAGGTCTCGTCGCGCATCCGCATCAGCGATCCTGAGATCGAGAAATTTCTCGACGACGCCCGCGCTGCGGCCAACGAAGAGGCCGAGTACAACCTGGCGCAGATCCTCATCGGCCTGCCCGAGGGCGCCAGCCAAACCGAGCTGGCGCAACGCCGCGCGCTCGCCGACAAGGCCCTGGCGCGGGTGCGTGGCGGTGAGAACTTCGCCGCCGTGGCGGCCGAGTTGAGCGAGGACGGCAACAAGGCCTTGGGCGGCGAGATCGGCATGCGCACCCAGAAGCGCCTGCCGGATTTGTTCGTCGCGGCGGTGCGCACCCTCGCGCCCGGCCAGATCGCGCCCGACCTGGTGCGCAGCGGCGCCGGCTTCCATGTCTTGAAGCTGATCGACCGCAAGGATGGCGCCATCGGGCGGATCAACCAGACCCATGCGCGGCACATCCTGCTGCGGCTCAGCGACCCGGGCGCGGCGCAGGCGACGGGCAGGCGCCTGGACGATTTGCGGCGCCAGATCGAGCGTGCTGAGAAGACGTTTGAGGAGCTGGCGCGCCAGGTCTCCGAGGACGGCAGCGCCAGCGCTGGCGGCGATCTGGGCTGGACCTCGCCGGGCAACTTCGTGCCCGAGTTCGAGGAGGCGATGAACAAGCTCGAACTCGGCGGCATCTCGGCGCCGGTGCCGACCCGCTTCGGCCTGCATTTGATCCAGGTGCTGGAGCGGCGCGAGGCGGTGATCGAGTTGAAGGAGTTGCGCGAGCAGGCGCGCAACCAGTTGCGCGAGCAGAAGTTCGCCCAGGCCTTCGACGAATGGGCCAAGGAGCTTCGGCTGCGGGCCTATGTCGAGTTCCGCGAACCGCCGTTGTGAGCCGGTTTCCCGTCTGCCTTCTCGTCTGCCCGCCCGGCGCCAGATGAGGCTCGGGCGCAATCCACGCGCCGCCGCAGCCGGGCCGGTTTGAATGGCACACCAGGCGCGCAAACGCTTCGGCCAGCACTTTCTGACCGATGCCGGGGTGATCCACCGGATCGTGCGTGCGATCGATCCGCGGCCGGGCCAGGCGCTGCTCGAAATCGGGCCCGGACTGGGCGCCCTGACGCAACCCCTGCTGGAGCGCTGCGGGGCACTCACGGTGGTCGAATTGGACCGCGATCTGGCCGCGCGTTGGCGCGCCCGGCCCGGCGTTCAGGTGGTCGAGGCCGATGTGCTGGGGGTGGACTTTCGCAGTTTGCAGTTGCCAGGCCAGCGGCTGCGCGTTGTCGGCAACCTGCCCTACAACATCTCCACGCCGATCCTGTTCCACCTGCTGGACGTGGCCGACCTGGTGCTGGACCAGCATGTGATGCTGCAAAAGGAAGTGGTGCAGCGCATGGCCGCGGGCCCGGACGGCAAAGACTACGGCCGGCTGTCGGTGATGCTGCAATGGCGCTACCAGATCGAGTCGCTGCTGGATGTGGCGCCGGATGCGTTCGATCCGCCACCCCGGGTCGATTCCGCCGTCGTGCGGATGCTCCCCCTGGCAACGCCGCCGGTGCTCGACCAAGCGCTGCTGCGCGAGTTGGTCACGAGCGCGTTCTCGCAGCGCCGCAAGCTGCTGCGGCATTCGCTGGGGCGGTGGCTGCAGGCGCGCGGCTTTGGCGGATCGTTCGATCTGCAACGGCGCGCCGAGGAGGTGCCGGTGGCCGAATACGTGGCGCTGGCGCAGGCCCTTTGAGCGAAAAAAGCGGCCCGCAGGCCGCTGTTTTGGGTGGGTCGAGCGCGTCTGCGGATCAGGCCGCTGTCAACCACATCGCGGTGTCGAAGGCGCTGCTCATCATCGGCATGTTCATGCCGAAGTTGGGGTTGACGCCGTTCTTGGGCGCCGCCTTGGGCGCAGGCTTTTCGGGCGCCTGGGGCAGGTCGTTGATGCGTTCCCAGGCGCTGGTCTCGGCGCTGCGGGCGACGGCAAAGCTGTAGAAGCAGCGGAACGCAATGCGCCGCTCGGCCCAGTAGTCGGCCGCGTCGCGGAACGCGTCCAGCAACTGCTCGCGTGCCTCGCGGTCAAAGCGCGGGTTGTCGGGCAACTGCTCCAGCACCACCACGAAGCCGGGCTGCGCGCCCGAGCGGTGCACCAGGTCGGTCATGCAGTCGTACAGCGCGTCGAGGTTCTTGCCGAAATGCAGCGGGAACAAGAAGGCCTCGGCGATCTTGTCGAGCACGTCCTGTTTGGACTGCGCCACGGTCAAGTTGGCATAGAGAAAATGCTGGCCCGCCGCCTGGGCGGCGTGCATCAGGTCGTCAACCCGGTAGGCGCGGATGGCTTGAACGATGTTGGGGCGGGTGGTCTGGAGCAGCATGGTCGCTATCCTTGTCGAAATCAGTGAGCGTGTAGTCGTTGTGGGCTGGCCCGGTCACGGCGCAATGCGTTTGAAGCTGGCGTAGTGGTCGGCGGTGAAATAACAGGTCTCGGGTAACTTGGGCTGCTCGCCGCCACAGACGATGCGGCGTGCGCCGCGGTCTTGGGCTTGCGGGCTGGGCACGGTGTATTCGCGGTAAAAGCCGCGCGGGCGGCGCGGCAGGCGTTGCTCGCGGTTGCCGAATACCACGCCATCCTTGGCATACGGAAAAGGCCCGCCGGATTCGATCAGGCGGTGGGTTTGACGGGCTTCGGCGGGCAGGGTGCTCAGCGCCACCGGCTCGCTGAAGTCGGCATGGGGCTTGGCCTGCGCCTTGCCGCCAAGGCCAAGGGCCAGCAGTGCGGCTGTGAGCAGCATCGCCCGACGCCATCCGCCGCACCTGCTGAATTCGCCGGTACTGCGGCTACCGCCGGTTCTGCAAAAAGGCGCGACAGCGCGGATGTCGCGCCCCGCATCTGCCATGCCGCAATCGATTGGCGACCGCATGCTCAAATCCACCGAAACCCTTGAACGCTGAAGCCGCGATGTTACCGGAGGGGTCCAAAAAACTCAAGCCCGCTGCCTCAATTTTGGGCATGTTGTAAGGGATTGAGTGGGCGCTCACCTGCGCGGGGCGCTACCGTTTCTCAGTGATTTCTGGCCTGTCAAGGCTTGTGACAATGATTTTACAAGCGGCGCCGGCGGCAAGGCGCCACGGGCTCCGCTGCCGGCCCGGCGGCGGCGCCAGATCAGCGCGCGGCGTTGGCGTCGGCGACCGTCAGCGCGGTCATGTTGACAATCCGTCGCACCGTGGTGGTGGAGGTCAGGATGTGCACCGGCTTGGCCGCGCCCAGCAGCACCGGGCCGATGGCGATGCCGCCGCCGGCCGCGGTCTTGAGCAGGTTGTAGGCGATGTTGGCGGCGTCGATGTTGGGCAGCACCAGCAGGTTGGCCTCGCCGCTCAGGGTCGAGCGCGGCATGATGTCGTGGCGGGCGCCGGCGTCCAGCGCCACATCGCCGTGCATCTCGCCGTCGACCTCCAGCCAGGGGGCGGCCTGCTGGACCAGGGCCAGCGCGGCGCGCATCTTCAGCGCCGAGGGCAGGTCCGAGGAGCCGAAATTCGAGTGCGACAGCAGTGCCGCCTTGGGCGCCACGCCGAAGCGGCGCATCTCCTCGGCCGCCAGCACGGTGATCTCGGCAAGCTCCTCGGCACTCGGGTCGTAGTTGACATGGGTGTCGACCAGGAACACCTGGCGCCCGGGCAGGATCAGCCCGTTCATGCAGGCGTAGGTGTTGACGCCCGCGCGGCGGCCAATCAACTGGTCGATGTGCGCCAGGTGCTGGGCGGTGGTGCCCCAGGTGCCGCAGATCATGCCGTCGACCTCGCCCTTGTGCAGCAGCATCGCGGCGATCAGCGTCAGGCGGCGGCGCATCTCGATCTTGGCGAACTGCTCGGTCACGCCGCGGCGCTCGGCCAGGCGGTGGTAGGTCTGCCAGTAGTCGCGGTAGCGGGTGTCGCTGTCGACGTTGACGACCTCGAAATCGCGGCCGGCCTGCAAGCGCAGGCCGAGCGTCTTCAGGCGCTGCTCGATCACGGCCGCACGGCCGACCAGCCAGGGCCTGGCCAGGCCCTCGTCGACGATCACCTGGACCGCGCGCAGCACGCGCTGGTCCTCGCCCTCGGCAAACGCGATGGCCTTCTTCGTCGCCCGTTTGGCGACCGCAAAGATCGGCCGCATGGTGTTGCCCGAGGCGTAGACGAAGCTCTTCAAGCGTTCGACATAGGCGTCGAAGTCGAGGATCGGCCGGCTGGCCACGCCCGATTCGGCCGCCGCCTTGGCCACCGCCGGCGCGATCATCATCATCAGCCGCGGGTCGAAGGGCTTGGGAATCAGGTATTCGGGGCCGAAGCTCAGGCTCACGCCGGCATAGGCGGCGGCGACCACGTCGTTCTGCTCGGCCTGGGCCAACTCGGCGATGGCGTGCACCGCCGCAATCTCCATCGCGTCGGTGATGGTGGTGGCGCCGCAGTCAAGCGCGCCGCGGAAGATGTAGGGGAAACACAGGACGTTGTTGACCTGGTTCGGGTAGTCGCTGCGGCCGGTGGCGATGATCGCGTCCTGACGCACCGCCTGGACCTCTTCGGGCAGGATCTCCGGGGTCGGATTGGCCAGCGCCAGGATCAAGGGCTGGGCTGCCATCGCCGCCACCATCGCCGGCTTGAGCACGCCGCCGGCCGACAGGCCGAGGAACACATCGGCGCCGACGATCACCTCGGCCAGGCTGCGCGCCGCCGTGTCCTGGGCAAATTCAAGCTTGTCCGGGTCCATCAACTCCTGGCGCCCGCTGTAGACCACGCCCGCCAGGTCGGTGACGAAGATGTTGCGCCGCGGCAGCCCCAGCTTGAGCAGCAGGCCCAGGCAGGCCAGTTCCGCAGCCCCGGCGCCCGAGGTCACCAGCTTGATCTCGTCGATCTTCTTGCCGGTGGCTTTCAGGCCATTGAGCAGGGCCGCCCCGACCACGATCGCGGTGCCATGCTGGTCGTCGTGGAAGACCGGGATCTTCATCCGCTCGCGCAGTTTGCGTTCGACATAGAAGCAGTCGGGCGCCTTGATGTCCTCGAGGTTGATGCCACCGAAGGTCGGCTCCAAGGCCGCGATCACGTCGACCAGCTTGTCCAGGTTGGGCTCGGCGATCTCGAGGTCGAAGACATCGATGCCGGCGAACTTCTTGAACAGCACCGCCTTGCCTTCCATCACCGGCTTGGCCGCCAGCGGGCCGATGTCGCCCAGGCCGAGCACGGCGCTGCCGTTGGTCACCACCGCGACCAGGTTGCCGCGGGCGGTGTAGTCGTAGGCCTTGGCCGGGTCGGCGGCGATTTCCAGGCAGGGAAAGGCCACCCCGGGCGAGTAGGCCAGCGCCAGGTCATGCTGGTTGACCATCTGCTTGGTGGCATGGATGGCGAGCTTGCCCGGGGTCGGGAACTGGTGGTATTCCAGCGCCGCGCGGCGCAGCTCCGCACTCTTTTCGTCCGTCGTCGGCATGCGTTCATCTCACTGTTTGCACGCGCGGGGCGCGTCGCGGGAGGCGGATTGTAGGAGGCCGCTCCGGGCTGCCCGTCGGCGAAAATCCGCGCCCCATGCTGCCACTTCCTGCCCTGCCTGCGACCACCGACGGGCGCCCTCGCCGGGCGCCCAGGGCGGTGTTGTGGGCCGCCCTGGTGGTCCTGCTGCTGGTGGCGCAAATCCTGCTGGTGATGCTGACGCTGAACTACGAGGAGGCGCGGGCGCAGGAGCGCAGTGACGATGTCGCCGCAGCGGCCCTCGCGGCCCTGCGCCAGCGCAGCCAGACGCTGCTCCAGGCGATCCAGGCCTTGCCGGCCGGTGATGCAGCCGAACTGCCCTGGGCGGCAGCCGCGACCGAGATGCTGCGCCGCTACCCGGCCATTGGCCGACTCGAGCGACGCGACCACCAATGGCGCGTGGCCGAGACCGCCGACTCGCCCCTGCGCCGCCCGGTGTTCGAGCGCTGGCCACGGGCCGAGCTCGAACGCGAGGCCCTGACCACCTGCGATGCTGCACGCCGCAGCAGCGCCGCACGCTATTCGCGCAGCCAGTTTGTGCCCGGGCTGGGCGGCCTGGGCCAGGAGGTGATGCAGTTGTGCCAGCCGTTGCTGGACGGCGCCAACCTGACCGGCTACATCGTCGCCACGGTGGTTTTGAGCGCCTTGCTCGACGACCTGCGCCTGCCGGTCAACGCCCAGACCCATGAGCTGAGCATCGTCGAGGCCGACGGTACCCGACTCGCCCGCTCCGGCTCGGCGCGCGGCGCCGGCATCTACATTGCCCAGCGCCTGCTGGACCTGCCTGGCGCGCCGCTGCAACTGCGGGTCGACGCCGCCGAGCGCCACCCCAGCCTGATTCCCAACCTCAGCACCGCGCTGGTGCTGGGACTGTCGATGGGCCTGTTCTGCGTGGTCGTGCTGCTGGTGCGCGATGGCCGGCGCCGGGCGCGCGCCGAATCGCGTTTGGCCGAGGCACTGGCGTTTCGCAAGGCGATGGAGGACTCCTTGTCCACCGGCCTGCGCGCCCGCGATCTGGCTGGCCGCATCGTCTATGTCAATCCGGCGTTTTGCGCGATGGTCGGCCACGATGCGGCGGCGCTGATGGCGGCCGATGTGCCGCCCTACTGGCCGGCCGAGCAGGTGCTGGACTACCAGCGCCGCCAGACCGAGCGGCGGTCGGTGGCGGGCGAGCCTGGCGGCGCCGTGCCTACCGCCTTGCGCGAGGGCGTCGAGACCGAATTCATGCGGCGCGGCGGAGAGCGCTTTCCGGTCATGGTCTACGAGGCGCCGCTGGTCGATGGCCAGGGCCGCCACACCGGCTGGATGAGCGCGGTGTTGGACCTGAGCGACCAGCGTCGGGTCGAGGCCTTGTCGCGCCAGCAGCAGGAGCGGCTGGCGGCGACCGCGCGCCTGGCCAGCATGGGCGAGATGGCCTCGCTGCTCAGCCATGAGCTGAACCAGCCGCTGTCGGCCATCGCCAGCTACGCCACCGGCTCGCTCAACCTGATTGCCGGCGCTGCCTCGCCTGCGACCGGCGCCGGATCCAAGCCAGACCCCGACCTGCCCGGCCTGCTGCACCAGGCCTTGAGCCGGATTGCCGAGCAGGCAGAGCGCGCCGGCCGGGTGATCAAGAGCGTGCACGACATCGTTCGCCGCCGCGACCAGGCGTTCGAAGTCGTCGCCGTCGACCAGTTGTTCGAGGCGGTGATGCCGCTGGTGCGGATGCAGGCGCGCGGCAGCGGCACCCGGATCGAGTTGCAACTGCCGCAGCCGGCGCCGCAGGTCAGGGTCGACCGGACCATGCTTGAGCAAGTGCTGCTGAACCTGGCCCGCAACGGCATCCAGGCGATGGACGGGGGCACACCCGTCGCCCAAAGGGTGCTGAGCTTGCGCGTCGATTGGGTTGGCGGCGGCGCGGCTGCCGGCCCAGGGCGCAGCGGCTGGGCGGCGTTCAGCGTGACCGACCAGGGACCGGGCATCGCGCCCGAGGTGGCGCAGCGCCTGTTCACACCTTTCTTCACCACCAAGGGCGAGGGCATGGGGCTGGGCCTGTCGCTGTGCCGCACCGTGATCGAACAGCATGGTGGCGTGATCGACCATGAGAACCTGCCCGCCCGCGCCGATGGCAGTGGCGGCGGTCTGGTGTTCCGCTTCACCCTGCCCCTGGCCGTGCCACGCCAGGCCGCCGCCGCCGCAGCACTGCCGGATACTGCGCGGCCATGAGCAGCAGCGCCAGCACCAAGACCAACGCCAGTCGTCGCCCGGCGCTGGGCCTGCCCGTGGTCTACCTGGTCGACGACGAGCCGGTGGTGCGCGACGGCCTGGCCTGGCTGCTGCGCTCGCGGCGGCTGCTGTCCGAGCCCTTTGCCAGCGCCGACGCGTTCCTGGCCTGGCTGCAAGCCCAGGCCAGCCCGGCCGAATTGCCGAATTGGCCGAGCGCGCCCTCGTGTCTGCTGCTGGACATGCGCATGCCCGGCACCAGCGGCCTGGTGCTGTTCGAGCGCCTGTCCGAACGCGGCCTGCTGCAGGCCCTGCCGGTGATCTTCCTGACCGGCCACGGCGATGTGCCAACGGCGGTGGCCATGGTCAAGCGCGGTGCCTATGACTTCGTCGAGAAGCCGTTCTCCGACAACGCCCTGGTCGACCGGATCGAGCAGGCGCTGGCGCAAAGCGCCGAGGTCATCGCCGCACGCCAGCACAAGCAAGTAATCGCACGGGCCCTGGCCGAGTTGACCGAGCGCGAGCGCGAGGTCATGTCGCGGGTTGTCGCCGGGCTGCCCAACAAGCTGATCGCCGAGGAGTTGGCGATCAGCGTGCGCACGGTCGAGGTCCACCGTGCTCGGATGTTCGAGAAGCTGAGCGTGCGCTCGGCGGTCGAGCTGAGCAACCTGCTGCGCAGCGCGGCCTAGCCAGGCGTGGTGCGGGGCGTGGTGCGGGGCGTGGTGCAGAACAGCGGTCATGGCGATGGGTGAGTTCGACCTGATTGCGCGGTTCTTCAGCCGACCGGTGCGGCGCGCGGTGCTTGGCGGTGGCGACGACTGTGCGCTGCTGGCGCCCGCGCCAGGCCAGCATCTGGCGGTCTCCAGCGACATGCTGGTCGAGGGCCGGCACTTCCTCTCGACCGTGCCGCCGCTGCGCCTGGGCCACAAGGCGCTGGCGGTCAACCTCAGCGACCTCGCGGCTTGCGGCGCCGAGCCCCTGGCCTTCACCCTGGCGCTGGCCCTGCCCAGGCTGGACGAGCCCTGGCTGGGCGAATTTGCCCGCGGCCTCTACGACCTGGCCGACGCCCATGGCGTCGAGCTGGTCGGCGGCGACACCACCGCCGGGCCGCTGAACATCTGCATCACGGTGTTCGGCCAGTTGCCGCCCGGCCAGGCGCTGCGCCGCGATGGCGCCCGGGTCGGCGATGTGCTCTGGGTCAGCCACCCGGCCGGCGGCGGGATTGGCGACGCCCGGCTGGCGCTGGAGTGCTTTCGCGGCCAGGCCCGGGTAGGCGACGCCGACTGGCCGGGCGTGCGTGCGGCGATGGAGATGCCCCAGCCACGGGTCGCCCTGGGCCTGGCCTTGCGTGGCATCGCCAGCAGCGCCATCGACCTCAGCGATGGCCTGGTCGGCGACCTCGGCCATCTGCTGCGCCGCAGCGGCGTCGGCGCCAGCGTCGATGTCGATGCCCTGCCCGCCAGCCCGGCACTGCGACGCCAGCCGCCGGCCTTGCGCCGCGAATGCGCCCTGGCCGGCGGCGACGACTACGAGCTGCTGTTCAGCGCGCCTGCGGCGGCCGAGGCGGCGGTCCAGGCGGCGGCCCGCAGCGCCGCCGTGGCGGTCAGTCGAATCGGCAGGATCGAGGCCGCTGCCGGCCTGCGCCTGCGCGACGCGGCTGGCAGCGTAGTTGGCGCGGCGCCGCGCGGCTTTGACCACTTCAGCGCATGAGCATCGACCCCGCTGGCGCAATCGACCGACCGGCCACCGCCGCGCCGCGCCCGGCCAGTTGGGCGTTCATGCTCGGCCATCCGGCGCGCTGGCTGGCGCTGGGCTTCGGCAGCGGCCTGTCACCGGTGGCGCCGGGCACGGTCGGCACGCTCTGGGCCTGGGCGGTGTTTGTCATGCTCGCGCCCTGGCTGGGCGATGGCGACTGGGCCGGCGTGCTGGCCCTCGGCCTGCTGCTCGGCTGGTGGGCCTGCACCCGTTGTGCCCAGCACATGGGGGTGGCCGACCCGGGCGCCGTGGTCTGGGACGAGATCGTCGCCTTCTGGGCGGTGCTGTGGCTGCTGATGCCGGCCGGACTGGCGGCGCAGGCGGTCGCGTTCGGCCTGTTCCGGTTCTTCGACGCGGTCAAACCCGGCCCGGTGGGCTGGGCCGATCGGGCGTTCAAGCTCAGGCCCGGCGAGGCTATCGGCTGGCGTCAGGGCTTTGGCATCCTCCTTGACGACCTGGTCGCCGCGTTGTGTACCTTGCTGGTGATCGCCCTGTGGCGGCTGCTGGCCGGTCAATCGCCATGAACCCGCTGCCCGGCACCCTGCTGCCCAACACCCCGCCGGCCTTGACCGCCGCGCTTGCCGACGCCCTGCGCGCGCGCGCCTGGCGCATCGCCACGGCCGAGAGCTGCACCGGCGGCATGATCGCGGCCGCATGCACCGACCTGGCCGGCTCCAGCGACTGGTTCGAGCGCGGCTTCGTCAGCTACAGCAATGCCGCCAAGAGCGAGTTGCTGGGCGTGGACGCGGCCCTGATTGACGCCCACGGCGCGGTCAGCCAGGCGGTGGCCCTGGCCATGGCCAGCGGCGCGCTGGCGCGTTCGGCCGCCGACCTGAGCGTGGCCGTGACCGGCGTCGCCGGGCCGGGCGGCGGCAGTGCCGGCAAGCCGGTGGGCACGGTCTGGCTGGCCTGGGCCTGGCGCCAAGCCGCAGGCCCACTGCAGGCCGAGGCAGTGCTTGAACGGTTCGCTGGCGACCGCGCGGCGGTGCGTCAAGCCACGGTCGTGCGTGCGCTGCAAGGGCTGCTGCGCCAGGCGCAGCACTGATCCCCAGCCCTGCCGGCGCGCGGCGCGGGCTCAGTCCGCCTGCAGGGCCAGCCGCCTGGTCGTGGCGGCCTGGCCGCGCTGCGCCGGGCCTTGCACCCGCGCCGCTGGGGATGCCGGCAGGGCCTGCAGCACCAGCAGGGCCAGGCGGCGCAGCGCGTCCCAGGGGTCGAGCGGCCAGCCGGGCTGCTTCAAGCCCTTGACGATGCCGTCGCAGAGGCTGGCGGCGCTGACCAATTGCGCCAATTGCGGCGCCGACAGCAGCGCTACGGCGCGCTCGATCAGGCGCTCGCGCGGGCCCCAGATGCGTTGCTCGCGCAGCGCCATGGCCAGCGGCCGGCCCCGGTCGACGGCATCTTTGACGCGGTGCAGGGCGAGGATGTCGTTGGCCAGGTTCCAGTGCACCAGCACGGCGGCTTCGCCCTCGGCCTGCAGGCCGTCGAGCATGCGCAGCACCCTGGCGGTCTGGCCCGTCAGCAGCGCCTCGCCGAGCTTGGTGACGTCGTAGCGAGCGACGTTGAGCACCGCCGACGCGACCGCGTCGAAGCCCAGTTCGCCGGGCGGGTAAAGCAGGGCCAGCTTCTGGATTTCCTGGTGCGCGGCGAGCAGGTTGCCCTCGACCCGGTCGGCAAAAAAGGCCAGCGTGGCCTGGCCCTGGGCGTCGTCGTGGACGCGCTGGCCCTGGGCGGCCAGGCGCTGCGCCAGCCAGGCGGGCAGGGCGCGGCGCTCGACCGCGTCAATCTGGACGCTGACGCCATGGGCTTCAAGCGCGCTGAACCAGGCGCTTTGCTGCTGCTGCCGGTCCAGCCTGGGCAGGTGGACGATGGTCAGCACATCGTCGTTGAGCTGTTCGGCATAGCGTTGCAGCGCCGGGCCACCGTCCTTGCCCGGCTTGCCGCTGGCGATCCGGACCTCGATCAACTGGCGCTCGGCGAACAGGCTCATCGCCTGCTGCGCGCCGAGCAGGGCCGACCAGTCGGCATGGGCGCCGCCGAGGTGGAACACCTTGCGCTCGGCAAAGCCGGCCTTCAGGCCCGCCGCCCGCACGGCATCGCCCGCCTCCTGCGCCAGCAGCGGCTCGTCGCCATGGAGGGTGTAGAGCCGGTGCAGGCCCTTGGCCAGGTGGTTGCCGAGTTGCTCGGCGCGGATCGGCATCGCGCTCAGGCCAGCTTGAGCTGCGCCAGCCGGCGCAAGACCTGCTGCACGACATCGGTCTGCATTGCGCCAAAGAGTTGCGCCTCTTCCTGCGCCTTGGCCAGGGCAAAGCTCTCGTTGGTGCTCATGTCGCGTGAGAGCAGCATCTCTATCGTCGGCGACAGCGGCCGCCCGCCGGGCGTGGCCAGGGCGTAGTCGAAGCGCAGCCGCAGTTGCAGCTCGCGCGTCTGCGCGGTGGCGGTGGCCGCGACCACGCTGCGCTCGCGCCGATCCAGCAGGGCGGTGAGCACGATCTCGGCGGCATTGACCGAATCCAGCACCTGCACCTGCTCGGCCAGCGCACGGCGCAGTTCATCGGCCAGCGGCGAGCGCGGCGCAAAGCCGGTCAGGGCGATGCGCTGGAACGGCAGCGCCGGGGTCTGGCGCAGGGCAAAGCCGCAGCCGCCCAGGGCCAGGATCGGCAGCCCCAGGATCGGCCGGCGGCGCAGCATGCCCATCAGAGCACCAGGTTGACCAGCCGGCCCGGAACGAGCACGACCTTGCGCGCCGGTTTGCCTTCGCCGAAGCGGGCAAATTCCGGGCTGGCCAGGGCGGCGGCCTCGATCGCCGCCCGGTCGGCGTCGGCCGGCACGCGCAGCGCGCCGCGGGTCTTGCCGGCGATCTGCAGCACCAATTCCAGCTCGTCCTGCACCAGCGCCTGCTCGTCCACCTGCGGCCAGGCGGCGTCGAGCAGATTGCCCCAGTGCTGCTCGAAGCCCAGCGCTGTCCACAGGCCATGGCCGATGTGTGGGCAGGCCGGGTAAAGCGCGCGCAGCAGCACCGACAGCCCTTCGCGCAGCACCGCAGCGTCGCCGGCCGAGCTGTCTGACTTGAAGGCCTCAAGCGCATTGAGCAGCTTCATCGCCCCGGAGACGACGGTGTTGTACTGCATCCGCTCGTAGTCGTAGCTGATCTGCCGCAGCAGCTGGTGCAACTCGCGGCGCAGCGCCCGGGCCGACGGCGAGAGGCCGGCCGCGACCACCTCACCGGCGCCGGCCAGCAGCCCGGCCTGGCGGGCGGCGAAGGCCCAGACCCGGCGCAGGAAGCGGTTGGCGCCCTCTACCCCGGCATCGTTCCACTCCATCGTCTGCTCGGGCGGGGCGGCGAACATGACGAACAGCCGGGCGGTGTCGGCGCCGTAGCGTTCGATCAGCGCCTGCGGGTCGACGCCGTTGTTCTTCGACTTGGACATCGTCGTCCAGCCATCGCACTGCACCGCCACGCCGCCGTCCCGGGTGTGGGCCGAGACGACCCGGGCGTGGTCATCGCGGACGATGTCCAGCTCATGCTCCCAGAGGTAGGTCTTGCCGCCCTTGTCGTCGGTGCGCCAGAACGCCTCTTTCAGCACCATGCCCTGGGTCATCAGCTTGGTGAAGGGCTCGTTGGCCGTGACCAGGCCGATGTCGCGCATCACCTTGGTCCAGAAGCGGGCGTAGAGCAGGTGCAGGATCGCGTGTTCGATGCCGCCGATGTACTGGTCCATGCCCGGCCTGCCGTGCTCGCCGCCCATCCAGTACTCGGTGCCTTCGCCCACCATGGCGTCGGTCCGGACCGGGTCGCAGTAGCGCATGAAGTACCAGGCCGAATCGACAAAGGTGTCGAGCGTGTCGGTCTCGCGCCGGGCCGGCCTGGCGCAGCGTGGGCAAGCTACGTTCAGGAACGCGGCGCACTTGTTCAGCGGGTTGCCCGAGCCGTCGGGGATCAGGTCCTCGGGCAGAACCACCGGCAGGTCGGCCTCGGGCACCGGCACCACGCCGCAGGCTTCGCAGTGGATGATGGGGATCGGCGTGCCCCAGTAGCGCTGCCGGCTCACGCCCCAGTCGCGCAGCCGCCAGGTGGTTTTTCTCTCGCCCAGGCCACGGGCGGCGAGCAACTCGGCCACCTTGTCGACCGCCGCCGCGCAGTCCAGGCCGTCAAGCAGGCCGGAGTTGACGCAGCGGCCGCGCAGCTTGTCGGCGTAGTGCTCGGCCCAGGCGCCGCTGCTGAAGGCCTGGCCATCGACCGCGACCACCTGGCGGATCTCGATCCCGTATTTTTTGGCAAATTCGAAATCGCGCTCGTCATGGCCGGGCACGCCCATCACCGCGCCGTCGCCATAGCCCATCAGCACATAGTTGCCGACCCAGACCGGCACCGACGCGCCCGTCAGCGGGTGGGTCACGCTCAGGCCGGTGGCCACGCCCTTCTTTTCTTGCGTGGCCAGCGCTGCCTCGGTGGTGCCGCCGAGTGCGCACTCGGTGATGAAGGCGGCGACTTCGGGCCGCGACTTTGCGGCCTGGACAGCCAGCGGATGCTCGGGCGCGACGGCGCAGAAAGTGACGCCCATGACCGTGTCGGCGCGGGTGGTGAAGACCCACATCCGGCCCTCGCCGATGGGCTGCCCGGCGGCGTCGGCGACGCCATGGGTGAACGCAAAGCGCAGGCCCTGGCTTTTGCCGATCCAGTTCTCCTGCATCAGCCGGACACGTTCGGGCCAGCCGCTGAGGTAGTTCGGGTCGGCCGGGTCACTGACTGCGGACAGCAACTCCTGGGCGTAGGCGGTGATCTTCAGGTAGTAGCCCGGGATCTCGCGCTTCTCGATCAGGGCGCCCGAGCGCCAGCCGTGGCCGTCGATCACCTGCTCGTTGGCCAGCACCGTCATGTCGACCGGGTCCCAGTTGACGACCTGGGTGCGGCGCTCGGCGATGCCGCGCTCGAGCATTTTCAGGAACAGCCACTGGTTCCACTTGTAGTAGTCGGGCTTGCAGCAAGTGACCTCGCGGCTCCAGTCGATGGCCAGGCCGATGGCCTGCATCTGCGCGCGCATCACCGCGATGTTGTCGTAGGTCCATTTGGCCGGCGGCACGGCGTTCTTCATCGCCGCGTTCTCGGCCGGCAGGCCGAACGCGTCCCAGCCCATCGGCATCAGCACGTTCATGCCCTTCATGCGCAACTGCCGCGTCAGCATGTCGTTGATGGTGTAGTTGCGCACATGGCCCATGTGCAGCTTGCCGCTGGGGTAGGGCAGCATCGAGCAGGCGTAGTACTTGGGCCGGCTGGCGTCCTCGCTGACGCGGTAGGCGTCGGCCGCGCGCCAAGCGGCCTGGGCGGCGGCTTCAACCTCGCCGGGGGCGTATTTTTCGTTCATGCCGCCGATTGTAGGCAGCCGCCCCGAGCCTGGCCGTGCCGGCGAAATCGGCTGGGGCGGCGGCGGCGCGCCCGCTCCCGAATGCCTCAGTCGGCGATTTTGCCGGTGATTCGAATGGCGATCTTGCGATAGTAATCGGCGGCGCCGATCAATTCAAAGCCGATGCGGTAGGCAGCGACAAAATCATGGAGTGAGCGGAAATCATCGACCGGATTCTTCAAGCCGCCAAAATCATCAAAAAAGACGATATCGCCCGGCGCCAACAGCGGCGCCAGGGTGGTCAAGGTGTAGAGCGAGGAGCTGTACAGGTCGGAATCGATGTGCAGCACCTTGCGGCGCTGCAGCGGGTTCTTGGCAAGGAACGGCCGCAAGGTGTCCTGGAACAGGCCGACCTCGAACCCGCAGCGTGGATCGCGGATGTCCGGCAGCTTGCCCTGCGTCGAGTAACTGCCCTTGGGCGCGTAATACCAATCCTCGGGCAGCCCGGTGAAGGTATCAAAACCATAAAATCGGCTGTCCGGATGGTGGTTATTTTCGACCCACCAGGCCAGGCTGGAACCGGCCGCCACGCCAAATTCAAGGTAATCGATCGCGCCGCTGATATCGGCCTGGGCAAGGACATTCCCAAACAAATCACGGTTGCTGAAGCTGCCCTTGCCGTTGAACTCCAGGCAGGGATTGTTGCGGGTCCATTGCAGCAGCCTGAGGGTATAGCCGATGCGGACAAACCAGTTGGCCAGCGACGGCCCCGGCAGCGACGACAGCCTGACCAGCCAGCGCCGAAGTGCGATCACCGCGGGTTTGTCGTTGCTCAAGCTGCTCATGGTGTTCCCTGGACTTGTTCGGCAGCTGACCAGTGGCCGCTGGCCGGTGGCGTGATCGGATCGGCGCCGGGCGGCAGGACCATATCACTGCATGGCAGCCGCCGCAGCCTTGACCAGCAGGCCCACGCCGAGGCGGTTGAGGTGGCCATCGTAGGGGCCGACGCTGAGGGCCAGCGTCGAGTTCGCCCGGTGGGCGGCATAGACCGGCGCCATGTCCACCACCCGGGCGCCTTGCGCCCTGGCCAGGGCCATGAAGCGCTGGCGCTCGCGGGCCATCCGGGCGTCGACCAGGGCCGGGCGGTCGTGATCGAAGTCCACCACCAGCACCAGCCGGCCGGTGGCATGCGGGCGCACGCGCTCGAAAAATGCCTGGCTCACGGCGTCTACGTCGGGCAGCGGTGTGCTCGGATCGTCCGGCGGCGGCGGCGGTGGCGCTGCGGCCGCCGGACGGCCGCCAGCGCGCCAGCGCTCGAACAGCGTGGCCGGGCTGAGGCGAATCTGGCCCACCAGGTACTGCGCCAGGGCGCTCTCGCGCAGCCAGCGTTTGGCCGGTGACGGCGGGGCCTGGGTCTCGACCGCCGGCGCCAGGGTCTGGCGGTTCAGGCAGGGGCCGTGGACGTTGCCCGATCCGCACAGCGCCTGGCGGATGTCGCCGGCCTCCAGGACCAGCACGAAGTCGTGGATGGCCAGGTTCTGGCTGGCCCAGCGGATGCGCTCGGCGTAATCCAGCAGCGACGAGCCCGGCGCGCCCATCACCGTCAGCGGGCGCTGCGGGCCGAGCGCGCGCCGCAGTTGCGCGCCTGGGCGGTCAGGCGCGTCGAGCATCGACGACTCGACATAGCTGTCGCCTATCAGCGCCCATTGGCCGGGCTGGGCACGGGCGTCCTGGTCATCGACGAAGCCGAGGTTGTTCGCCCGCAGGGTCTGCGGGTTGCGCAGATCCCAACCGGTGGCGACGCGAAAACTGTGCTGCGGCGGGTAGCTCAGGATCAGCGGGTCGAGGGTGTAGCCGGTTCGCGTTGCCGTGGACACCGGCAGCAGGCGCAGCAGGGCTTCGAGCAGCAGCAGCAGGCCCAGGGCGCCGCCCAGGCCCTGGGCCAGAGTCCGTGCGAGCCGTCCGACCATGCTCAAAAGTTGAAGTAGATGAAGGCCGAGACGCTGTCGCGCGCGCTGTTGAGCAGCACCAGCAGCGTGACCGCGCACAGCGCCGCACCGGCCAGCGGCGCGCGCACGGCCGGGCGGCGCAGCGCCAGCGCCAGGGCCTGCTGGCCGATGCGGTTGCTGTTCGGCGCGAGCACGGCGATCAACCCCAAACCGGCACACCACAGCGCGCACACCGCCGGCTGCAGGCCGGCGTTCCACAGCAGGGCGTGGGTCTGGGCGCTGGGCGATGCCCCGGCCATGGCCTGCAAGACCCGCAGCGCGCCACCGAAGGTCTCGGCACGGAACACCACCCAGGCCACGACCACGCCCAGCATCGTCAATGCCCAGCCCAGCAACACGGCCAGACGCGAGCCGGCCAGCCGGGCCTGCGCCGCACTGCCCAGCAGCGCGCGAAAGCCGTGGTTGACCATCAGGTACAGGCCATGCAGGGCGCCCCAGACCACAAAGGTCCAGCTCGCCCCGTGCCACAGCCCGCCCAGCACCATCGTCGCCGCCAGGTTGAGGTAGCGGCGCAGGCTGCCATGCCGGTTGCCGCCGAGCGCGATGTAGAGGTAGTCGCGCAAAAAGCTGGACAGCGAAATGTGCCAGCGGCGCCAGAAGTCACTGATGTTGGTGGCGCGGTAGGGCGAATCGAAGTTGAACGGCAGCCGCACGTTGAACAGCCAGGACAGGCCGATCGCCATGTCCGAGTAGGCCGAGAAGTCGAAATACAACTGGAAGGTGTAGGCCAGCGCGCCCAGCCAGCCTTCCAGCGGGTCCGGGCTCAGGCCGGCGTCGGCCGGTTTGAACACGGCATCGGCGCAGGGGCTGATGCCGTCGGCCAGCACCACTTTTTTGAACAGGCCGAGGGCAAAGATCGCCAGCCCGGCGGCGCAGTGCGCAGGATTGATGCGGTACACCGAGGGGTCGCGGAACTGCGGCATCATCTGCGCGTGGTGCAGTACCGGCCCGGCCACCAGGTGCGGAAAGTAGGTGACGAACAGGCCGTAGTGCAGCGCCTTGGGCTCCCTGACCTTGCGCTGGTAGGTGTCGACCAAGAACGCAATCTGGGTGAACGAGTAGAACGAGATGCCGATCGGCAGCAGCAGCCCCGGATTGGGCAGCTCAGTACCGAGCAACAGGTTCAGGTTCGCGACCACGAAGTTGGCGTACTTGAAGCAGCCCAGCAAACTCAGGTTGAAGGCCACGCCGGCCATCAGCCAGCCGCGCCCGCCGCCGGGCGTGGCGATGATCCGGGCGCCGACCAAAAAGTTGCCGGTGATCGAGCCGAGCAGCAGCCACAGGTCGACCGGCATCCAGTGGGCATAGAACACCAGCGACGCGGCGAACAGCCAGGCGGCAGCGGCATCGTCCGACCAGCGCCCGGCCAGATAGAAGCCCGCCCAGGTGACGGGCAGGAACAAAAAGACGAAGCTCAGGGTGGTGAACAGCATCGGCCGAGGGCGCTGGTGCGGCCGCTCAGGGCCGCGTGGTCTCGGCCACCAGGCCGATGCGCGACAGGCCACCGGCCTGCAGCAGGCCTATCAGTTCGGCGACCCGGCCATAGGGCAGGGCCTGGTCGGCCCGCAGCAGCACCTCGGGGGCGGGCTGCTCGGCCGCCGCCGCTTTGACCTTTTGCACCAGCGCGGCGCGGTCTATGGCCTGCTCGCCCCAGTACAGGGTCTCGGCCCGGTCTATGGCCAGCGTCACCACCCGCGGCTGCCGAGACGGCTCAGCGCCATCGACCTTGGGCAGGTCGAGTTTGAGGCTGCTGCCCATCAGCGGCGCGGTGATCATGAAGATCACCATCAGCACCAGCATCACGTCGATCAGCGGCGTCATGTTGATCTCGCTCATCGGCGCCGCGCCGGTCTTGCGTTCGAGGCGTCCGAAAGCCATCGCCTCAGGCCTGTTCCAGGGCCCGGTCCACGACCATCTGGCGCAGGTCGTGGGCGAAGCCCTCGAGTTCGGCCTCGCAGGCCGCGACCCATTGGCCGAACAGGTTGAAGGCCAGCACCGCCGGGATGGCCACGGCCAGGCCGGCCGCCGTCATCACCAGGGCCTCGCCGACCGGGCCGGCGACGCGGTCGATCGTGATCGTGCCGGCGGCGGCGATGCCGACCAGGGCGTGGTAAATCGCCCAGACCGTGCCGAACAGGCCGACGAAGGGCGCGGTGCTGCCGACCGAGGCCAGCACCACCTGGCCGAACTGGAGTTGCGCCAGGGCGCGGTGCAGGGCGTCACGCAGGCGCCGGGTGAGCTGGCTGTCCAGGCTGCCGCGCGCGGCCAGGCTGGTGCTGACCGGGCCTGCCAGGGCGGCCTCGAGCAGCGGCAGCAGCACGCCCTCGCGGTCGAGAGAGGCCAGATGGCTGCGGCCCGAGGCGGCACTGTCGGCGGCCCAGAACGCGGCCATGCCGCGGGCAATGTCGGTCCGCGCCCGGCGCAGGCTGAAGGCCTTCCACAGGATCAACACCCAGGCGCTGACCGACATCGCCAGCAGCAGCGCCGCCACTGCCCGGCCTATGCCGTCGCTCTGCGCCCAGAACTGTGCAATCCCGGACATGGCTTGGCGAACCCCGCTGCGGCCGGTCGCTCAGCGCAGGCCGAGCACGTCGTTCATGTCGAACAGGCCGCTGCGCTGGTTCGCCAAAAAGCGCGCCGCACGCAGGCTGCCCTGGGCGTAGTTGGCGCGGCTGCTGCTGTGGTGGCTGATCTCGATGCGCTCGCCGGTGCCGGCAAACAGGACGGTGTGGTCGCCGACGATGTCACCGCCGCGGATCGCCGAGAAGCCGATGCTGCCGGCCGGCCGTTCGCCGGTCACGCCATGGCGGGCGAATACGGCGTGCTCGCTCAGGTTGCGGCCCAGGGCGCTGGCGATCACCTCACCCATCTTCAGCGCAGTGCCGCTGGGCGCGTCGACCTTGTGGCGGTGGTGGGTCTCGATGACCTCGATGTCGTAGCCCTGCGCCAGCGCCCGCGCCGCCTGGTCGAGCAGGCGCATCACGACGTTGACGCCGACGCTCATGTTGGGCGCGAGCACCATGGCGATCGCCTGGGCATGGGCGTCGATCTCGGCGCGCTGCGCGGGGCTGAAGCCGGTGGTGCCGATCACCGCCTTGACCCCCAGCGCCCGACAGCGCGCCAGGTGGGCCAGCGTGCCCTCGGGGCGGGTGAAGTCGATCAGCACCTGGGCGTCATGCAGGCCGCTGTCGATCTCGGCCGTGACCTTCACGCCGCTGCTGCGGCCCATGAAGTTGGCGGCGTCCTGGCCCAGCGCCGGGCTGCCGGCCAGATCAAGCGCGCCTGCGAGTTCGCAGTCCGGGCTGGCCAGCACCGCCTCGACCAGCATCTGTCCCATCCGGCCAGAGGCGCCGCTGACCGCAATCCGCAATCGCGCCGGCAGGCTCATGTGCACCCCCAGGCGGCGGCAAAGGCCCGCCGCCGCCCCCCGAGGGGGTGAGGCAACTTGGGAGCGGCCCTGCGTTGACTCATGACGGCTCCAGCGGCGGGTAGCTGCGCTCCGTGCCCAGCGGCGTGCTGGGCGTGGCCTCGACCGGCGCCGGCTTGGGCAGCGCCAGGCGTTGGGCCTCGCTCAGCTCCAGCACCTGGGCGCCGCGGCCGCCGCTCAGCGGGCGACTGATGGCGGCGACGAATTCTTGCTCGCTGGGCAGGTCCGAGCCCTCCAGGCGCTCCAGCTTGTCGTCCTTGAAGTGCGCCACCACGCTGCGCCGCAGCGCCTCGGCGCCGGGGCGGCGGATGCTGAAGACATAGTCCCAGCGCTCGGCGTGGAACGGGTCGGTCAGCATCGGCGAACCGAGGATGTCGCGCACCTGGTTGCGGGTCATGCCGGGTTTGACCGCTGCGGCCTGCTCGCGCGTCACCACATTGCCCTGGACGATGTCGATGCGGTAAGGGGTGATGAGGCCGAGAAAACTCTCGCCGCCGCCAAAGCTGGGCAGCGAAGGCAGAGACGGCAACGAGGGCAGGGACGGCAGGTAGGAGCAGCCGCCCAGCCCGAGCAGGCCGACCACGGCCAGGCCAGGCAGACAAAAGGATGGGGAGGGAAGTCGCAAGCGGCTGGCCATGGGCGTTCGGGGTGGTTCGGGCGACCCGGTCCACCGGGGTGGCCGGTGGCTATGATGCTTCGATTCTACCGACCCCATCCTAGGCGGCCTGCGGCCAGATCCGGTGACCCATGAGCAAGGCCAGTGAACTCAAGAGCAGCGGGCTGAAGGCGACCTTGCCGCGGCTCAAGGTGCTGGAGATCTTCCAGCGCGCGGCGCAGCGCCACATGAGCGCCGAGGATGTGTTCAAGGCGCTGCTGGCCGATGACGCCGAGGTCGGTCTGGCCACCGTCTACCGGGTGTTGATGCAGTTCGAGGCGGCGGGGCTGCTCAAGCGCAACCACTTCGAGTCGGGCAAGTCGGTGTTCGAGCTGAACGAGGGCCAGCACCACGACCACCTGGTGTGCGTCAGTTGCGGCCGGGTCGAGGAGTTCTACGACGCCGAGATCGAGCAGCGCCAGCACCAGGTCGCCGCCAGCCGCGGCTTCGAGCTGCAGGACCACGCGCTGTCGCTGTACGCGGTCTGCACCAAGCCGGATTGCCCGAACCGGGCCAAGTAGCGGCCGGCCGGCCGCAGCACTCAAAGCCGCCGATGTTCCAGCGCCGGCAATTGCCTGCGCACCTCGGCCAGGCGCTGCCGGCTGAGCTCGCCGGCGACCACCGCCGGGCCCTCGGCCTGGCAGGCCAGGATCTCGCCCCAGGGGTCGATCAGCATGCTGTGGCCGAAGGTGCGGCGGCCGTTCTCATGCGCGCCGCCCTGGGCCGGCGCGAGCACATAGCACTGGTTCTCGACCGCCCGGGCGCGCAGCAGCAACTCCCAATGCGCCAGGCCGGTGGTGTAGGTGAAGGCCGAAGGCACGACGATCAGGTCGCAGGGCGGCGTCATCAGCGCCCGGTACAGCTCGGGGAAGCGCAGGTCGTAGCAGACCGACAGGCCGACGCGGTGGCCCTGAACATCGATGGCCAGGGGGGTGTCGCCTGCCTGCAGCAGCCGGCCTTCGTCGTAGTGCTCGCTGCCGTTGTCGTAGGCGAAGAGGTGGATCTTGTCGTAGCGCGCCAGGCGTTGGCCGTCCGGGCCGTAGACGCAACTGCTGTTGCGCACCCGCAGCGGGTCGGCGCAGCGCATCGGCAGGGTGCCGCCGATGAGGGTGATGGCGTGGCGCTGTGCGGCCTCGGCCAGGAAACGCTGGATCGGCCCGTCGCCGTCGGCCTCGGCCAGGTCGAGCTTGTCGCGGTCGCGCCGGCCGAGCAGGCAGAAGTACTCGGGCAGGGCGACCAAGCGCGCGCCCTGCTCGGCGGCCTGGGCGATCAGCCGGCCGGCGGCCTCAAGGTTGCGCTCCACCTCAGGGGTGGAGACCATCTGCACGGCGGCGATTTGCATCAGCGGACCCGGGAGCGGCGACGGCGCCGATCTTGGCACGCCGCTCGATGCCTGCCCGGCGGCGATGGAATCGTTGCCAGAAGCCCCAGCGGCGCGGCAAAATCCGCGCCGGTGCGCATGGCCAGCACGCCGCCGGATCGGTCCGGCGCGGCCACGAGGGATCCGCAGATGGCAGCCCAAGGACTCGGCAATTTCGACCGCCCCGGCCGGTGGCTGCCGCGCCGTTCATGAACGCCAGCGGGCCGACGCCCAGCGCCTTGCGCCCGGTGGCGGGGCCAATGGATTCGGCGCCGGCCGGTCCGCCACTTGAGGCCGCAGCGCCTGCCAGTGCCGCCCACAGCCGCTTCGTGCAGCGGGTACGGCGCCGCTATGGCGCCGAGTTGGCACTGCTGTCGGCGCTGACCGCCGGCACGCCCGAACCCGACACCATCCGCGCCCTGGTTGCGCGTCTGCAGGCCGACGGCCGCAGCCTGGGCTCGGCGCTGCGGGTGGCGCGCCACCTGGTGCTGGAGCGGCTGGCGGTGCGCGATGTCGAGCAGGCTGCGCCGCTGGAGGAGGTGACGGCGACGATGACTTCGCTGGCCGAGGTGACGCTGGAATTGGCGCTGGCTCAGGCGCGCAGCGACGAGGACGCGCGCAGCGGCCCGCCGCGTGACAGCCAGGGCCGGCTGATCGCCTTTTGGATCATCGGCATGGGCAAGCTCGGCGCCCGCGAGTTGAACGTCTCGTCCGACATCGACCTGATCTACGTCTATGCCGACGATGGTCAGACCGACGGCGGCAGCGCCGGCCCGACCAGCGCCCACGAATACTTCAGCGGCGTCGCCCGGCGGCTGTACACGCTGATCGGCGACACCACCGAGGATGGCCTGGTGTTCCGCGTCGATCTGGCCTTGCGGCCGAACGGCAACTCCGGGCCGGCGGTGGTCAGCCTGGCGATGCTCGAAGAATATTTCCAGGTCCAGGGCCGCGAGTGGGAGCGCTTTGCCTGGCTCAAGAGCCGGGTCGTCGCGCCGCGCGCCGATGTGCTCTCGGGGGCGGCGCTGCCCCTGCGTGGCCTGGTCAGCGCCTTTGTCTACCGGCGCTACCTCGACTACGGTGTGTTCGAGAGCCTGCGCCAGTTGCACCGCAAGATCCGCGAAGAGGCGCAACGCCGCGCCGCTGGCCGGCCCGAGCGGGCCAACGATGTCAAGCTCTCGCGCGGCGGTATCCGCGAGATCGAGTTCCTGGTGCAACTGCTGCTGGTGGTGCGGGGTGGGCAGTTCCCCGAAATCCGCACCCGCTCGACCCTCAAGGGCCTGACCCGGATTGCCGCGCGCGGCCTGATGAAGCCGCAGACCGCGCAGCGCTTGGGCGAGGCCTATTGCTTCCTGCGCCGGGTCGAGCACCGCATCCAGTACCTGGACGACCAGCAGACCCATCTGCTGCCCGGCGCCGACCCCGACCTGGACTGGATCGCCGCCGCGATGGGCCTGTCCGCCTGCCGGCCCGAGGCCTGTGAGCTGCTCGACCGGCTGGGCGAGATCCGCGAGTTCGTGGCCACGGAGTTCGATGCGCTGCTGCACGATGGCCAGGCCCCGCCCCCGCCCCCGGCCGGAGCCCATGGCCCATGCCGCAGTTGCGCCGCGCCGCCGCTGCCACTGGACAGCCCGGCGCTGACCGAACCCTGGCCGGCGGCCTTGGCCAGCCGGGTCCAGCAGTGGGCCGCCCAGCCGCGGGTGCAGGCCCTGCGCGAGGACAGCAAGCTGCGCCTGGGCCGCTTGCTGCAGCGCACGGCGGCAGCGCTGGAGCAAGGCCAGTGCAGCGAGCAAGCGGCGCTGCGCTTCGTCGATTGGCTGGAACCGCTGCTGCGCCGCGACAGCTACCACGCCCTGCTGGTCGAGCGCCCCGAGGTGCTGGCGCGGCTGCTGCGCATGCTCGGCCTGGCGCGCTGGCCGATGCGCTACCTGATGCGCCACCCCGGCGTGATCGATTCGCTGGCCGATGTCCGGCTGCTGCAGCAGCGCTTCGACCCGGTCCAGTACAGCACCGAGCTCGACGAGCGCCACGCCGCCTGGCAGCGCGGCGGCGAGGACAACGAGGACGCCCTGCTCGACAGCCTGCGCCACGCCCACCACGCCGAGGTGTTTGCGATCCTGGCGCGCGATGTCGAGGGGCTGGCCAGCGTCGAGCAGGTGGCCGACGAGTTGTCGGCGCTGGCCGACGCGACCCTGGCCTGCAGCCTGCGCTGGGCCTGGCCGCGGCTGCGCCAGCGCCACCGCGACCAGCCCTGCTTCGGCGTGATCGCCTACGGCAAGCTGGGTGGCCTGGAGCTGGGCTACGGCAGCGACCTGGACGTGGTCTTTGTCTACGACGACAGCGACGAGCCCCCGCCCGATGGCCCGGAGCGGGCGCAGGAGGTCTACGGCCACTTTGTGCGCAAGCTCATCACCTGGTTGACCTTGCGCACCCCGGCCGGCGAGTTGTTCGACATCGACACCGCGCTGCGGCCGAACGGCAACTCCGGGCTGCTGGTGACCTCGATGGCAGCGTTCGAGCGCTACCAGCAGGGGCGCGGCGGCAACACCGCCTGGACCTGGGAGCACCAGGCCTTGACCCGGGCGCGCTGGTGCACCGGGCCGGCCGCCCTGGCGGCGCGCTTCGAGGCGGTGCGCCGCCAGGTGCTGGTCGCCCCGCGCGACGCCGCAGCGTTGCGCGCCGAGGTGCTGGGCATGCGCGACAAGCTGCGCCGGGCGCGGCCGGTGCGCGCCGGCCTGTTCGACGTCAAGCACAGCCCCGGCGGCATGGTCGATGCCGAATTTGCGGTCCAGGCGCTGGTGCTGGTGCACAGCGCCGGGCACCCCGCGCTGCTCGACAACGTCGGCAACATCGGCCTGCTGCAGCGCGCCGAGGCCGCTGGGCTGCTGCCTGCCGGAGTCGGCCTGGCCGCTGCCGACGCCTACCGCAGCCTGCGCCGTGCCCAGCACCGGGCACGGCTGGACGAGCAAAGCACCCAGTTCGCGGCCAATGCCGAACTCGGCCGCGCGGCAGAGGCGGTCCGGGCGCTGTGGCAGGCCGTGCTGGGCTGAACCGCGCCGCTTGGCCGGCCCTGGCCCTGGCACTGGCGCTGCTGTCCGGCGGCGCCTGGCTGGCCGGCGCCGACAGCAACCGCTGGGATTGGCAGCCCGGTCTGGCCTGGTCCCAGCCCTGGCGTTGCTGGACGGCGGCCGCGGTCCACCACAGCGCCTGGCACCTGGGCGCCAACCTGGCGGGCTGCGCCGTCGTCGGCGGATTTGGTCTGGCCGCGGGTTGCTGTGGCCGCGCCGTACTGGCCTGGCTGCTGGCCTGGCCGCTGGGCGTCATCGGCCTGGCACTGCAGCCGGACCTGGGCCACTACGCTGGCCTGTCAGGACTGCTCCATGCCGGCGTGGCGATCGCCGCCTGGCAGGCCTGGTGCGGCGGCCGGCGAGGCTGGCTGGGCCTGGCGGTGCTGGCCGGACTGGCGGCCAAGATCGCCAGTGAATCGCCCTGGGGCCCGGCGTTGTGGCCGCTGCCCGAATGGGGCATCGCGGTCGCCCCGCTGGCGCATGCCACGGGCGCGCTGGCGGGCCTGCTGTGCGCCCTGGCGCTGCTGCGGCGGCGACAGCCAGGTGGCCAGGCCGGCACGTAGACTTGCCGGCCCCCCGAACCGCCATCCACCCGGAGAACCCACCATGATCACGCTCTGCGGCTTTGCCGTGTCCAACTACTACAACAAGGTCAAGCTGGTACTGCTGGAAAAGGGTGTCGCGTTCAGCGAGGAGCGGGTGATGACCAACTCCAGTGACGAGGCGGTGCTGGGCAGCTCGCCGCTGGCCAAGGTGCCGTTCATCCGCACCGACATGGGCAGCCTGTGCGAGAGCCAGGTGATCGCCGACTGGCTGGAAGCCGAATTCCCGCAGCCGGCCCTGCTGCCGGCCGACGCCTGGGGTCGGGCCAAGGTGCGCGAGCTGGTCACTTTTGTTGAACTGCACCTCGAACTTGTGGCCCGCGAGCTGTACTCGCAGGCCTTTTTTGGCGGCCAGGTCGACGCAGCGACGCAGGACCGGGTCAAGGCCAAGCTGCTGAAGAACATCGCCGCATTCAAGCGGCTGGCCAAGTTCGGCCCCTACCTGGCCGGCGACAGCTTCAGCCTGGCCGATTGCGCCGGCTGGGTCAGCCTGCCGCTGGTGGCGCAGTCGACCAAGGCGATCTACGGCGACGACCTGCTGGCGGCCGCCGGCATCGACTGGAAGCCCTATGTCGCGCTGGTCGGCCAGAGGCCGGCGGCGCTGCAGGTGGCGGCCGACCGCAAAGCGGCGCTGGCGGCCAGGGGCTGACGCTCAGCCGGGCTGCGCCAGCAAAAAGGCGCGCAGTTGCGGGTCGGCGGTCAGGCCGATGGCCCGCTGCAAGGCCTGGTCGGCGCCCTGGGTCTGGCCCGCCAGCCGCCGCACATGGGCCAGCGCCACCCAATAGGGCTGGTAGCTGGCCACCGCCTCAACCGACAGCTCGGCCAGCGTCGCCAGGGCGCTGTGCCAGCCGCCCGCCTCGGCCTGCGCCACCGCCTGGCCGACGCTGGCGCCGATGCTGGGCTGCAATTGCAGCAACTGGGCGTAGAGCTGGACCAGCGCCGGCCAGGGCGTGCTGCCGCCCGAGCGGCGCTGGCAGTGCGCCGACTGGATCGCCGCCTCGAGCTGGAACACCCCCGGTTGGCGCAGGCTGGCGGCGTGGCGCAGGCTGGCCTCGGCCTGGTCCAGCGCGGCGCTGTCCCAGAGCGCCGGATCCTGCGCGGCCAGCGGCACGAAGCGGCCGGCGGCGTCGCTGCGGGCCGGGCGCCGCGCCTCGCAATACAGCATCAAGGCCAGCAGGCCGGCGGCCTCGGCACTGTCGCCCTGCAGCCCCGCGACCAGCCGGCACAGGTACAGCGCCTCGCCACGCAAGGCCGACGCTGCGCCGGCCTCGGCGCCCAGCCCGCAGGCGTTGGCGCCGATGGTGTAGGCGCCGTAGATCGCCTCCAGCACCGCCCCCAGCCGCTCGGGCAACTCGCTGGCCTCGGGCACCTCGAAGCGCATGCCGGTGGCGCGGATCTTGGCCTTGGCACGCACCAGGCGCTGGGCCATCGCCGTCGGCGAGACCAGGAACGCGGCGGCGATGGTCGCCGCTTCCAGCCCCAGCACCGCCTGCAGCATCAAGGGCGCGCGCACGTTCTCGGCCAGCGCCGGGTGGGCGCAGACGAACAGCAGCTTGAGCCGCTCGTCGGGCAGCGTTGGCACCTCGGGTGCCAGCGGCTCGGGCTCGAACAATGCGGTGTAGCCCGGGTCTTGCGCCACCCGGGCGTGGCGCGCAGCCTGCAGCAGGCGGCGCTTGGCGGCGGTCATCAGCCAGGCCTCGGGTGAGTCGGGCACGCCGTCGCGCGGCCAGGCCTGCAGCGCGGCGGCAAAAGCGTCGGCCAGGGCATCTTCGGCGGCGGCCAGGTCGCGCCAGCGGTAGGCCAGTACCGCCACCAGCCGGCCGTAGGAGACACGGGCAGCGCGCTCGGCGGCGGCCCAGGTCGCCAGATCGGCCATGGCCCTGGCGCGCCTCAGGCCGCCTTGGGCATGCTGGCGGACATGTCGGCGACCGGGATCACCTGCGTCGCCCCGTCGCTGACGCAGGGCGCCCGGCTGGCCCAGACCAGCGCGTCGTCGAGGCTGGGCACGTCGATGATGACGTAACCGCCCAGGTGCTCGCGGGTCTCGGCATAGGGGCCGTCCTGGACTTGGCGCTTGCCGTCGCGCTGGCGCACCGTGGTCATGGTGTGCGGGCCCTGCAGTGCGTTGCCGCTGCGCATCACCCCGGCCGCGCCCATCGCGCCCATGTAGGCGCCCCAGGCGGCCATCACCGGGGCATAGGCGGTGGGGTCCTGGCGGGTCGCGAAGGCCTCGGTCGGCTGCAGGTAAACGAGCATGTATTCCATTTGGGGCTCCAGTGGTGGGTGGGGATCAGGCCGGCGATCTTGCCGACCTGAGTGATTGACGCCCATGCGGTCGGCCAATCGACATCGCCGACGGCCAGGCACGGAAAAATTCTCAGCCGGCGTGCGGCGGCAGCTTGGCCAGGGTGCGCACCGGCGACGCCAGGATCAGCGTCAACTGCACCCCGAACAGCGCCAGCGCCAGCCACAGGCAGGCGGCCTCGCCCCATTGCGCCCCGACCAGCGCGCCCAGCGCCGCGCCCAGCGGCCGCGCGCCGACGCTGACGGTGACGACGATAGAGCCGACCCGGCCGAGCATCGCGCCGGGCGTGACGGTCTGGCGCAGCGTCACCGAGGTGATGGTCCAGAGGATCGGCCCGGCGCCAAAGCTGAAGTAGGCCAGCGCGGCCAGCACCGCGGTCGGCCAGACCAGGGTCGCGACCAGCAGCGCCATCGCCACCACCGACACCGCCGGCCCGACCAGGATCGCCCGGCCGAAAGGCATCGCCGCCACCACCCGCGGCGCAGCCAAGGCCCCCAGCACCATGCCCACGCCGTAGCAGGCCAGGGTCAGGCCGATGGCGCTGGCCGACAGGCCCAGCGCCCGCGCCGCATAGGGCACATAGGCGGCCTGGAGCACGAACCAGGCGATGTTCCAGGCCACCGAAGTCAACAGGATGGGCCGCAACAGGGCGTGGTTCCAGACGAACACCGCGCCCTCGCGCAGCTCGGCCAGCGGATGGCGGCGTGGGGCCAACTGGCGCACCGGCTCGTCGATGCCGGCCAGCAGCAGCACCGCCAGCACCGACAACGCCGTCGACAGCGCAAAGGCCAGCGGCGCCCCGGCCCAGGCCACCAGCGCCCCGGCCAGTGCCGGCCCGGCGGCAAAGGCGACGCTGCGCGCCAGCTCGATCCGGCCATTGGCGCGCGCCAGCGCCGCCTGCGGCACCAGCGCCGGCACCAGTGCCGGCGCAGCGACACTGAAGCCGACGGTGCCGACTGCGGCGACAAAACCCAGCGCCGCCAGCAGGCCGATAGTCAGGCCGCCGAACAGCAGGGCCAGCAACAATCCGGCCAGGGCGGCCACCCGCACCAACTCGGCGCCGACCATCAGGCGGCGCCTGGCGCCACGGTCGGCCCACAGCCCAAAGGGAATCGCCAGCAGCAGGAACGGCAGGCTCTGCGCCGTCGCCAGCATGCCGGTCGCGCCCGGCCCGGCGCCCAGCGCCAGCACCGCCACGATAGGCACGGCGGCCATCGTCACCTGGTCGGTGGCCTGCGTCGCCAGGTTCGACCAGGCCAGCCGGACGAAGGGCGCTGGCAGTGGTGCGGGGGGCTCGGACATGGGGCGGCAGGGTGGGCAGCGGGATGGCCGCCATCATGCCCGGCGCCGCAGCAAGCGCCGGCCGCAAGCGGACATGCGTATCTGCGACTGGGAGGCGTCGAACCGGCTGGGTCTGACCCAAGCGAACAGGGGTCCATGAAAACCGGGGCGGTTCACTCCTCAGGTATTCGTTGAGTTGCTCAGTTGATCGTGGAAGTGCGGGCGAACCCTGCCCGCAGCCGTGATCAGGCCCGACAGGAGACGCCAGTCACCGGTCTGCCGGCGAACCCGGCCTGCAATGATCGCGGGATGAATTCTCAGTTCGTAGGCAAGTGCGGCGGCGTCTTCGGCCGAATGGCTGATCCGGACGGAAGACCGACTCCACGCTTCCTCCGGAATGAGCGCCTCTCCGGCTCCGGCATTCGCCTCGTCCTCCAACTTGTCCGACTGCGTTTTGTCGTCGAGGTTGTCGGCAATGAACACGCAGTCGGGGGCCAAGTGCTTCTGCACATGCACACACTCGTGGAGCAGCGCGAACCAGAAGTTGTCGAAGCGATCGTGGCGCAGCGTAAGGGCCACGATCGGCGCGCCACCGTCCAGCATCGCGGCACCGTCGAGATAGGTCTTGTCGAAGTGGTCTTCGATAACCAGCGCGATCCCGTGGTTGCGCAGGTACTCGTGCGCCAAGCGCGGGCCATGCTCAAAAGCCGAAAGCTTCGCGAGGTCCCGGAGCCAGCCATCCGTGATCGTGTTGTGCTTGTACTCAACTTCAGTCCGCATGCCGCGCGCCTTCTTTAGGACACACAACTGCCAGACACGAAGTGCATATTCATCCATAACCCGGGCGCCGCTTTGATGGAGCGGTGCGCGAAGCAGCGTCGGTCGGCCCGGCTCGCTGAAATTGCGCAGAAAGGAGCGCACCAGGTCCTCGGCGTAGTCCTTCAGCTGCTTGGCACTTGCCGTGAAGTTCGGGAACAGGCCGCGAGCGTGCATCTCCTGCAGAGGGAACTTCGTGTAATCGACTTGCGGATCAGCGCTCAGGTCGATGTCCTCACCACCTGCTCCGATCAGCACATCTGCCGGGATCCCGAGACCCTTGTGCAGCCGGCGGATCATCGCCAGGCTCAAAGGGCGCTTTCGTGACAGCACTTCCGACACCTTCGACGCCGAGCCGATGAAGGGTCCCATGTCCTTGTGCGCCAGGCCTTGCTGGTCCATCCGGAAGTGGATGGCGTCGATCGGGTCAAGCATCACGGCAGGAACCTTGGCGCGCTCGTAAGACTCGATCACGAGTGCCAGCAGTTCAAGCTCGCCCTCTTCCGTCGAACCACTCTTGATCTCCTTGTCCATGAGCGCAGACAGGTGAGCCACCGCAGCGTCGTAGTCACGCTCGGTCTTAATCACTCGCACCTGTTGCTTCATCTCTTGATCCTTCACGTTCGACTAGCCCGCTAGGCCAACTTCAGCTTGTCGTACTCGGCATGCGTTCCGGCCCACTCGATCAGCACCAAGTTGTTCTGGAACCGCACCTTCACCACCAATCGAAACGAGTTGCCTTTGATGTTGAACACCACGCGGTTGTCGGCCAAGAAGCTGGCAGTCGCGTAGCGGTCCTTGATGTCCTGCGGACCGCGCCAGCTGGCCCGCTCCACTTCGATCCGCCAGGCGTCAACGGCCGCCCGCGCGGTTGCGTGGCGCAGTTTGAGCGCTTCAAGCTTGGGAAGGCCGACGAGCTGCATACCGGTTTCACATTGGGAAGAAGTCTACATTCCCATATTGGGAACTGTCAAGACTTCCCGCCTTGCTGCTGGCCGAGCGCGGCGGCGCCATGGCCGAGTTGGCCCAGGTGCTGGCCGCGCTGCAGGCCAAGGACGAACTGCCCGACCTCGACGCGCTGCGAGACCACTTCGCGCCCAGGCAGCCCGCGATGCCAGCCGTCGTGGTGGAGCTGCCCGCCACTGCGGTTTACGATGAACTGCTGGAGTCCGCATGAGCACCGCCGCCACCACAGCCAACACCGTGGACGCCACCAGCGCCGGTGCGGCCGTGCCGATCATGCGCACCGAACTGCGGCCGCCCACAATCAACCTAAGTCCGGCCATTGCCCGCGCGCCGAAGTCGATTTCTTCAACCCTGTCAAGGACATGAGAGTGTTTGGCACACTCACCCTATGGGTGAAGTTGACGAACTGAAGAAGACTTCACCCTCCAAAGGCTGAGTGTTGATCGCCGGGACAAGTCCCGAATTCACTCCGGCTGAATGACCGGTACCGGGTTGCCCCGTGCGCGTGGGCAAGATCGCAGATTACATAATCCGGCCTCCATGCCTGCACCGCGCATCTTCAACCCATTCGCCGCTGCCGGCGGGCGGTCGGTCTGACCATGGCCCACGGTTTGCCGGATCCGATGGCGCTGTTGGCGCAGTTGATCGTCTCGTTCGACCATCCCTTCGGTTTCTGGGCGGTGGGCTGTGCCGGGCTGGCGGCGGTGTTGATCGTCGTCTCCTGCTTTGTCAAGACGATCCTGCCGCTGCGCCTGTTGGCGGTGGGCAGCAATGCCGGCTTCATGGCCTATGGCCTGCTGCAGCCGGCGCCGATGATCTTCATGCTGCATGCGACCTTGCTGCCGCTGAACCTGTTCCGGGCGGTGGAAATGGCGCGCCTGACCAAGCAGGTCAAGAACGCGGCGACCTCGCGCCAGCGTGGCGATGTCTGGCTCAAGCCCTACATGCGCTCGCGCCCGTTCAGCGCGGGCGAGGTGCTGTTCCACAAGGGCGACATCGCCGACCAGTTGTACTTTCTGGTCGAAGGCCAGATCGACCTGGTCGAGGCCGGCCGCAGCATCCCGGTGGGCGAGTTGTTCGGCGAGATCGCGTTCTTTGCCCCCGACCGACGCCGCACCGGCACCGCCCGTTGCGCCACGGCGGGCAAGGTCCTGACCATCGACGAGAGCAGCTTCAAGCAGCTCTACTTCCAGAATCCGGCGTTTGGCTTCGAGGTCGTTCGGCTGCTGGCCGGGCGACTCAGCCATGACGCCCAGGACCTCGAGCGCCGTCTGGCCGAGGCCGCCCGCGCCGCCGCCCCGCGCACCGATTCGCCGCCAACCTGACCCCGGAAGACCCTGCCATGACACCCTCGAAGCTGCTGGCCACCATGGCCTGTGCATCTGCCTGTGCCTGTGCCGCCCTGGCCTTGCCCGCCACCGCGTTGGCGGCCGAGGCTGCCCAGGCCAAGGCGCGCGGCGCGCCCAAGACCCGGTTTGTGGACATGTCCAGCAGCCAGGCGCCGATCGACGCGGCCGGTGCCGTCGCAGTGATGGCCGAGGCCGTGCCGGCCAAGGTCTGGAAGCTCTACCCGGCCAGCAAATGGGCCATCGTCAGCCAGGTCGAGGGCGGCATGACCGGTGCTGGCGCCTGCGTCGTGACCGCACGCGTCATGCTGGCACCACTGACCGTCACCAAGAAGGTGATCCTGCACCCGGAGAAGATGGCCACCACCTTCGACACCCAGGCCGGCGCCACCCGCGAGCAATGCGGCGCCCTGGCCAGGGCCAAGCTCAAGGAAGCGACCGAGGCGGTGGTCTCCAGCCTGGTCAAGACCTGAGCGCCATCGGCCAGGGCCGCTGCGCCGGGCGCAGTTGCTCCCAGGCATGGGCCAGTTGCAGCACACCCAGGTCGTCGTGGCGCTGGCCGATGATCTGCAGGCCGATCGGCAGGCCGGTGGCGGTGTAGCCGCAGTTGATGCTGGCTGCGGGCTGCTCGCTCATGTTGTACGGTAGGGTGAAGGCGATGTGCTCGAACGGCCGCGCCGGGTCATTGGTCGGGCTGGCCCAGTCGGCGCGGTACGAGGCCACCGGGCTGACCGGCGAGAGCACGAAGTCAAAGCCCTGGCAGGCGGCGACTGCGGCGTCGCGGAACACGCCCATCTGGCTGTAGCCCTGGAACAACTCGGCGGCGCTGATGCCGGCGGCGCCGTCGACCCAAGCGCGGATGTAGGGCAGCACCCGGGCGCGGCGCTCGGCTGGCAGGGCCTGCATGTCCAGCCAGGAGCGCATCCGCCAGAAGCGGTCCAGGCCGTCGATCATGGATCGGCTTGAGAAGGCCGGGATCGGCACCACGCTGGCGCCGGCGGCCTCGAACGCCAGCGCGGCGGCCTCGACCGCAGCGCGGGTCTCGGGCGCGGTGTCCAGGCCCCAGCCGGCGTCCAGTTGCAGGCCCAGCTTCAGCCCCTTGATCTCGCACTCCAGCCGCAGCCAGCCTATGGTTTGCGCCGGCAGGCTCATGGCGTCGCGCCAATCGGGCCGGGCCAGCAGGCTCATCATCCAGGCACTGTCGCGCACCGTGCGGGTCATTGGCCCGGCCACCCGGCCGGCGTAGGGCGGCTTGATCGGGATCCGCCCCAGGCTCGGCTTGAGGCCGAACACGCCGCACCAGGCCGCCGGCAGGCGGACCGAGCCGCCGATGTCGGTGCCCAGGTGCAGCGGGCCATAGCCGGCGGCGGCCGCTGCGCCGGCTCCGGCGCTGGAGCCGCCCGGGTTGCAATCCAGACGCCAGGGGTTGCGGGTCAGCGGGTGAAAGCTCGACAGGCCCGAGGACAGCATGCCGTAGTCGGGCATGGTGGTCTTGGCCAGCAGCACCAGGCCGGCCTCGCGCCAGCGCGCGGCCGGCGGCGCGTCCTCGGCCATCGGTGTCAGCTCGGATGCGGCGGTGCCCACCGGCATGGGGCAGCCGGCGGTGGCGATGTTTTCCTTCAGCGTGCCGGGCACGCCGTCGACCGGGCTCAGTGCCTGGCCGCGCTGCCAACGCGCCTCACTGGCCCGGGCCTGGGCCAGCGCGGCCTCGGGGTCACAGGCGTAGAGCGCCTGCAACTGCGGCTCGCAGCGCTCGATCCGGGCGAGCACCGCTTGCGTCACCTCGACCGGCGACAGCGTGCCCTTGGCGTAGGCCTGCGACAGCGCCGCTGCGTCGAGATCGGCGAGGTCTTCAGCCACGGCGCGCATCCGCTTGCGGCCTCACTGCCAGGACACCGCGCTCATGTCGTTGGCAAAGATTGGTGAGCTGGCCCACAGCCCCTTCAGGCCCTTGCGCGCCACCGCCACCTGGGCCGGATTGAAGATGTAGGCGTTGACCGCGTCGCTGCTCAACTGGCGCTGGATGTCGCCGTAGAGCTTGATCCGGGCTTCGCCGCGCGGCGCCTCGGCGAGTTGGCTGGTCAGCTTGTTGAAGGCCGGGCTCTGGTAGCCCCAGTAGTACTGCGGGTTGGCGTACTGCATGAAGTCCAGCGGCTCGACGTGGTTGATGATGGTCAGGTCGAAGTTGCCCTTGAACGGGCCGGACAGCCATTGCGCCCACTCGACGTTTTCGATCTTGGCGATGATGCCCACCTTGGCCAGCATCGCCGCGATCACCTCGCCGCCCTTGCGGGCGTAGTTCGGCGGCGGCAGGGTCAGGGTCAGGTTCAGCGGCGTGCTCACGCCGGCCTCCTTGAGCAAGGCCTTGGCTTTCTCCGGGTTGTAGGCGTACACGCCGGTCAGGTCGACGTAGCCGGCATCGGTAGGCGCGGCATGGCTGCCAATCGGCTTGCCCAGGCCTTCGAGCACGCCATCGATGAAGGCCTTGCGGTCGATCGCGTGCATCAGGGCGCGGCGCACGCGCACATCGTCGAGCGGCTTCTTCTTGTTGTTGATCGCCAGGATGCCCTTGCCGGCGGTGCTGCCCATCTCCACCGTGAAGCGCTTGTCGGCCTGGAACTGGGCCAAGTTTTGCACCGCGCCGAAACGCGGCATGCCGTCGATGTCGCCGGCCAGCAGCGCCGCGACCTGGGCGGCGTTGTCGTTGATGAAGCGAAAGCTCACCCGCTTGAGCTTGATCGCGCCGGGCTCGCGGTAGCCGTCCCACTTGACCAGGGTGACGGCGCTGCCCTTTTGCCAGCTCTCGAACTTGAACGGGCCGGTGCCCTGGGGGTTGCTGTTGGTGGTGTCGGCGCTCTTGGGCGAGAGGATCACGGCGGTGTTCTCGCCGAGCCGAAAGGGCAGGGTCGCGTCAGCGTTGTTGAGCGTCAGGATGACGGTGTAGGGGTCGGGCGTGGCGATGCTGGAGATGTTGTCGAACACCGCCTTCTTGGCCTTGTTGGTGCTGTTCGCTGCCTTGGCCCGCTCGAAGCTGAACTTGACCGCCGCCGCGTCCATCACGCTGCCGTCCTGGAACGTGACGCCCTGGCGCAGGCGGAAGGTGTAGCTCTTGCCGTCCGGGTCGGAGCTCCAGTCGCTGGCCAGCAGCGGCGAGACGCTGCCGGCGACACCGATCCGCGTCAGCCCTTCGAGCACGTTGTAGTGGACGATCTCGCCGATTGCCGCCGCCGCGCCGGTGGTCGGGTCCAGCCCGGTGGGTTCCAGCACCATGCCCAGCACCACGCTGTCCTTGGCGCGCTGGGCCAGGGCCTGGCCGCTGACCAAGGCCAGGCTGGCAGCGGCGGCGACGGCGGTTGCGGCCAACAGGCCGCGGCGTGAGAGGCTAAGGTGCAGGCGGGTCATGCGGCGGCTCCAGGCGGTGGGGGGTGCGTGGGATCAGGTCGATCCGGCGCTTGATTTTGCGCCAGCGCTGCGCACGACATCGGCACGCCAGCAGGCGGCGCTGTGGCCGGCGTCGAGGGGGCGCAGCGTCGGCGCCTGGGCCAGGCAGACCGGCTGGCGCCAGGGGCAGCGTGCGGCGTAGGCACAGCCGCCGGTCGTTGCGGCGCTGTCGTCCACCAGCGCGCCTGGCCGCGCAGGGGCGGCGCTGCGCCGGCCAGGCAGGAAGCCGGGCACCGCCGCGATCAGCGCCCGGGTGTAGGGGTGCGCGGCCTGGGCGAACAGGGTCTCGGGCGGGCCCTGCTCCACCACCCGGCCCTGGTACAGCACCAGCACCTCGTCGCAGACCAGGTTCACCACCGCCAGATCGTGGCTGATGAACAGGTAGCTCACGCCCAGGCGCTCGCGCAGGTCCTGCAGCAGGTTCAGCACCTGGGCCTGGACCGACACGTCGAGCGCGCTGACCGGCTCGTCGGCAACGATCAACCGCGGCGCCGTGATCAGCGCCCGGGCAATGGCGATGCGCTGGCGCTGGCCGCCGGAGAACTCGTGCGGGTATTTGTCGGCGTCGGCCGCGCCCAGGCCCACCGTCGCCAGCGTCACCTGGGCGCGGCGGCGGCGCTCGGCGGCGCCATGCTGGCCTTGCGCGGCCAGCGGTTCGCTGACCGTGCGCCAGACCGGCAGGCGCGGATCGAGCGAGCCGAAAGGATCTTGGAAGACCATCTGGAATCCGGCCCGGGCGCGGCGCAGCGCGGGTGGCGACAGCGCCCCCAGGTCCTGGCCATCGAAGTGCACGCTGCCGGCGCTGGGCGGCTCCAGCGCCATCGCCAGGCGCGCCAGCGTGCTCTTGCCCGAGCCCGATTCGCCGACCAGGCCGAGGCTGCGCCCGGCCTGCAGGGCAAAGCTCACGCCCTGCACCGCGTCCACCTGCGGCGCTGCGCTGAACCAGCGCTGGCGCGGCAGGCGGTAACGCTTGACCAGGTCGCGCACCAGCAGCAGCGGCGGCGGCGGTGGGCTCATGGCCGATGCGCCGTGTGCGGATGGCAGCAGCGCACCGCATGGCCGCTGGCCAGCTCGCGCAGCGCCGGCAGCGCGGCCCGACAGTCCGGGTCGGCACGGCTGCAGCGCTCGGCAAAGGCGCAGCCGCTGGGCAGGTCGATCAGCTCGGGCACCCGCCCGGCAATCGTCGGCAGTCGGCTGCCACGCGGTTGGCCCAGGCGCGGCCGGGCGCCGAACAGGCCACGGGTATAGGGGTGGGCGAGGCGGGCGAAGACCTCGGCGGTGCTGCCGGACTCGACCACGCTGCCGCCGTACATCACCAGCATGCGCTGCACGTTCTCGGCCATCAAGCCGAGGTCGTGGCTGATCAGCAGCAGGGCCATGCCGTCCTCGCGCACAAGTTCGCCGATCAGGGCCAGCACTTCGCGCTGGATCGTCACGTCGAGCGCGGTAGTGGGCTCGTCGGCGATCAGCAGGTCGGGGCCGCAGGCCAGGGCGATGGCGATCACCACCCTCTGGCGCTGCCCGCCCGAGAGCTGGTGCGGGTAGGCCTGCAGGCGCTGCGCGGCCTGCGGCAGTTGCACCCGCTGGAGCAGCCGCAGGGCCTCGGCGCGGGCGGCGGTGGCGTCCAGGCCACGGTGCAGGCGCAGTGGCTCGGCGACCTGACGGCCGATCGTGTGCAAGGGGTTCAGGGCGGTCATGGGCTCCTGGAACACCATCGCCAGGCGGTCGCCGCGCAGCCGGCACCAGTCGGCCTCGGGCTGGCCCAGCAGTTCGCGCCCGTCCAGGCGGATCGAACCGCTGGCCTGCGCCGCATCGGGCAACAGGCCCATCAGCGCCAACGCCGTGATGGATTTGCCGCAACCCGATTCGCCGATCAGCCCCAGCGTCTGGCCGCGCTCCAGGCTGAAGGCGACGTCGCGCAGGGCCTGCGCCCGGCCACGCGGCGTGGCCAGCGTGACGCCCAGTTGTTCAACGGCGAGCAGGGTCACGGTCTCAGCGCGGCTGGGGGCTTAGGGCTTGGGGCTTGCGGCTGCGTGGCATCGGGCGGCGGTCGGTGGTCGTCAACGGCTGCGCACCAAGCGGGGGTCGAGCAGGTCGCGCAGCCCGTCGCCCAGCAGGTTCAGACCCAGCACCGACAGGGCAATCGCCAGGCCGGGGTAGACCGCCAGCAGCGGGGCCTGGAAGAGCTGGTTTTGCGCCTCGTTGAGCATCCGCCCCCAGCTCGGCTGCGGTGGCTGGGTGCCCAGCCCGAGATAGCTCAGCGCCGCCTCGGCCAGGATCGCGGTGGCAAACGAGATCGTGGCCTGGACGATCAGCACGCTGGCGATGTTGGGCAGCACATGGTCGAGGGTGATGCGCCAGGGGCCGAAGCCGGCCGCGCGCGCGGCCAGCACGTACTCGCGCGACCAGACCGCATTGGCCGCGCCCCGGGTGATGCGGGCGAACACCGGGATGTTGAAGATGCCGATCGCCAGGATGCCGGTCAACAGGCCCGGGCCGAGGATGGCGCCGAGCATGATCGCCGAGAGCAGCGCCGGGAAGGCGAAGGTGAAGTCCGACAGGCGCATCACCAGTTCCTCGACCGCGCCGCGCCGCGCCGAGGCCCAGCAGCCCAGCAGCACGCCCGCAGCCAGGCCGATCGCCACCGCCAGCACCCCGACCACGATGGCGTTCTGCGAGCCGACCAGCAACTGCGAGGCGATGTCGCGGCCGAGGCTGTCGGTGCCCAGCCAATGGGCCATGCCGGGCGGGCGCAGCTTGGCCGGGATGTCGATCTCGGCCGGCGGGTAAGGTGACCAGACCAGCGACAGCAGGGCGGCCAGGGCCAGCACCAGGGTCAATCCGGCACCGACCAGGAAGCTGGGGTGGTGCAGGGCAGGGTGTCCGGGCGGTCCGCTCATGCAGAACCGGTCTTCAGGCGTGGATCGACCAGCGCATACAGCACGTCGACCACCAGGTTGACCAGCACCACCACCGCCACCAGCAGCATCACCACGTCGCGCACCACCACCAGGTCGCGGTTGGCGATGGCCTGGAAGATCAGCCGCCCGACGCCGGGCAGGACGAACACGTTCTCGACCACGATCGTGCCCGTGATCAGGTTGGCGAACTGCAGGCCCATGATCGTCAGCACCGGCACCATGGCGTTGCGCAGCACATGCCGCCAGAGCGTGGCGCGGCGGCTCAGGCCCTTGGCCCGGGCGGTGCGGACATAGTCCTCGCGCATCACCTCCAGCACCGCCGAGCGGGTGACGCGGGCCAGGATCGCGGCCTGCACCATGGCCAGGGCGATGGCCGGCAGCAGCAGCGCCTTGAGGCCCGCCCAGGCGCTGGCCAGACTCATGCCGCTGCCGTCGTCCTCGGTCCAGCCGGCAAAGCCGCCGGCGCTGACCCATTGCAGCTTGACCGCGAACAGCAGGATCAGCAGGATCGCAAACCAGAAGCTGGGGATGGCGATGCCGATCTGGCTGACGCCCATCACCCCCAGGTCGGCCCAACTGTTGTGGCGCGCCGCCGCAAACACGCCCAGCGCCAGCGCCAGCACCGTGGTCAGCAGCATCGCCAGCGCCGCCAGCGGCAGGCTGACCTGCAGCCGCTCGGCGATCAGGGCGGCGGTCGGGGTGTCATAGGACACGCTGTTGGCGGTCTGGCCCTGCGCCAGGCCGACGATCCAGTCGGCGTAGCGCTGCGGCGCTGGCCGGTCCAGGCCGAGCTTGGCATGCAGCGCCGCCAGCGCCTGCGGGGTGGCGGTCTCGCCCAGCATCAGTTGCGCGACATTGCCGGGCAGCAACTCCAGCACCGCAAACACCAGCAGCGAGGCCATTCCCAGGGTGGCGAAGAACGTGCCCAGGCGCCTGGCGAGGTAGAGGCCCATTTCGGCTCAGCTGCGGCTCAGGCGCAGCGGCTACGGGGTGAAAAGGCAGGCCAATCCATGCGGTCTATCATGCCGCAAACCCCTTGCCGGAGTGGGCGCGGCAGCATGGCGACGATGGACACCGAGAGCTCTGACAACCTGCCCTTCGACAGCCGGTTTGGCGGCGTCAAGCGGTCCGGCCACGGGCGCGAGAAGGGGTTCAAGGCGCTGTACGGCTTCTCCTGCCTCAAGACCATCGCCATCCAGCATGATTGAGCAGAACTGGCTCAACCCAAAATCGAAGCAGGAGGATGGCATGCGTTTGAAAAACAAGGTGGCGGTCGTGACCGGCGGCGCCTCAGGCTTTGGCGAGGGGATCGTGCGCAAGTTCGTGGCCGAGGGCGCGCAGGTACTGATCGCCGACCTCGACCTGCCGCGCGCGCTCGATGTGGCGGCCTCGGTAGGCGCGGCTGCCTGTGCGCTCAAGGTGGACGTGGCCAAGGCCGCCGACCTGCGGCTGATGCTGGAGACCGCCGAACTGCATTTCGGCCGGATCGACATCCTGGTCAACAACGCCGGGGTGACGCACCTGCCGCAGCCGCTGGAGGATGTCAGCGAGGACGACTTCGACCGCGTCGTGGCGATCAACATGAAAGCGATCTACCTGGCGATGCGCGAGGCCGTGCCGCGTTTCAAGGCCAATCCGCCCGACGCCAACGGCATCCGCGGCGTGGTCCTGAACATCGCCTCGACCGCCGGTGTCAGCCCCAGACCGCGGCTGAGTTGGTACAACGCCAGCAAGGGCTGGGTCATCACCGCCACCCGGGCCAATGCGGTCGAGCTGGCGCCATTCGGTATCCGGGTGGTGGCGCTCAACCCGGTGGCGGGTGAAACGCCGCTGCTCAAATCGTTCTTGGGCGAGGACACACCCGAGATGCGCGCCAAGTTCCTGTCGTCGATTCCCCTGGGCCGCTTTTCTCGCCCCGACGATCTCGGCCATGCCGCCTGCTTCCTGTGCAGCGACGAGGCCAGCATGATCACTGGGGTGTGCATGGAGGTTGACGGCGGGCGCTGCATCTGACCCGGCTGTGGCCAGCCGCGCCAGACTTCAGCGCGCCGCCGCGCACCGGGGGGCCGCCGTGATGTTGGGGCACAGACCGAAAGACGCTGAACCGAGCCGGGCCTGCTGCTGCCCAAGGCAGCGCTGGCTGGCCCGCCTGCTCGGCGTGTGGATGTTGGCCTGGCTGCTGCACCCTGCGGCGTGGGCGCTGGAGTACCGCTTTCTGGTGCCGACCATGGGCGCCAGTGTGGCGCTCAGCCCACAGTTGCTGACTGCGGACGAGCGCCAATTCATCGCCGGCTTGCCAGAAATCAAGGTCGGTATTCCGACCCCGGCGCCGCGACCCTATGAGTCGGTCAGCGCCGACGGTGAGGTCAGCGGCATCAGTGCCGAAATGCTGTCCGCGCTGGCCCAGACCTTTGGCCTGCGCATCCGGCCGGTGATCCTGCCCGACTGGACCAGCACCTTGCTGGCAGTGCGGGAGCACCGGGTCGACATGGTGATGACGCTGGGCGTGACGGCGCAGCGGTTGGACTACCTGGCCTTCACCGTCGGCGCAATGCCCTTGCCCGGCGCGGTGTTTGCCCGCCCCGGCACCGCCACCGACCTGAGCCGGCAGCGGTTTGTGTTGGAGCGCAACTTTCTGGCGGTGGACCATGTGCGCCGCCAATATCCCGAGGCCAGCATCCTCGAGGTTGAAACCACCTTGGACGCGCTGCGCGCCGTGGCGGCCGGGCAGGCCGACGTCTACCTGGGCAACCTGCTCGTCGCCGGTGCCTTGCTGGCGACCCGGCCGGTGGCCAGGATCGAGGTCCAGCAGTTGCTGGGCTACGGCACGGGCTACTACCATTTCGGCGTGCGCAAGGACTGGGCGCCGCTGGCCACCATCCTCAACAAGGGTATTCAGAGCCTGCGCCATGTCAACGCACAGGCCATGAGTGCGGTGCTGCAGGCCCACCTGCCCCAGGGCGGCTCGCTGGTGCAGCAGCCGGCGGCACTGGATTTGCCCCCTGCGCAGGCGGCGATCCTGGCCCGGCAGCCGGTCTGGCGGGTCGGTGCCGTGCGTGGCCTGCCGATGCTCAACGATGTCGATGCCAAGGGCCTGTACAGCGGCATTGCCGCCGAGTACAGCGAACAGGTCGCGCGCCGGCTGGGCGTGGCCATGTCGGTGCAGGGCTTTGACAACGTCGCGGCCATGCTCCAAGGGTTGCGCAGCGGTCAGATCGACCTGGTGCCGTTCCTGACCCGCACGCCCGAACGCGACAAGGCCTACGTCTTCTCCAAGCCCTATGTGGTGATGCCCTACATGCTGGTCGCGCGCAGCGACGCACCGCTGTACTGGAACCTCGACAGCCTGCGCGGCAAGCGCCTGGCGCTGGCGCTGCAGCACCCGCTGCGCGAGCTGCTCGCCAGCCGCTACCCCGACATCCAGATCGTCGATGCCAGCAATGGCAACGACGCGATGGACAAGGTGGTGCAGCAGGAGGCCGAGGCGGCGGTCGAGGTCAAGCTGTTCGCCAACCTGCGCATCAACGCCGACAGTGGCGCCACCCTGCGGGCTGTGTCCGAAATGCCAGAGCTGCCGGCCCAGTTCCACATGGCGGTGGCACGCGGCCGGGCCGAACTGCTGCCGCTGATCGACCGCGCGCTGGACGACATCCCCGGCGCTGAACGCAGCCGCATGCTGCGGCGCTGGGTGGCGCTGGATCTGCAGCCCGGATTTCCCTGGCGTCGCCATCTGCCGCTGCTGGCGCTGGCCGCCTTGGCGCTGCTGGCGGCGGCTGCGGGCACCGGCTGGTGGATGCGCCGCCTGAGGCGTGAAGTGGCAGCGCGCCGACGCAGCGAAGATCTCCTCAACGACATCGCGACCACGGTGCCGGGCTTGGCGTTTCGCTACGTTCTCAATCCTGACGGCAGCCTGCGCCACAACTATTTCACCCCCGGCGCGAAGGCTTTCCTCGGCATCGATCTCGACCCACGCGCCACCGTTCTGTCGGTGCTGGCGCCGCGCATGCGGCCAGAGCACCTGCTGGCGGCCGAAGCGGCTCAGGCGGCCAGCCAGCGCAGCGGCGAGAGATTCAAAGTGACCGGCGCTTTCCAGCACCCCGACGGCCGCGAACTCTGGCTGCACACCGAAGCCCTGCGCTCGCAACGCCAGGACGGCACGCTGATTTGGACCGGATTCGTTGTCGATGTCAGCACCGAACGGGTGTTGCAGGAGCAGTTGGCCCAGGCGGCGCGCGACCGCCAGTTGATGCTGGCCTCGGCCAGCCACGAGTTGCGGGCACCGACCCACACCTTGTCGCTGGCCCTGGCGTCGCTGGCCACCGACAACCTCGACCCGGCGCAGCGCAGCGGCCTGAGGATCGCCCGCGAATCGGCACAGACGCTGGCCCAACTGCTGGGCGACGTGCTGGACGCCGCGCGCTTCGCGCATGCGCCGCTCAAGTTGAGCCCGCGCGACATGGACCCGCAGGCCCTGCTGAGCGAGTGCGCAGACGCCTGGCGCGGGGTGGCTCGCCACAAGGGCCTGGACTTCGAGCTTGTGCTGGCGCCGGAGCTGCCGGCGCGCATCCACCACGACCCGCTGCGCCTGAAACAACTGCTGACCAACCTGCTCAGCAATGCCGTCAAGTACACCGCCAGCGGCAGCGTGCGCCTGGCGGCCGAGGCAAGCGCCGACGGGCGCCTGCGGATCAGCGTCAGCGACACCGGCCCGGGCCTGAGCGAGGCCGATCAGGCGCGCCTGTTCCAGCCGTTCGTGACGCTCGACATCCCCAACCAGCCAGCGCCCGAGATGGGTCGCAGCGGATTGGGCCTGAGCATCTGCCGCCGGATCGTCACGCACATGGGTGGCGAGATCGCCCTGACCAGCGAACTCGGCGTCGGCACCCGACTGACCGTACTGCTGCCGCTGCGACCGGTGGCGCCCTTGCCATCTGCTCTGCAATCGGCGGTCGAAGCCGAAGGGCCGTCGGCCGCGCCCTCGGCCGGCCATACCGTTCTGGTCTGCGATGACGATGCCACCAGCCGGCTGTTAATGGTCCACATGCTGCGCCTGCGCGGCCTGGCAACCCTGGACACCGGCATGGCCGAGGACGCCCTGCGGCTGTGGCGGCGCGGCGGCATCGCGGCGATCGTCACCGACCTGGACATGCCCGGCATGGACGGGCGCGCCTTGCTGCGCGCAGTCCGCAGCGAGGAAGCCGCGCGGGCCGCAGCCCAGCCGGACGCAAGCCTGCCGCGCACGCTGCTGGTGGTGTGTTCGGGCAGCGGCTTGGACACTGACAGCGCCGAACTCGGTCAGGCGCGGGTGTCCGAACTGGCCGATGCGACCCTGCTCAAGCCGGTGGATGCCGACACGCTGGCAACCGCGTTGGTCAGGCTGGGCGTGACCCTTGCGGGCGACGCGGCCCAGGCCTGAGTTCGGCCAGGCCCAGCCTCAGCGCCCCAGCACCGCAGCCATGGCGTTGGCGGTGCGGTCCACATTCCCGGCATTGAGCCCGGCGACGCAAATCCGCCCGGAGCGGATCAGGTACACCGCGCATTCGTCGCGCAAGCGGTCGACCTGTGCGGCGCTCAGGCCGGTGTAGCTGAACATGCCGCGTTGGCTGAGGAAGTAGCCAAAATCACGCCCTGGCAGCAGCGCCGTCAGGCGGTCGTGCAAGGCCAGACGCATCGTGGCGATGCGCAGGCGCATGGCCGCCACTTCGGCGCGCCACATCACGTTCAGATCGGCATCGCCGAGCACATGGGCGACCAGTTTGGCGGCGTGCATCGCCGGGCTGGAATAGATCCGCCGCACGGTGGCGCGCATCTGCCCCAACACCAAATCGGCCTCGGCGGCACTGCCACAGACGACGCTGAGCGCGCCGCAGCGTTCGCCATAGACGCTCATGCTCTTGGAAAACGAGTTGGCGACAAAGAAGCGCAGACCGGCCTGGGTCAGTGCCCGCACCGCGTAAGCGTCTTCGTCGATGCCATCGCCAAAACCCTGGTAGGCCAGGTCGAGGTAGGGCAGCAACTCGGCCGCGCGCAGCACCGGAATCAGCCTGTCCCACTGGTCGGGCGTCAGATCCACCCCGGTCGGGTTGTGGCAGCAGGCATGCAGCAAGACGATGCTGCGCGGCGGCAGGCCCTGCAGCGTGTCGAGCATCGCCTCGAACCGCACGCCGCCGCTGGCTGGATCGTAGTAGGGGTAGGTGTGCACCGCCAGGCCCGAGCCCTCGAACATCGCACGGTGGTTGTCCCAGGTCGGGTCGCTGACCCAGACTGCACTGTCTGGAAACCAGGACTTGAGAAAGTCAGCGCCGACCTTCAGTCCGCCCGACGCCCCGATGGTCTGGATCGTTGCCACCCGGCCCTCTGCCAGCGCCGGATGGCCGGCCCCGAGCAGCAAGGCCTGAACCTGCGCCCTGGCGCCGGCGTCGCCTTCCATTGGCAGGTAGGGCTTGGCGCCGGCCTCGGCCAGGATCCGCTGCTCTGCAGCCCGCACGCTGGGCAGGGCCGGCAGGCGACCGGCATCGTCAAAGTAGATGCCGATCGACAAGTTGACCTTTTCCGGCCGAGGATCGGCATGAAAGGCGTCGACCAGGGCGAATATCGGGTCGCCGGGATAGGGGGTGATGCGCTCGAACATGGCGATGGACCTCGGAACTTGGGGACGCCGCTGGGTTTGGCGCCTGCTGCGTTGGAGGCGCGATTGTCCGACGTCCAAAGCCGGCCGCAACGCCATCGCCACAGGTCAAACAAATGGCGAGACTGGCCGGTCACACACGCCTGGCGCCGGGCCGCGCCCGAGGCTCTAGGCGCCGATCCCGTCAAACCTGCGACGGCCCAATCCGCGAAAGATTAGGCCCGTTCCGCCGCTGTTCAGCGGGGTTGGCGCCGCCGCGAAAGTGTCGATCCGAGCAGGCCCAGCGCCAGCAAAGTCAAGCCGGCCGATCCGGGCAAAGGCGCCATGTGGAGGCCTGCGATCAGGTCCACCTGGTTGATCGCAAACTCGAACCCGGGCACACCGATGTTGAAGTCGACGCGGAAGATGTCTGCGGTTGATCGGCTGACGCCGAGAAAGATCGCAGTGTTGTCGACGAGCTTGGTCGAATGACCGCTAAGCACATAGGTTTCAAGCAGGTTGTCGAGGTCGTCGTAGACCGTGATCGAGCCGTTGTAGTCGGGCGGCGAATAGCCTCTGGTCTGGAGCTGCGCGCCAATGGCGCTGAGCCCGGTATCGAAGCTGATGCTGATCGGCCCCACCGGGCTCACCAACCCGGCCGACAACAAGTGCGCGCCCGGGGCAAAGTCACCCGACCAGGAAATGCCTTCATCTTGCCGGGTCAACAAGCCGCCCGCCACTGAGACTGCCGTAAGCACGCCGCCATCGGTGTGGATGAATTGCGGGTTGGGCAAGGTATTGCCGTCGCCGCCCAGCGTGACTTTCCAATCAATGAAGTCAGTGCCATGCAGATCTGCGCGCGCCAACACTTGCGACGCCGAAGCTGGCATCGCCAAGGTTAGCAAGGTGGCACAGGCTGCCGACAAAACGCCCATGCAGACAGCTTTTTTGGAGTGGTTCATATGCATTCCTGCGCCTCAAGTAGGTCAAGGCGCTGACAGATCGTGATTGACAGACATGTAAGCAAGCATCGTTCCATGCCCACAAAATCCGTATAAGTTGTTGTTTTGTATGAAAGGTTTGGTATTGGTCGGATTTCTGGCGGCCGCCGCTGTAAAGTCTGTCGACACATTGAGCCGGCAAAAACTGCAACATCGCTCAGGGCCCTGAGGCGGATCAGCTCAGGCGCTGAAGTCGGCTTCGGTGGCGGCGTTCCGGCGCAGGACCGCTTTCGCTGCAGTGAACGCGCCGGCCGACATGCTCGCTCAAATACCGGGTGCGGCGCCGACTCGACAGGCTGCTTGCTCGATTTCCTGAGGCTGCGTGCAGAGCCGCTTGTATGCTCTCCCGGGCAAGGTCGTTCAAACGGATTGCAGCATGACAGCAGGCAGGCAACTTGCGCATTCTGAGGACGCGCCCCCGGTCTGACTGCCGCGACAATCGCCGGTCATGCAGACCCCCGTCCGCGTAGCCATACTGGGCTTCAGCAGCTTCGAGCGCCGGGCGCTGGCGGCGCATCTGAAGCTGGCTGAGCTGCGCTCGCCCCAGTACAGCGTGGTCTTGGAGATCGAGCAGGCAAGGTTTGTCATCGCCGATGCCGACCAGCCGGGCGTGGCCGAGTTGCTGCAGCAATTGGGGCGCACAGCCGATGCGGTGTTTGTCGGCGCTGCCGGCCCGCCCGAGGCGGCAGCCTGGATGATGCGGCCGATTGATCCAGCGCAGGTCATGCGCGAGTTGGACCGCATGCTCGACGACGGCGCCTATTCCTCGTCGTCGCCCATGCCACTGGGCATGCCGTCTGGCCACGGCAAGTTGCGCCATTTGCCGCCCGCCGGTCCCGGCCGCAACCCGACGCGGCGCGCCGGCGATCCGGATCTTGCGGTGGCGACGCCGCGCAGTTCCAGACCGGCGGTACTGGCCCATGAACCGGTACAGCGCGCCTTGCTGGTCGACGACAGCGATGTCGCCTTGCGCTTTCTGCAGCGCCAGTTGCAGCCGTTCGGGCTGTTGTGCGACCTGGCCTATGACAGCACTGAAGCCCTGGAGCGCCTGGCGGCACATCCTTATCCCTTGGTCCTGCTCGACGTGGATCTGGGCGAGGGCAGCGAAATGGGTGGATTGGCGCTGTGCAAATACATCAAGCAACGCTTGGTGCACCTGGTCGGACGGGCGCCCACGGTGATCTTGGTCTCGGTCTTCCATGAAGCCGTGCACCAAGTTCGCGGCACGCTGGCGGGCGCGGATGCCTATCTCGGCAAACCCCTGGATGCCAGCGTGCTGGAGCGATTGCTGGCTGGATTCGGGCTGGTGCGTCAGCGCCGCTAGACCTGACGCCGCAGCCTGGTGCGGTGCGGCCTCAATGCCCGTCTGAACGGGCAATGGCCAACAGGCGTTCGACCTCGTCGTGGTGGCGAACGCAGTTGACCCGGTGCCACTGGCGGATCAAGGCCATCACGCTGGCCACCACCAGGCCAAACACGGCGATGGCGACGTAGGCCGACAGGCCGATCCGGGTCATGCCGGTGTAGAACGCGCCCAGACCGAGGATGCAGGCCTGCTCGTTGAAGTTCTGGACGGCGATTGACCGGCCTGCCCCCATCAGGTTGTGACCGCGGTGCTGCAGCAAGGCGTTCATCGGCACCACCAAATAGCCGCCGGCCAGGCCCAACAACAGCAAGAACGGTACCGCCACCTCGACATCGCGGACCAGGTTCAGGCCAATCACCAGCAAGCCCATCACGATGCCCAGCGGGATAACGCCAGTGGCCTTGTCGAGATGGATCCGCATCGACGCCCAGACCGCGCCGACGGCAACGCCGACCGACACCGCACCGGCCAGGCTGGAGGCTTGGGTGGTGGAGTAGCCCAGTGCCGCCGCAGCCCAGGGAAAGACGATGATCCTCAGGTTGCCGCCGACGCCCCAAAACATGGTCGTCGTGGCCAGCGAGATCTGCCCCAACTTGTCGCGCCAGAGCCGGCTGTTGCAGAGCGAGAAGTCACGCAGCAGGGCCAGAGGACTGTGCGCCAGCGGCTGCAGTTCGGCTTCGGTGCGTGGAATGAACAGGTTGAACACGGCGGCCAGCACGTAGACCAGGACCATCGAGGCAATCGCCGCCTTGGACGGCGTGTCCACCCCGGTGTCGATCCATGGCAGGTCGAACGCCAGCAGCAAGGGCGCGAGCTTGGGGCCGACCAACTGCCCGCCCAGCAAGATGCCGAGAATGATCGAGGCGATCGTCAGGCCCTCGATCCAGCCGTTGGCCTTGACCAATTGCGAGGGCGGCAACAGCTCGGTCAGGACGCCGTATTTGGCCGGCGAGTAGGCTGCGGCGCCCAGGCCGACCACCGCGTAGGCTACCAGCGGATGGCTGCCGAACAGCATCATCAGACAGCCCAGCACCTTGATGGTGTTGGAGAAGAACATCACCCTGCCCTTGGGCTCGGCGTCGGCATAGGCGCCGACAAATGGCGCCAGCACCACATAGAACAGCGCAAACATCGGCGTCAGCGCCGGAATCTGCCACGACGGCGCCTCGCTGGCCTTGAGCATCTCGATGGCCGCCACCAGCAGCGCGTTGTCGGCCAACGAACTGCAAAACTGCGCGCCCATGATGGTGTAGAAGCCCCGCTTCATGCGGCTGGCCTGTCTGGCCTGTCTGGGCTGGCTGGCACCACGCTCGTGTCTCGGCTCTCGTTGCTGTATGGGCTGCTGTCCGCGCCAGCGGCGGCGTCCGGAACTGCCGGTCACTGTTGGCTGCCCGGCGGTGCGGCGCGGTTATAGCATGCAGGCCCGGCCGCGCCGGGCTGGCTGCCGTGCTTGCCGAGCGTGGGCAAAATCCGTCGCCAACATGCCCAGACCGATCCAAGCCCTGATCCACGGCCGCGCTTTGACGGCCAACCTGGCCCGGGTGCGCGCCCATGCCGAAGACGCCAGGGTTTGGGCCGTGGTCAAGGCCAATGCCTATGGCCACGGCCTCGAACGGGTGTACGAGGCGCTGCGCAGCGCCGACGGCTTTGCCTGCCTGGACCTGGCTGAAGCCCAGCGCCTGCGCGAGCTGGGCTGGCGTGGTCCGATCTTGTTGCTGGAGGGCTGTTTCGAGCCGCGTGACCTGGAGTTCTGCTCGCGCCTGAACCTCTGGCATGTGGTCCATTGCGCTGAACAGATCGACTGGCTGGCCCGGCACAAGGCGCATTTGCCGCAGCGCGTGTTCTTGAAGCTCAACAGCGGCATGAACCGCCTGGGGTTTGCGCCGACAGCATTGCGCAGCGCCTGGGCGAGGCTGAACGCCTTGCCGCAGGTCGACGAGGTCTCGCTGATGACGCACTTTGCCGATGCCGATGGGCCAGCCGGCATCGGTGCACAGCGGGCGGCCTTTGACGCGGTCACGGCGGGCCTGCCAGGCGAACGCTCTCTCGCCAACAGTGCCGCCGTGCTGCGCCACATGGCGCAGGGGGCGCCGGGCGGTGGCCTTGTCTCGGACTGGGTTCGCGCCGGCATCATGGTCTACGGCAGCGCGCCGGATTTCCCGGAACACGACAGCAGGCATTGGTGGCTGGCACCGGCCATGACCCTGCGCTCGCGCCTGATCGCGGTCCAGTCGCTGAGCGCTGGCGACACCGTAGGCTACGGCAGCAGCTACACCGCCACGGCGGCACAGCGCATCGGCATCGTCGCCTGCGGCTATGCCGATGGCTACCCGCGACATGCCGGCAGTGGCACGCCGGTGCTGGTCAATGGCCTGCGCTGCAGCACGGTCGGCCGGGTCTCGATGGACATGCTGGCGGTCGACCTGAGGCCGGTGCCAGGCGCCGGCCCGGGCAGCGAGGTCACGCTCTGGGGCTGCGGCCCGGGCGCCAGTGTGCTGTCCATCGACGAGGTGGCGCGGGCCGCCGGCACCGTCGGCTACGAGTTGATGTGCGCGCTGGCGGCGCGGGTGCCGGTGGCGCTGGCGGACGATTGAATGCGCCCGCCGCAGGTCGACGAGAGCGAGGTCGAATTCAATCCCATCCGCGCCCAGGGCAGCGGCGGGCAGAACGTCAACAAGGTCGCCAACGCTGTCCACCTGCGTTTTGACATCGCCGCCTCGACCCTGCCCGAGCCGGTCAAGGCACGCCTGCTGGGCTTGGCCGACCAGCGCATCAGCAGCGCCGGCATCGTCGTCATCAAGGCCCAGGACCACCGCAGCCTGCCGCTGAACCGGGCCGATGCATTGGCTAGGCTGCAGGCGCTCGTCGACCTGGCATCCCGGGTCAGCACGCCGCGCCGGGCCACCCGGCCAACCTGGGGCGCGAAGCAGCGTCGTCTCGGCGCCAAGGCCCTGCGCGGCGCGGTCAAGGCCGGTCGCGGCAAGCTGAAGCTGGACTGACGGCTGCCGCATTCGGCCAGTCACAATCGCCCGCCATGGCCGGCCCCAAGACCCAGTTCAGTTGCAGCGCCTGCGGCGGCGTCACCGCCAAGTGGCTGGGCAAATGCCCGGGCTGCGGCGCCTGGAACACGCTTGAAGAGGTGGTCGTTGAGAGCCCCCTGGCCAAGCCACACCGCTACCAGGCCTTGGCCGCGACCCAGGCCGTGGCGACGCTGTCAGAGATTGATGCGACCCAGGTCGAGCGCACCCCCACCGGACAGGCCGAACTGGACCGGGTGCTGGGCGGCGGCATCGTTGCCGGGGCGGTGGTGCTGATCGGCGGTGACCCCGGCATCGGCAAGAGCACCTTGCTGTTGCAGGCCGCCGAGACCTTGTCCGGCCAAGTCAAGGTGCTGTATGTCAGCGGTGAGGAGTCGGCCGCCCAGATTGCCCTGCGGGCGCGGCGCCTGGGCCTGCCGGGGCGCCAGTTGCGGGTGCTGGCCGAGATCCGTATGGAGACGATCCAGTCCGCGCTGGCCGCGGAGTTGCCGGCGTTTTGCGTCATCGACTCGATCCAGACGGTGTACTCCGAGCAACTCAGCAGCGCACCGGGCTCGGTGGCCCAGGTACGCGAGTGCGCCGCACAGCTCACCCGCATCGCCAAGTCCAGCGGCTGCGCGATCGTCCTGGTCGGTCATGTCACCAAGGAAGGTGCGATTGCCGGCCCGCGTGTGCTGGAGCACATCGTCGACACCGTCCTCTACTTTGAAGGCGACAGCCACAGCAGTTTTCGGCTGGTGCGGGCGATCAAGAACCGCTTCGGAGCGGTCAACGAGATTGGCGTTTTCGCCATGACCGAGCGCGGGCTCAAGGGTGTCTCCAATCCGAGTGCCATCTTTTTGTCGACCCACGGTGCGCCCGTGCCCGGCTCCTGCGTGCTGGTCACGCTCGAAGGGACTCGGCCCTTGCTGGTCGAAATCCAGGCGCTGGTTGACTCCGGCGGCCCCTCGCCGCGGCGGTTGTCGGTCGGTCTGGAGCGCGACCGCCTGGCGATGCTGCTGGCGGTGCTGCACCGCCACGCGGGCGTTGACTGCCACGACCAGGACGTGTTCGTCAACGCTGTCGGCGGTGTGCGGATCAGCGAGCCCGCCGCCGACCTGGCGGCCTTGCTGGCGATCCAGAGCAGCCTGCGCGGCAAAGCCTTGCCTGCCGGCTTCTTTGCCTTTGGCGAGGTCGGCCTGGCCGGCGAGGTGCGGCCCGCGCCCCATGGCCAGGAGCGGCTCAGAGAGGCCGCCAAGCTGGGCTTCAGCGTCGCGGTTGTGCCGTTGGCGAACGCGCCGAAGCGGCCGATCGAAGGCCTGACGGTGCATGCGGTGGAGCGGATCGACCAAGCCATGGCGGTGGTCCGGGAGCACGGCTGAGCCCGGTGGTGGCAAGCCAGGGCCACCGGCCTGCCCTCTCAAGGAAACGAAGGGCCGCTCCCGAGTTTCCTTGACCCCATCGGGGGGCCTGACGCGAAGCGGCAGGTCTGGGGCCCTCAGTGGGGACTGATCTTGCGCTTGAGAAAACACAACAGGCTGCCGACGGTGGCGAAGACTTCGGCGTCAATTTCCTCGTCTTCGATGACGATGCCCCAATGGTCCTCGGCGGCCGAGACGATCGCCACCACCCCCATCGAGTCCAGCTCCGGCAAGCTCCCTGCCAATGGCGAATCGACACCAAGCTGCAGGCCGCGGCCATGCAGTGTCAGGGTGTCGTCCAGCAATTTGAGTAACTCGTTCATCACCTATCGCTTCCGGTATCGACCAGCAACAGCGCGCCATTTTCGCAACTTCGAGGCATGACTGGCGGGTCCAGCAGGCGCGTGCCGATGTTGCCGGTTGGGGCCGACAAATGTCAGTGCCAACGGTCACTTTTCGTACCTTCCGTGTCTTGGGGTGACAACTGACCGATCGGTGAGCGGGCATCGCAGCGGCTGTCAGACGCGCAAGCTCAACCCGATCTGGGTGCCCTGGCCGGGCGCGCTGACGAGGCTGAGCTGGGCTCCGATCAGGGTCGACTGCTCTTGCATGCCGAGCAGGCCGAAGTGGTGCGGGCGTGGCAGCGCAGGATCGAAGCCGCAGCCGTTGTCGACAACCGTGACACTGAGCTCGCTGGCCGCGCCAAATGGATCGTCGGCGACCGCGTCGTGGACGGGGCTGCGCCAGTCCAGTGCCACCACCACCTCGCTGGCCATGGCGTGGCGCTCGACATTGCGCAAGGCTTCCTCGACGATCCTGAACACGACATCGGCGCGGTCGTCGGCCCAGGCCGCTGCCTGCGGATGGGCCTGCAGGCTGGCTTTGACATTGCTCCGGTCAGCGAAGCGGCCGACCAGATTTTCCAGGGCCAGCCCCAGCCCGGATTCGCGGACGCTGTTGCCACGCATCTGGCGGATCGCCAGCCTGGCGTCGGCCAGGCCTTCCCCGGCCACTGTCTCGGCCCGTTCGAGTTCGGCGTCGAGATCGGTCGCAGTCAGTTTGCTCTGCAGCTTGCGGACCAGCCGGATCTGCGTCAGCAGGGCCATCAACGAGTGCGCCAAGGTGTCGTGCATGTCGCGGGCGATGCGCAGGCGTTCGCGTGTGACGGCGGCCAGCCTGGCCTCGTCGGCCATGCGTTCGATCCGCGCCGTTCGCTCGGCCACCCGCGCGTCGAGATCGCGGTTGAGCTCGACCAGGGCCGACTTGTCGCGCTGCAGGTGGTCGACCAATTGGGCCATCGAGGCACCGATGCGACTGACCTCGTCGGCGCCGGCCGGCACCGCCAGCGCCGATTGCCGGCCGCTCTGGACTTGTTCGGCGTCGGCCGCCAGCCGCCCCAGCCGGCGCGCAATCCACAGGCTCACGCCCACGGCCACTGCAGCCGACAACAGGCCCGCCACCACGATCGTCAGGAAGACCGTGCGCCGCACCACCTGAACCGGCGCCAGCGCACGGTCCGCGGCCTGGCGCACCACTGCGGTCCAGCCCAGGCCGACGCCATTGGCCAGGCGCAGGTTGGTCTGGCTGCCGACCACATGGCGGCCGTCCTCGCTGGCGTCGCCGACGCTGGCCCAGTCTTGCCCGACCCAGGCTGGCGGACCCGCCAGGACCTGGCCGTCCTTGGCCACCAGCCCGACCTGGGTCGGTGTCTCGCGGTCCAGGGCATTGCGCATCCGCTCCAGTTGGCCTTCGATCCAGCTCCAAGACAGCGCGGCCCACAGCACTTCGACAGTGTCGGCAGCATCGCCGCGCAGGGGCACGGCCAGGTCGAGTACGCGCATCGTCGCCCCACGGGCCCGGCCATCGCCACCCACGTGGGCGCGCTGGTCGCTGACCCATTGCTGCCGCGGGTCGGCCTTAGAGTCCCAAATGGGATGCCCCTCAGCCAGTGCCAGGTCGCCGACTTGGGTGCCGATGTGGCCGCTTTCGTCAGCCACGGCCAGCCACAGGAATTCCGGGAACTGCTCGCGCATCGACAGCAGGATGCGCCGCCGCCCCTCTTGGTCCGGTGCGCTGCCCACCAGGCGGGATGCGGTCGCCTGCATCACCGCGATGCGGGTCTCGATCCGCATCGCCAGGGCGTCGCGCGCCTGGGTCGCAAACTCGACCAGGCCATCCTGGGTGTCGCCCAGCGCACGGCGCTCGGCGTCGTTGGCGACCAAATTGGCGGTGATCAGCGCGGCCAGGCTGACGACGCCAAACACCGCCCAGCCGATGGCCGCAGCCAGGTACCGGCGCGGATTCAGTTGCCCCCACCACATCTGCATGCCCGATCATCGCCCATCGTCGGTCATGGGCCGCTGGCTGCCTGCCCTCGCCGACCCGTGTTGCAGCGGCCGCGCCCGGCAGGTTGACAATGCCCGCGCATGACCCCGCCCGAGGCAGCCGCCGCGACCATCCGCTTGCTCATCGTCGACGACCAGCCGGTGATCCGGCGTGGCCTTTCCATGATGCTGGGCGCCGAGCCCGGCATCGAGGTCGTCGCCCAGGCTGCCGATGGCGAGCAGGCGCTGGCACTGGCGATGCTGCATCGCCCCGACGTGGTCGTGATGGATTTGCAGATGCCGCGCGTCGGCGGGGTGATGGCGACCCGCCAGATCACGGCGGCGCTGCCGCAGACGCGGATCGTGGTGCTGACCACCTTTGACGACGACGAACTGGTGTTCGAGGCAATCCGTGCCGGCGCCCAGGCCTACTTGCTCAAGGACTCCAGCGAAGCCGAGGTGCTGGCCACCGTGCGTTCGGTCCACCTCGGCGAATCACGCCTGTCGCCGGCGATTGCGCGCAAGCTGGTGGACCAGTTCAGGTTCGTCACCGCCCAAGCCAGCGACCCACAGCCGGTGGTGGCCGAAACCCCCACTGCGCCAAGCCAGCGACAAACGCACAGCGCGCTCGAGGAGCAACTCAGCGAACGTGAGGCCCAAATCCTGGACCTGCTGGCCACGGGGCTGAGCAACAAGCAGATTGCCGCGACGGTTTTCCTGGCCGAGGGCACGGTCAAGAACTACGTCAGCCGGATCATGGAGAAGTGGCACGCCCGCAACCGCCTGGAACTGGCCATGCGTGCGGTCTCACGTCGACCACCCGCGGCCTGAGCGGCGCGCCGGTCGGCACCCGCCAACGGCGACAATCCCGGCCGCACCCGGACCTGCGCACAGCAACGCCATGAACTCCCTCCTGGGCTGGACCCTGGCCGTCATCGGCACCGCGCTCGGCTACCACCACTATGGCTGGCCGGGGGTGGCGCTGTGCGTGTCGGTGGTGGTGTTCTGGCTGCTGCTGCAGTTCAGCAAGGCGCTGCGGATCATGCGGCTGGCCGGGCGGTCGCCGGTTGGGGTGGTGCCGAGCGCGGTGATGCTGCACGCCAAGCTGCACAAGGGCATGAGCCTGATGCAGATCATCCTGCACACCCGCAGCCTCGGCGCCAAGGTGAGCGAGCTGCCCGAGGTCTGGCGCTGGAGCGACGGTTCGGGTGCCTCGGTGGACGTGACCTTGGTCAATGGGCGCTGCAGCGGCTGGAGCCTGGACCGATCACTGGAGCCCGAAGCGGTGCTTTCCGCTGGGCAAGTGCCTGCCGCATAAAATCGCCGGTTTGGCCCGGCGCAGCGCGGTTGCAGTCTCGCGCCGCCCCTACACCCACAGGAGCATGACCGATGTCGATGTCCGACCGCGACGGCAAGATTTGGATGGACGGCCAGATGGTCGATTGGCGCGACGCCAAGATCCATGTGCTGAGCCACACCCTGCACTACGGCTGCGGTGCCTTCGAAGGCGTGCGCGCCTACGACACCGTCAACGGCACCGCCATTTTCCGCCTGCACGAGCACACCGAGCGGTTGTTCAACTCGGCCAAGATCCTGCGCATGAAGATCCCGTTCAGCGTCGAGCAGGTGCTGCAGGCCCAGCTCGACGTGGTCAAGGCCAATGCGCTCAAGAGTTGCTATCTGCGACCGCTGGTCTGGATCGGCGACCAGAAGCTGGGTGTCAGCCCCAAGGGCAACACCATCCACCTGATGGTTGCAGCCTGGGAGTGGGGCGCCTACCTGGGTGACGAAGGGTTGAGGCGCGGCATCCGCGTCAAGACCAGCAGCTACACCCGGCACCACGTCAACATCACCATGACCCAGGCCAAGGCGGTGAGCAACTACACCAACTCGATCCTGGCCAACATGGAAGTGACCGAAGAGGGCTATGACGAGGCGCTGCTGCTCGACGCCTCGGGCTTCGTCAGCGAGGGCGCGGGCGAGAACATCTTCGTGATCAAGGGCGGGGTGGTCTATACGCCGGATCTTTCGGCCGGGGCGCTCAACGGCATCACCCGCAACACCGTGTTCGCGATCTGCCAGGACCTGGGGCTCAAGTTGGTCGAGAAGCGCCTGACCCGCGACGAGATCTACATCTGCGACGAGGCTTTCTTCACCGGCACCGCAGCCGAGGTGACACCGATCCGCGAACTCGACCGGATCTCACTGGGCGAGGGCGAGCGCGGGCCCATCACCGGCAAGATCCAGGCTGCGTTCTTCGACATCGTCAACGGCCGGAATCCGAAGTACGCCGAATGGCTGAGCAAGGTGTGAAGCCATGAACCCGACATCAGCCCAGGCGGTGGTCGAGTTGGCCGCCGGCGAACTGCAAGGCCCCGGCGTGGTGACCTGTCCCAACCCGAAGATGGCGCTGTGGAGCAACCACCCGCGGGTGTTCATCGATGTCGCGGGTCAGGGCCAGGGCAAGTGCCCCTATTGCGGCACGGTCTACCGCCTCAGGGCGGGCGAGCAGTTGGCCAGCGGGCACTGAACGCCGGGCACTGACGCCGCGCACTGAGCGCTGCGCACTTCAGCCTGGGCCGTCAGAGCTGCAGCTTGCCGGCGAAGACCACCGGCCCGGTTGGCGCGCCGGTGCTGGAGCCGCCAGGGGGCTCGACGCTGACCGCCAGCGCCGCCGTGCGCTGGGCGTCGAGCAGATCCCGCGGCAACTTGTTGCGCTGCAGTACGGTGGTGCCGCTGGCCGAAATCAGGCCGAGCGAGCGTGGCGCGCCGTTTGGCGGCACCGCCCACAGCTCCAGCGCCTTGCCGGCGGCCAGGGCGACCGGTTGGATCGGGCGCGTCACCAGTGACTGGCCGTCACTGCCGAGGCTGGCCACAAAACTGCTGCTGACGATGCCCGGCGTGGCACCGGCCTCGGTCGCTTGCAGCACGATCAGCAGCGGCGCAGGCTGCGGCTGCGGGTAGGCCAGCACCAGCGCCAGGCCCACGGCCGCGACCGTGGCAAAACCCGAGGCCGCACGCCAGAACGCCAGCCCGCGCCACCAGGCCTGGGCGGCGGACGCGTGCGACACCTCACTCGGCCAGAGGCGGGTTTCGACGCCGGCCCAGACCCTGGCCGGCGGCGCGGTCGGCGCCAGCGCGCTGGTCAGCGGCATCAGGCGCGCCTGCCACTGTGCTACGGCCGCACGCAGGCCAGGGTGGCCGGGCAGCAGCGCCTCGAAGCGCCGCCGCGCGCCGCCGCGCAACGTGCCGGCAACAAATTCGGCGGCCAGGATGTCGGCCAGCTTGGGGTTGGCGTAGTCCACCTCAGGCCCCCAGTGCGGTGTCGCGCTGGGCGGCGCGTTCGAGGCAGTTCTTCAGCGTCATCAGCGCGCGCCTGACCCAGCTCTTGACCGTGCCCAGCGGCTCGCGCATCTGGGCCGCCACCTCGGCATGCGAGAGGCCGTCAAAGAACGCCAGCGCCACACTTTGCCGCTGCGGGGCGCTCAGGTCCTGCATGCACTGCGCCAACTGGCGGGCGTCGCTGGCGCGCACCAGCAATTGCTCGGGTCCGGGCGCCTCATCGGCCAGGCCCAAGTCCAGGTCGGGCCGGTCGTCATCGTCGTGGTCAGCGTGTACCGACGCCAGTTGCGGCTGGGCCTGGGCGCGCCGCAGGCTGTCGATCGCCTTGTTGCGGGCGATGTGGGTCAGCCAGGTCAGCGGCTGGCTCTGCTGGGCGTCGAAATTGGCTGCGGCCCGCCAGACGCTGATGTAGACCTCCTGGAGCAGATCGGCGGCCAGGTCGCGGTCACGCTGGATACGCAGCAGCACGGCGTAGAGGTGGCCGCTGGTGCGCTCATAGAGCTGGCCAAACGCCAGCCGGTCGCCGAGCGCGCTGCGCGACAGCAGGCGGGCCAGCTCACGGCTGCGTTGGCTCCAATCCTCGACTGCGGTTTTCATCGTCCTGCGTGTGCCCGGAGGTGCCCGGGACAGGGTGCGTCCATACAATCCATGCCTGGAGTCGCGCCACCCGAGCTGCGGCGATGGGCCATGCCTACGATGAGCAGCGAACACGAATTCATTCTGACCCTGTCGTGCCGCGACACCACCGGCATTGTCTATGCTGTTTCGGGCCTGCTCTACCAAGCGGGCTGCAACATCATCGACTCGCAGCAATTTGGCGATGTGCAGGGCGACGATGCGACCGGTCTGTTTTTCATGCGTGTGCATTTTTCGGCGCCGCCCAACCTGGCCGACATTGGCCTGTTGGACAACCTGTTCACCCATGTACGCGGGCAATTCGGCATGGATGCGCGTTTCCATGCAGTAGCGCACAGACCGCGCCTGCTGTTGCTGGTCAGCCAGCATGGCCATTGCCTCAACGACTTGCTGTTCCGCTGGAGCAGCGGCCAACTCGCGGTCGAGATCCCGGCGATCGTCTCGAACCACAGCACCTTCGCGGCGCTGGCTGCCAGCCATGGCATCGCCTTCCACCACCTGCCCTTGCCGGCCGGCCATGACCCGGCCACCAAGCGCCTGCAGGAGCACCAGATCGCCGCCATTGCCGAGCACGAAGGCATCGACTTGGTGGTGCTGGCGCGCTACATGCAAGTCCTCAGCCCGGCGTTCTGCGAGCAGCTCAAGGGCCGGGCGATCAACATCCACCACAGCTTCCTGCCCAGCTTCAAGGGCGCCAAGCCGTACTTCCAGGCCCATGCGCGCGGCGTCAAGCTGATCGGTGCAACCGCCCACTACGTCACCGCCGAACTCGACGAAGGGCCGATCATTGAGCAGGATGTGGCGCGGGTCGACCACGCCAATTCGGCCGAGGACCTGACCGCTGCCGGTCGCGATGTCGAGAACGTCGTGCTGGCCCGTGCCGTGCGCTGGCATGTAGAGCGCCGGGTGCTGATGAACGGCCACAAGACCGTGGTCTTCCGCTGACCCCGGCGCCACTGACCATGCCCGCAACCAAGCCGCAAACCGCCCACCTGATGGCTTCGCCCGACGAAATCGAGGCGCAGTTCTACGAGGCTTTGCGCGAAGGCGACACCGACAAGCTGATTGCCGTCTGGTCGGACGACGACGAGGCGGTCTGCGTCCACCCGGGCGGGCCGCGCGTGGTCGGCACCCGGGCGATCCGCGCCGCCTTCGAGGCGATGTTTGCCAACGGCGGGCGCATCGCCGCCCAGCCCGAGCGGGTGCGCCGGGTCCATACCCTGGATGCGGCCGTGCACAGCCTGGTCGAGCGCATCAGCGTCAACACCCCCGATGGTCCGCGCACCGGCTACGTGCTGGCCACCAACGTCTACCTGAAGACGGCGCAGGGTTGGCGCATGGTCGCCCACCACGCCAGCCCGGGCACGCTCGGCGAGTTGGCCGAAATCCAGTCGACACCGTCGGTTCTGCACTGATCCTGATTGCCGGTCGCGCCATGGACGAAATTGTCAAAGCCGCGCTGAAGAAGTGGCCACAGGTGCCGCACTGCTACGGCTGGCTGGCGCTGGATGCACGCGGCGACTGGTACATGCGCGACGACAGGATCCAGCACGCCGGGCCGTTTCCGCAGGTCAAGGGCAGCCGCATCCTGCACCGCAAGCTGGTCGAGTTCATCGAGCGCAACTACGAACCCGACGCCCAGGGCTGCTGGTACTTTCAAAACGGCCCGCAGCGGGTCTATGTGCAGCTCGAAGCCGCACCCTGGGTCTGGCGGGTGCGCTGGGATGGGCTGGCGCCCGAGCTGCGCAGCCATACCGGCCTGGCGGCGGTGGCGGCAACGGCCTGGCTCGATGCCCAGGGCCGTCTGTACCTGGCCTGCGACCTCGGCTTTGGCATCATCCACAGCCAGGACATGCTGGATGCGGCGCAGGCGGTCGAGTCGGGGCTGTGGCTGCCGCAGGCCCTGGACATTGCGCAGGCCGCGCAGCGCTTCGGCTTCGTGCTGGCGCCGCAGCCGGGCGCAAAAAAGCCGCCCGCAGGCGGCTGAGACTTCCCTGACAAGGGGCCTTACTTGGCCGCTGATGCCGCCTGAGCCGGCGCCTTGGGTTCGTCAAACTTCGCCCCGCCCTGGTTGGCCATGTAGACCACGGCGCGACCGATTTCGGTGTCGTTGTAGTCGCCACCGCCCTGTGCCGTCATGCTGCCCTTGCCCTTGAGCGCCGAGGCCAACAGGGCGCTGTATCCAGTCTTGATCCGCGTCGCCCAGACCGCAGCATCGCCGAGCTTGGGCGCGCCGAGCGCGCCGGCGGTGTGGCAGGCGGTGCACTGCGCCTGGAACACCTGCTCGCCGGTCTTGAAACTGGCAACGTCGCTGGCGTCCTTGATCTCGACCGAGCCGACCGGCTGGATCCGCTTGGCGGTGGCTGCCGCCGTCATGGCATCGCTGCCGGCGCCGTCGCGGCCGTCCGAGGCCACATAGTGGGTCAGCATGATGATGATCACGATAGGCACCACGAACGCTGCCACCACGGTGGCCACCAACTGCTTGGGCGTCTTGATCGGGCCCTCGTGGTTTTCAGTCTCGGCGTGCAGCGCGTCGTCGCTCATAAGGTCCTCGGTATGGGCATGGAGCCAGGGCCGCAGCAGGCCCCAGCACAACCTGTAGATTATAGCGGCGGGGCATGATTTGCCCAGGCAAGCCGGGCCGCGACACCAGCCAGGCTGGCTACAATCCGCGCCTGCCGCAGGCCTAGCGACCGTGGTGAAGTGGATATCATTGGGCCCTCCGAAGGCTTAGTCGCAAGTTCGATTCTTGCCGGTCGCACCAAGCCCGCACAGTACCGTGCCAACGCTCCCCAAGGGGTTGAGCGCAAATTCCGAACTGTCGATGTTCGGGGCACGACGGCCGACGCTGCCCTGCCACTGTGCCGGGGCTTCAAGTCCAGTGTTCAAGCTTGCTTGTGCGGTGCCATGCTCGTCCGGCCGCAAGGTTATCGTCGGCGTAGGCGGCCCAACCCCACACAGGCCAGAGCCGATCCCCCAGCCCACAGAGAAGCCCGAGACCCGCACATGCTCACCGGCGAACTCCGCAGCCAAGTCGACGCCATCTGGAACGCCTTCTGGTCTGGCGGAATCTCCAATCCGCTGGAGGTGATCGAGCAGATCACCTACTTGCTCTTCATTCGCCGCCTCGACGACGCCCACACCCTCGAAGAAGGCAAGGCGCAAGCGCTCAGGCGCCCGATCGAGAACCGGGTGTTCGGGCAGGGCCAGGACACCCAGGGCCGGGATTTCAGCGACCTGCGCTGGTCGCGTTTCAAGAACTTCGCCTCGGCGCAGATGCACCAGGTGGTGGGCGAGCGTGTGTTTCCCTTCCTGCGCACGCTGGGCGGCGCCGGCAGCAGTTACGCCAGCCACATGAAGGACGCGCGCTTCACCATCCCCACGCCGGCGCTGCTGGCCAAGGTGGTCGACATGCTCGACCGCGTGCCGATGGAAGACCGCGACACCAAGGGCGACCTTTACGAGTACATGCTCGGCAAGATCGCCGCCGCCGGGCAGAACGGCCAGTTCCGCACGCCGCGCCACATCATCCGGCTGATGGTCGAGATGACTGCGCCAGCGCCCAGGGACGTGATCTGCGACCCGGCCAGCGGCACCTGCGGCTTTTTGGTGGCGGCGGGCGAATACCTGCGCGAGAGGCACCCCGAACTGTTCCGCGATGGCCTGAGCCGCGCGCACTTCCACCACGGCATGTTCCACGGCTACGACTTCGACAACACCATGCTGCGCATCGGCAGCATGAACATGGCACTGCACGGGGTGGACAACCCCGACATCCGCTACCAGGATTCGCTGGCGCAGGACCATGCGGGTGACGAAGAGCAGTACAGCCTGGTGCTGGCGAACCCGCCCTTTGCCGGCAGCCTGGACTACGTGAACACCGCCAAGGACCTGCTGGCCATGGTCAAGACCAAGAAGACCGAGCTGCTGTTCCTGGCCCTGTTCCTGCGCCTGCTCAAGCCCGGCGGCCGGGCGGCGGTGATCGTGCCCGACGGCGTGCTGTTCGGCAGCAGCAACGCGCACAAGGAACTGCGCCGGCTGATCGTCCAGGACCACAAGCTCGACGCCGTCGTGTCGCTGCCCTCGGGCGTGTTCAAGCCCTACGCGGGGGTGTCCACCGCCATCCTGTTCTTCACCAAGACCAATTCCGGCGGCACCGAC
>JANXYH010000022.1 GCA_025350145.1 Burkholderiales bacterium | reverse complement strand
CTCTGGGCCGAGGCGCTGGCGGCCAGCGGCGGGCCATTCCTGTTCGCTGAATTCGGTATCGCCGATGCCTTCTTCGCACCTGTGGTCGGCCGGCTGCGCAGCTATGGCTTGCCGGTGCCGGCCGCTGTGGCAGCCGTTGTGGCGGCCTACATGGCCAGGGTCTGGGCCAGCCCCGCGGTCGCTGCCTGGGTGGCCGACGCCCTGCAGGAGCAGACCTATGTGGCCTTCGACGAACCCTACCGGGCCGCGCGTGACTGAGTTGCGGCGGCTGCTGACAGCTTGTCTGCTGGCCGGCGCCTGCGGCGCTGCGCTTTGCGCCGCCCCGGCCAGCACCGTCGCCACCGCCACCGCCGCCGCCACGATCAGCGACGGCCCGGTGCTGGAGGCCCGCGACGCCGCCAAGAAGCGCGACCGCAACCGCCTGGCCGGCGCCCGCGCCGCCGCCCAGGCCGGCGCCCACCCGCTGCTGCCCTGGGTCGAATATTGGGATCTGAGCAGCCGCCTGGGCGAGGCCCGCGGCGACGAGGTCGAGGCCTTCTACGCCCGCTGGCCGGGCAGCTATGTCGAGGACCGGCTGCGCAACGACTGGCTGCTGGAGCTGGGCAAGCGGCGTGACTTCGCCGGCATCGCCCGCGACTACCCGCGCTTTCGCATGAACGATGACCGCGAGGTCAGTTGCTGGTGGTTGCTGAGCGAACAGCTTGCCGGCAAAGACGTGCGCGAGCCGGCCCGCGCCGCCTGGTTCGCCCAGCGTGAGCTCGACGATGGCTGCCAGATGCTGGCCACGGCGATGGTCGATGCCAAGCGCTTCAGCGCCGACGATGTCTGGCGCAAGGCCAGGCTGGCGATCGAGGCGAATCGCCCGGCGGCGGCCAAGGCGGCGGTGGCCCTGCTGGGTGCCGGTCCGGCGCGCGACGTGATCGAGGCACTCGACGCCCCGGCGCGCTTCGTCAAACGTTCGAGCGGCATGTCCCGCCTCAACCAGGAGTTGCGCGCCCTGGCGCTGGCCAGGCTGGTGGCCAGCGACAGCGAGGTCGGCTCGGGCCAGTTGGCCGACGCCCAGGCCCAGCTCAGCGCCCCGCTGGCGGCCTGGGCCTGGGCCTTTGCCGGCCGCCAGTTGGCGTTCAAGCTCTCGCTCGACGCCGCCCCGGCCTACCTGCGCGCGCTGGCACTGAGCCGCAGCGACGAGCTGCCGCAGGCCGGCTGGAGCGACGAGACCCTGGCCTGGGGGGTGCGCGCCCTGCTGCGCGGCGCGGCGCCGGCCGAGCGCTGGCCGGCGGTCGTGCGCCTGATCGATGCGATGGGCCCGACCGAGCAGCGCGAGCCCGCCTGGGCCTACTGGCGTGCCCGTGCGCTGCAGGCCAGCGCCCGGCCCGGCGTCGACGGCGATTCCCAGCGCAGCCAGGCCAGGCAGGCGCTGGCGAGTCTGGCCAGCCCGCTGCATTTCTACGGCCAGCTTGCCGCCGAGGACCTGGGCCTGGCGCCCACGCTGCCGCCCCTGCCGCAGCCGGCCACGCCGGGCGAGCGCGCCAGCGAACGCGAGGCCGCGCGCAACCACCCCGGCCTGGCGCGGGCGATCCTGCTGGTCAACCTGGGCCTGCGCGACGAGGCCAGGCGCGAGTGGAATTTCAGCCTGCGCGGCATGGCCGACCGCGAACTGCTGGCCGCCGCGCGCCTGGCCTGCGAGTTGGCCGACTGGCAGCTCTGCATCAACACCGCCGAGCGCAGCAAGGGCGAGATCGACATCGGCCTGCGCTACCCGATGCCGTTCGCCCCCGAGATCGTCCAGGCCGCCGCCAGCGCGGGGCTGGAGCCGGCCTTCGTCTTCGGCCTGATCCGCCAGGAGACGCGCTTCATGCCGCAGTTGCGCTCGGCCGTCGGTGCCACCGGGCTGATGCAGGTGATGCCGGCCACCGGCCGCTGGGTGGCCAAGAAGATCGGCATCGACCTGGCCAAGGGCGAGGCGCTGGCCGACCCGCAGACCAACCTGCGCCTGGGCACCGGCTACCTCCGGCTGGTGCTCGACGACCTTGGCGGCTCGCAGCCGATGGCCGCAGCCGCCTACAACGCCGGCCCCGGGCGGCCGCGCCGCTGGCGCGATGGCCCGGTCGTCGAGCCGGCGATCTGGGCCGAGAACGTGCCCTTCAACGAGACCCGCGATTACGTCAAGAAGGTGCTGTCCAACAGCGC
>JANXYH010000011.1 GCA_025350145.1 Burkholderiales bacterium | reverse complement strand
AGCGCGGTGCTGGGCCAGTACGCCGAGTTCGTGCGCAAGAAGCACCCCGAGGCGCCGGTGCCGGGCTTCTATCTCGCCGAGGGCATGTTCAAAGACGCCCGCGAGCTTCGGCTGCAAATGGGGGACGAGTCGTTCTTCGCGCAGCTGAACAAGGGTGCAAAACGCGGTGGCGGTGGCGGTGGCGGTGGCGGTGGCGGTGGCGCCAGCGGCTGGGGCTCTTTCGACAGCGGCTGGGACGCTACGAGCTTCGAGGCGGCATGCTCGAAGCGCCCAACGGCGAAGAGCGCTCGCGCCTGGTCGGCGATCTGATCAGCCAGTTCTTCTCGGCCTACCGCACGCTGGCGGGCAGCGGCGAGTCGTACGTGTCGCTGGACGACGGCCTGAGCATCATGAGCCGCCACGCCCGCGACCTGGGCTATGACGCCGTCATCCTGTTCCTTGATGAACTGGTGTTGTGGCTGGCCAGCCATGCGGCCGATGTCAACTTCGTGAGCCGCGAGGGCACCAAGCTGGTCAAGTTGGTGGAGGCCACCAACGCCGACCGGCCCATCCCTCTGGTGAGCTTTGTGGCGAGGCAGCGTGACCTGCGCGACCTGGTGGGCGAGAACCTGGCCGGCGTGGTGCAGGTGCAGTTCAGCGACGTGCTCAAGCATTGGGAAGCGCGCTTCCACCGCATCACGCTGGAAGACCGCAACTTGCCCGCCATCGCCGAGAAGCGCGTTCTGCGGCCGGTGAGCGAGGCTGCTCGCCAGACGATGCAGGCGGCCTTCGACGACATCCTGAAGATGCGCAAGGACGTGCTGGACACCTTGCTGACGACGACGGCCGACAGGGACATGTTCCGCAAGGTCTACCCGTTCAGCCCGGCGCTGGTGCAGACGCTGATCGCCGTGTCGGCCGCGCTGCAGCGCGAGCGCACCGCGCTCAAGCTGATGTTGCAGCTGCTGGTGGACCGGCGTGACGATCTGGAACTGGGGCAGCTGATCCCGGTGGGCGACCTGTACGACGCCATCGCCGAAGGCGATGAGCCGTTCAGCGAAGGCATGCGCCTGCACTTTGAAAACGCGAAGCGCCTGTACATGCAGCGGCTGCTGCCGATGCTCGAACGCCAGCATGGCGTGACCTGGCGCAGTTTCAATGACAGCATCAAGCTGGGCCAGGCCGACGCCACCGCGGCCAAGAACCTGCGCAACGATGCGCGGCTGCTGAAGACCTTGCTGCTCAGCGCGTTGGTGCCCGAGGTCGAGTCATTGAAGGCACTGACCGGGCCTCGTCTGGCGGCGCTGAACCACGGCACGTTCCGGTCACCTATCCAGGGGCGCGAGGGCGCCGACATCCTTCGCAAGTGCCGCGACTGGGCCAGCGAGATCGGCGAGATCAAGATCACCGAGGACCAGAACCCGGTGGTCTCGATCCAGGTGACCGGCGTCGACATCGAGCCCATCTTGCGTGCGGCCGAGGCCAACGACAACGCCGGCAACCGCCGCAAGCGGATTCGCGAAGCGCTGTTCGGCGAACTGAACATCCCTGACAGCGGCGGCCTGTTCACCACCTACGAATTCAACTGGCGCGGCACCCGGCGCGAGGTGGAGCTGCTGTACGAAAACGTGCGGGAGATGACCGACGACCGGCTGCGTGGGCGCAGCGGTGCGTGGACCGTGGTGCTGGATTTCCCGTTCGACGATGCCAACTTCGGCCCGGCCGATGACCTGGCACGACTGGGCGAATACCGCGGCGGCGACACGCGCACGTTGGTGTGGTTGCCCTCGTTCCTGAGCAACAAGGCGCTGGCCGATCTGGGGCGTCTTGTGGTGCTGGACTACATCCTCAAGGACGAGCGCTTTGACAACTACGCCACTCATCTCTCGTTTGTAGATCGGATTCAAGCCAAGGCACTGGCAACGAATCAGCAGGGAATCCTGCGCGGAAAGGTGCTGTCGCATCTTGAGGTCGCCTACGGGATCAGCACCGAACCGCGGGACGCAGTGAGCAGTCCGCTCTCGGCTGACCAACAGTTCAGGTCGCTGGACCCCACGCTGTCGCCCAGGCCGCCGGTCGGTGCCGACTTCCGCGCTGCGTTCGAGAGCTTGCTGGGCCAACTCTTCGCCCATCAGTACCCTGCGCACCCGGAGTTCGAAACCGAGATCAAGGCCAGCGTCATCAAGAAGGTATGGCCCGAGGTGCAGAAGGCAATCGAAGCACCGGGGCAGCGCGGCCTGGTGCAGGACGCCTCTACCCGCAAGCTGGTGCGTGCCGTGGTGAACCCCAGCCAGCTAGGGCAGATGGGCGAGACGCACCTGCTGATCGAGCCGCACTGGCAGGCGCGATTTACGCAGAGCCATGCACGAGATGGCGGTGGCGTCATCACCGTGGCCAAGCTGCGCCAGTGGATCGACACCCCGGCGCCGATGGGGCTGCCGCTGGAGCTGCAGAACCTGATCATCATGACCTTCGCGGCCACGACGAACCGCCGCTTCGTCATGCGCGGTGGACCGTACGAGCCCGGCATCGACAGCTTGCCGGATGAACTCGAACTGCGCGAGCAGGCCTTGCCAGACGCCGGCCATTGGCAGACGGCGGTTCAGCGTGCGTCCGGCCTGTTCGGCCTGACGCCTGCCCAAGTGCTGAATGCAGCCAACGTCGGCCGCTTGGTGGACGAGATGCGGCAAGCCGCCACGCAGAAGCGCGATGCGACTGCGCGGCTGGTGGCCCAGGTGCGGGATCGGTCAACCCGCTATGCCCCTGGCGTGGCCGGGTCTCGCCAGCTGACCGCGGAGTCGGCGCAGGCACTGCTGGCGTCTCTGACGCAAGCGGCCGACGGTGACGTGGTGACAGCACTGGCCTCGGCCCCGCTGCAGACATCTGACGCTGCGGTGGGTCGAACACTGGGCCAGGCGCAGGCCTGCGCCGATACGCTGACGAACACCCGCTGGGACATGTTCGACGCCATGCGTGATCTGCAGGACCATCGGCGCGATGCCGCCGCGTCCGTGCTGAGCCGCCTGAGTGAGGCGCTGACGAGTGACGAGCATGTGTTGCCGCTGAAATCTCGCCTGGAGGAACTGGAGCGCGATGCGATGCGGCTGCTGACCGCTGCCGCACCGCCGCCGGCTCCCGCGCCGACGCCAAACGGCACTGCGACATTCCCAACGCCCGCGCCCGTGGCCTTGCCGCCTGCACCAGCAGCGATGGGCCCCGAGGTGGTGGAAGAGAAGCAACTGCTTCACCTGAGCGGCGCGGCAGCCGCCGCCGCCCTGGACGAGCTGAAGGCTAGGATGGCGAAGGAGCAGGACCTTGAGTTGACGCTGAGCTGGCGCTTGCAGCGCAAGGGAACGCAGCTGTGAGCGCGCCGGGCCGCTCCCATGCGCGAACGCTCCCCCTCGGGGGGACGGCGCCGAAGGCGCCAAGGGGGTCGACGTGAGTTTGTCGACGCCACAGATCGCTGCGCAGTTGGATCGGGTGCTGAGCAGCGACCCGACCGCTGCGGCGGTGGCTATTCGCGCCACCGCGCGGCAACCTTGGCCAGAGTCGCTCAGCCAGCGCGGCCGGCGGTTCGCGCTGCGGTGGTGTGAGTCGTCGTTGGCGATACGAGAGGCGCTGTGCGACAACGAGCAGCACGACCCCGCCTCTGCTGGCCTTGTGGTGATCACGCCGCTGTCCACGCACGAGGTGGCCGAAGACATCGCCGCCAGATTGGCCCGGGGACGCGTGTACCAGCCCGAGGGCTGGGACAACGTTCGCCAGCTGTTCCAGGCCAAGGAGACGGATGCGCGGCTCGGACGCTTTGCATGGATGCCGCAGGCATTGATCGACGGCGCGGCTCAAGGCCAGTACGCGCCGGTGGCCAACGGCTTTCTCGATCTGGAGACCGCGTGGCGCGAGGTTCTCCAACGCTTCCTCGGACTGAAGTCGGCGCGGCCCGATGCCGTGGCGCTGCTCCAGTGGTGCACGCTGCCGGGCTCCGACGCTTCACTCAGGCTATTGCCGGGCGCGACGCGAACCGACCTCACACGCTGGCTGGGCGAGGCCGCAGGGACTGCCGGCGCCATGGTCCTGGCCTGCGTGGATGCGGGCCGTACCGCCGATGCGCTGGCACTGGGGCTGGTGTGCGGCGTGGTCTACGCGCCGGCAGGCGTTGGCCAGGCCGCGCTGGGCCAGGCGGCCATTCGCCTTGAGCGCTACGTGGGTGACAAACATGTCGGCATCGCCGAAGGCCGTGCTTGGTCGCAGGCGGCCGAGCAGGCCATCCGCACCGCCGGGCCTGAACTTGCCAATGTGGCGACGCGGGCTGCACTGGATCGAGCCGACAGCCTGCTCAACGAGCTGCGCATCGCCGAATTCGCACACCTGAGCGACCTGCTGCCTTCATCACTTGACCAGCGTATGCGGGCGTTTGCTGCAGGCTTGTCGGCACATGTCGCTGCGCCAGGCGAAGCCAAGCTTGCACGGGTGGAGCAGCTGGCAGACGACGTGCTGAAGCACGCCCTGGCCGCGCTGCAACAGCAGCGCTTGGACCGGGTCGAGATGGCCAGGCGCCTGGCGCGCTGGCTGATGCTGCCGGCACCTTCGGCCGCCCACGTGGCCACCGCAGTGGGCTGGCAGGCGGATGAAGGCGCGTTCGTCGACTGGGCGCGCTTCAGGCTGCTGGGCGGCGACGAGTTGACCGAACTCGATCATGCGTATGGCGCGATGCGCGCAGCCGCAATCGCCCGCCGCAACGCCTTCGATCAGCCATTTGCCCAAGCACTGCTGCAGTGGAACGCACAGACGCCTGGCGCCGACGGACGTGTGGTGCCGATTGAATCGGTTCTGGACCGTGTGCTCGGGCCGATCGCCGCCAGCCAGCCCGTTCTACTGCTGGTGATGGACGGGTTGAGCACCAGCATCTACCGCGAACTCTTCTCGCGCATCGGCAACCTTGGCTGGGTCGAGATGGTGCAGGCCGAAGCCGAACATCCGCAAGGCGGCGACGGGCCGCTCCCGAGCGCCTTGTCCCCCTCGGGGGGCGGACGGCGCGAAGCGACGGCCAGGGGGCTATCGTTCATAGGCGTTGCCGCGCTTCCCACAGTCACCGAAGTGAGCCGCACCAGCCTGCTCTGCGGCCGGCTCGCCCTGGGAGCCGCTGCCAACGAGAAGACCGGGTTCGCAAGCCACCCCGCGCTGCTGGCGCACAGCCGCAGCGAAGCGCCACCGCGCCTCTTCCACAAGGGCGACCTGGCCGATTCGACCAACCTGTCGCAGGAGGTCCGGTCAATGATCGCCAACCCGCACCAGCGAGTGGTAGGCGTGGTCTACAACGCCGTGGATGACCACCTGAGTGGGCCCGACCAGTTGCATCAGCGCTGGGCGTTGGAAGACCTGCGCCTGTTGCTGCCGCTGCTGCGCGAGGCCCGCGAAGCGCGGCGGGTGGTCGTCATCACCGCCGACCACGGGCACCTGTTGGAGGACGGCACGACCCAGCTGACCTGCGCATCCGCGCCGGACAAGGTCAGTGACCGGTGGCGGCCGGGCCGCGATGCGCGCGCCCCGCATGAAGTGGCTTTCAGCGGCGGCCGTGTGGTGACTGCCGACAGCTCGAAAGCCGTGGTGTGCCTGTGGGGCGAAAGCACGCGCTACGCGGGCAGGAAGAACGGCTATCACGGCGGCGTTTCGCCTCAGGAGGTGACGGTGCCTCTGAGTGTCATCGTGCCACTGGGGATGAACCTCGCAGGCTGGCAGCTGGCACCCCCGGCGCAACCCGAGTGGTGGGAATTGCCGCAGCTTGCGCCTGTGCCGGCACCTGCGGCCCGCCCGGCGGGCCGCAAGGCACCAACGCCCTCAGTGGCGCAACCCTCGTTGTTCGAGCCGCAAGAGGCACCCGCCCTGCCACCGAGCGCATCAGCGCCGGCTGCGGACGACTGGGTCGGGGCGCTGCTGGCCAGCTCGATCTACGCGTCGCAGCGCCAGTTGGCAGCGCGGGTGGCGCTGCCCGACGACAAGATGCGTTTGCTGCTGGTGTCGCTATCCGAGCGCGGCGGCAAGCTGTCGCGTGCCGCGCTGGCCCAGCGGCTTGCGCTGCCCGAGGTACGCCTTGGCGGACTGTTGAGCGCCGTCCGGCGCATGCTCAACGTCGACCAAGCGCCGGTGCTGACCGTGGACGAGTCAGCCGGCACGATTGAGCTGAACCGGGTGCTGCTGCAGCAGCAATTCCGCATCAGCGGCCACGGAGCACCACGATGATCAGCCAAGCCCGGCGCGAAGACATCGTCGGCGCTCTGCGCCGTGGCACCGTGCCCAGCAGCGGCCTGGACGCACTGGCCGTCGGCATCGACGCCTTCGCCCCGACCTTGGACGAGGAACTGGCCGCCGTGGCGGCCGGCCGAGGTGGATTCAAAGCGGTGCGAGGCGAGTACGGCACCGGCAAGACCTTCTTCGGCCGCTGGCTGCAGGAGCGCGCGCGCACCCGTGGCTTTGCCGCCAGCGAGGTTCAGATCAACGAGACAGAGACGCCGCTGCACAAACTGGAGACCGTCTATCGCCGCATGGTCGAGCGACTGGGCACCGCAGACACTGGCATTGGCGCATTCCGCGGCGTGATCGACGGTTGGTTCTACGCGCTGGAGCAGGACGTACTGGCCGATGAATCGGTGGACGCGAGCAACGCCGACGACTTGCTCTCCCGAACCGACACCTTGATGGAGGCCCGCCTGGCCACCATCAACAAGACGGCGCCGGCCTTCTCGGCGGTGCTGCGCACCTATCGCCGAGCCGTCGCAGACGGCGACACGATGCTGGCCGATGGCCTGATCAGCTGGCTTGCGGGCCAACCCAATGTGGCCGCCAGTGTGAAACGCGCGGCGGGCATCAAGGGCGACCTGGACCACTTCGGCGCCACGAACTTCATCGTCGGCCTGCTGACGATCCTGCGCGACAGCGGGTTCGCAGGTCTGGTGCTGGTGCTGGACGAGGTGGAAACGCTGCAACGCATGCGCACCGACACCCGCGAAAAGGGCCTGAACGCACTGCGCCAGTGGATCGATGAGATCGACGCCGGCCGCTACCTGGGGCTGTACCTCGTGGTGACCGGCACCCCGGCGTTCTTCGACGGCCCGCAGGGGGTACAACGCCTGGCACCGCTGGCACAACGGCTGCATGTGGACTTCGGGACCGATCGGCGTTTCGACAATCCGCGGGCGGTGCAGATTCGCCTTTCGCCCTTCGACCATGGCGCCTTGCTCTCGGTCGGCCGCCGCGTGCGCGACGTCTATGCCGACGGTCGGCAGCATGAGCAGCGGCTCCGGACGGTCGTGGACGACGCCTACCTCGACACCCTGGCTCGCGCCGTGGCCGGCGGCTTGGGTGGCAAAGTCGGTGTCGCGCCACGCTTGTTCCTCAAGAAGTTGG
>JANXYH010000008.1 GCA_025350145.1 Burkholderiales bacterium | reverse complement strand
CCGCCAGGTCGGGCGGCCGTGGTTGCAGACGTCAGCGCGTTCGGTGCGCTCCATGTCGCGCAGCAGCGCGTTCATCTCCAGCAGGGTCAACGCCCGGTTGGCGCGCACCGCGCCGTGGCAGGCCATGGTGGCGAGCAAATCGTCGCGGGCGCGCTGCACGATCCGGCCGGCGTCACTGCTGCCGGCCAACTCGACCAGCTCCGCCAGCACCGCCCTGGCCAGCGCCACCGGCTCGGCGTCGGGCAGCGCCGCCGGGCGCGAGCGCAGCGCCAGCACGCCGGGCGACAGCGGCGCCAGGTCCAGCCCCAGTGCCAGCAGCGCCTGGCCATGCAGCTCGGCGGCGGCGATCTCGAGCTGGGTGGCGGCAAAGCTGGCGGGGATCAGCAGGGTCTGGGCGGGCAGGGCGGACAGGCCCTCGGGCGCAGCGGCAGCCTGGGCCGACTTGAGCCGCTCGTAGACGATGCGCTCATGGGCGGCGTGCATGTCAATGATCACCAGGCCCTGGGCGTTCTCGGCCAGGATGTAGACCCCGCCGAGCTGGGCCAGGGCGCGGCCCAGTGGCCAGGCCTGGGCGGCTGGGCCGGCGGGCGTCGCCGCAGCCTGCGGCGCAGGGTTGGCCAGCCTGGCCCAGGCCATGGGCTGCTCGGCGACCAGGGCGGTAAAGCCCGCGGCTTCGGCCTGGCCCGGGTTGCCGAGGCCGGAGGCAGGCCATGCGGCCGGGGCATCGGCAATAGCCCGCTCCGCCAGGGCCAGCCGTGCCTGCCCGCCGGCCACGCTCGGCGTCCAGGCGGCAGGGCCGGACGAACTGGCTGCAGTGTCAGGATCGACCGGATCGACCGGATCGGCCAGCAGCGGCGCCCGGGACAGCGCCAGCACCCCTTCAACCGCCCGCCGCACCGCCTGGTGGACCTCGCGGCCGTCGCGGAACCTGACCTCGATCTTGGTCGGGTGGACATTGACATCGACCCGCAGCGGATCGATCTGCAGGGCCAGCACAAAGCTCGGCTGGCGGCTGCCGTGCAGCACGTCTTCGTAGGCCGCGCGCACGCCGTGGGCGACCAAGCGGTCGCGCACAAAGCGGCCGTTGACATAGGTGTACTGCTGGTCCGCCCTGGCGCGCGCCGCATCCGGCAGGCCGACCCGGCCGCTGACGCTGACGCCACCCGACTGGTGCTGCACCGCCCGGCTCTGGGTGATGAACTCGGCGCCCAGCACGTCGGCCAGGCGCTGCTCGGCCAGGGCCGGGGCGCCGGACTCGACCCGCCGCCATTGCTGCACCAGCCGGCCCTCGTGCCAGACCGCAAAGCCAACGTCCGGCCGGGCCAGGGCATGGCGCCGCAGCGCCTCGATGCAATGCGCCAGTTCGGTGGCATCGGCCTTGAGGAACTTGCGCCGCGCCGGGGTCGAGAAGAACAGCTCGCGGACCTCGACACTGGTGCCCACAGCCCGCGCCGCCGCCTGCAGTTCGCCGCTGCGCGCATCCAGCCGGTGGGCGTGCGCCGCCTCGGCGGTGCGGCTGGTGATGGCCAACTCGCTGACCGAGGCGATCGCTGCCAGCGCCTCACCGCGAAAGCCCATCGTCGCCACCGACTCCAGATCCTGCAGGCTGGCGATCTTGCTGGTCGCGTGGCGCTTCAGGGCCAGCGCCAATTCGCCCTCGGCGATGCCGGCGCCGTCGTCCTCGACCACGATGCTGCGCACCCCACCGGCCAGCAAGCGCAGCGTGACTTGGGTGGCACCGGCGTCGATGGCGTTGTCGACCAGTTCACGCACCACCGACGCCGGCCTCTCGACCACCTCGCCGGCGGCGATCTGGCTGACCAGTTCGTCGTCCAAGGCGCGGATCGGCCGGCGCAACAAAGGAGGGCGGGGCAGCGCGACGGTCATCGCCCGGATTATCGACGGCCCGGATAATCCCGGCCGATGGACACCCTGCTGCTGCTCGCCGATTTCATCCTCCATGTCGACCGCCATCTGCGCGACTTCGTCGGCCTGCACGGCGCCTGGGTCTACGGCCTGTTGTTCCTGATCGTGTTCGTCGAGACCGGCCTGGTGGTGATGCCGTTTTTGCCCGGCGATTCGCTGCTGTTCATCGCCGGCGCGCTGGCCGGTGCCGGCCTGATGAGCCTGCCGCTGGTGATGGCGGCGCTGCTGGTGGCGGCGGTGGCCGGCAACCAAACCAACTACACCATCGGCCGCTGGGTCGGGCCCAAGGTGTTCCAGTGGGAGCAGTCGCGCTGGTTCAACCGCAAGGCCTTCGACCAGGCCCACGCCTTCTACGAGCGCTACGGCGGCGTCACCCTGGTGGCCGCGCGCTTCATGCCGTTCGTGCGCACCTTTGCGCCCTTCGTGGCCGGCGTGGCGCAAATGGGGCGGCGCCGCTTCACTTTCTTTGACGTCAGTGGCGGCGCGCTCTGGGTCGGTAGCCTGTCGCTGGCCGGCTACCTGTTCGGCAACATCGGTTGGGTCAGCGCCAACCTGTCGCTGATCATCTGGGCGATGGTCTTGGTGCCTGGCGCGGTGGTCGTGCTGGGCGCCTGGCGCGGGCGTGGCAAGCCGGCCTGATCCGGCCTACAGCAGGCGCTGACGGGCCAGCGGCGGGTTGCGCAAGAAGTAGCCCCTGATCCCGGTCAGCAGCGCCTCGACCAGGCGTTGCTGGAACTCGCCATCGCGCAGCAGGGCCTCTTCGTCGGGGTTGGAGATGAACGCGGTCTCGACCAGGATGCTGGGGATGTCGGGCGCCTTGAGGACGGCGAAACCGGCCTGCTCGACCCCGCGCTTGTGCAATGCGCCGACCCGGCCGATGTGGCCCAGCACCTCGCGGCCCAGGCGCAAGCTGTCCTTGATCTGGGCGGCGGTGCTCATGTCCAGCATCGCCCGCATCACCTCGCTGTCGGCCAGCGCCAGGCCGTTGACGCCGCCAACCAGATCGGCGGCGTTCTCCTTGTTCGCCAGCCAGCGTGCGGCGCTGCTGGAGGCGCCGCCCTCGGACAGGGCGAAGACCGAGGCGCCGCGCGCGGCCGGGGTGATGAAGGCATCCGCATGGATCGAGACGAACAGGTCGGCCTGGACCCGGCGGGCCTTGCGCACCCGCTCGTGCAGCGGCACGAAGTAGTCGGCGTCGCGGGTCAACATCGCCCGCACCCCGGGCAGGGCGTTGAGGCGCTCGCGCAGGCGCAGGGCAATCGCCAGCACCACGTCCTTCTCACGCAGGCCGTTGGGGCCGACCGCGCCGGGGTCCTCGCCGCCGTGGCCAGGGTCGAGCGCGACCACCACCAGGCGGTTCAGGCGCAGTTGCTCGTCGGCCCCCAGCGGCGCGGCGGCGGCCACCGCGACTGGGCCGCTGGCTGGCCGGAGCGGGGCGGGCAGGGCGGCGCTGGCCGGGGCGGTGGTGGCCGCCGCAGGCATCACCGGTGCCACGACAGGTGCCTGCGAGGGCAGCTTGCCGATGAAATCGCCCAGGGCGTCCTGCACCGCCTGGGCGGCCAGCGCCTGGGCGCGCTCGCGCTCCTGGATCAGCACCAGCAAGGGGTCGGCCGGCCGGGCCGGGTAGAGGTCAATCACCAGCCGATGACGGTAGGCGGCGACCGGCGCGAGCGCGAACTGCTGCGGTGCCACCGGCTGCTTCAGCTCCAGCACCAGGCGCACGGTGCGCGGCTGGTGCTGGGCGATGCGCAGCCCGGCGATATAGGGGTCGTCGGCGCGCAGCTTGCCGACCAAGTCGCGCAGCGCGGGGTTGAGCTCCAGCGCGTCGATGTCCAGCACCAAGCGCGGCGGGTCGTCGGTCGTGAAGTGGCGTGCCGGCAGCGGCTCGTCGGACTCCAGCGTCAGCCGGGTGTAGTCGGTCGCCGGCCAAAGGCGAACCGCCAGAACGCTGGCGCCGTGGGCGATCTCGGACTGGCCGAGCAGCAGCGCGACCGCGCCCAGTTGTTGCATCGCCCGGCGGCGCGGCGGGCCGGGCAGGCTCATCGCAACAGCGCCTGGCCGAGCGGGCTGAGCGCGTCCACCGCCACCTGGCGTGCGTCGTCGCTCTGGCCCAACGCAATCTGCAGCCGCAGGTCGGGCGGGGGCAGCAAGTCGGCCACGTTGTCGGGCCATTCGGCGAGCTTCAGGCCGGGCGCGGCATAGACCTCGCGCAGCCCGGCATCGAACCATTCGCGCGGGTCGCTGAAGCGGTAGAAGTCCAGGTGCGAGACCGCGCCGCCGTCGGCCAGGGTGTAGGGCTCCAGCACGGTGTAACTGGGACTTTTGATCCGCCCACTGACGCCGAGGGCACGCAGCAGGTGGCGCACCAGGGTGGTTTTGCCGGCGCCCAGCGGGCCGCGCAATTCGATCGCTGCTCGGCCGATGCCGGGCTGCTGCGCCAGGCGCCGGGCAAAGGCGGCGCAGGCGGCTTCATCGGGCCAATCGAGCAGACGGCTTTCTAGAATCGGCGGATGCACGGGCAGGGTTCAGCAAGGCAAACGTTGGCGGCCACCGGCCAGGCGGGCGGCGCTGAGCCGGACCACGGCCGGCTGTGGGCGCAACTCCAGGCCTGGTCCAGGGCATTGGGATTTTCACAGATCGGGGTGGCCGGGATTGACCTGAGCAGCGCCGAGCCCGGCCTGGCCGCCTGGCTGGAGGCCGGCTTTCATGGCCAGATGGGCTACATGGCCCGCCACGGCTTGGTCCGCGCCCGACCGGCGAGCCTGCGGCCCGGCACTTTGTCGGTGGTCACCGCCCGCATGGACTATCTGCCGCGCGCCACCGCGCCCGGCTGGCAGGCCATCGAGTGGGACCGCTTGGCCAGGCCGCAGCAGGCCCAGGTCTCGCTCTACGCCCGTGGCCGGGACTACCACAAGCTACTGCGCCAGCGTCTGCAGCGCCTGGCCGAGAGGCTGCAGGCCGAGGTCGGGCCGCTCGGGCACCGGGTGTTCACCGATTCAGCCCCGGTGCTGGAGGTGGAATTGGCCAGCCGCAGCGGCCTGGGCTGGCGCGGCAAGCACACCCTGGCGCTGTCGCGCGACGCGGGCTCGATGTTCTTTCTCGGCGAGATTTACCTCGATCTGGCGCTGCCGTCCAGCGCGCCGGTCGCGGCCCATTGCGGCGCCTGTGACGCCTGCATCAGCGCCTGCCCGACCGGGGCCATCGTCGGCCCGTACCGGCTCGACGCCCGACGCTGCATCAGCTACCTGACGATCGAGCTGGACGGGCCGATTCCGCCCCACCTGCGGCCCTTGATCGGCAACCGCGTCTACGGCTGCGACGACTGCCAGCTCGTTTGCCCCTGGAACAAGTACGCCCAGGTCAGCAGCTTGCCCGACTTCGACGCCCGCCCGGCGCTGGCCGCACCCAGCCTGCTGGCGCTCTGGTCCTGGGACGAGCCGGCATTCCTGCGCCACACCGAGGGCTCGGCAATCCGCCGCATCGGCTACCGGCGCTGGCGGCGCAACCTCGCGGTCGGCTTGGGCAACGCCCTGCGCGCCGGGCCCGACCGGGCGATCAGCGCCGCCCTGCAGGCCGCCCTGGCCGGCGCCGACGCGCTGGTGGCCGAGCACATCGAATGGGCCTTGGCCGATCCGGGCGACGGCGCCATCACATGAAGCTGATGGCCTCGCGCCAGGCCACTGGCTGATCGTGCTGTCGCGCTCGGCGAGCGCGGGCAACTGCTCGGGCTGCACCGGCCGGCTGTCGCGGCGGCGACCTGGACTGAGGGTCAACACCGCTTGTGGGACTGCGGGCCACTGGCCATCATGGCTGCGGCAGGCGGCGCAATTTGCTGCGCTGCCAATGTTGAAAAATTCAGGCCGGGCACGGCCCATCCCAGGAGACTGACTTGATTGAAATGCTGCGCTTTTGCCGTCATCGGCGGTATGCCTTGTCCATCGTCGCCACCGCAGCGCTGACCGCTTGCGGTGGTGGCGGCAACACCCCGACCGCGCCCGACCCGGCGCCCGTCCCCGAGGAGGTCAGGCTTCAGGATTCGCGCACCTTCACCCCGGTGATCGAAGCCACGTTTGCTGCCCTGGCAGGTGCGCCTGCCACCGACCGCTGGGTCGGCGTGCAGGGCGGTGCGGCCTATCGCGTCGAGGTGCCCCAGGTCGGCTGGAACGGCAAACTGGTGATGTGGGCGCACGGCTATGCCGGCACCGGCGCAAGCCTGACCGTGGGCACGCCGATCATGCGGCGCTACCTGCTGGCCAATGGCTACGCTTGGGCGGCGTCGAGCTACAGCAAGAACAACTACGACGTGCGCGTCGGTGTCGAGGACACCAACGCCCTGGCGCTGGCCTTCACCAAGATCGCTGCGGCCAATGGCCGGACGCTTGCGGCACCGACCAAGACCTTCATCACCGGCGTGTCCATGGGTGGCCATATCACCGCCGCTGCGATCGAGGCCGAGGCCCAGGCCAATGCCGTCAACAAGGTCAAGTACAACGGCGCCGTGCCGCTGTGTGGCGTGGTCGGCGATAGCGAATTGTTCAACTACTTTGCCGGCTACCAGGTGGCGGCGATGGAGTTGGCCGGCTTGCCCTTGTCGAGCTTTCCGATCAGCAACTTTGCCGCCCTGGCGCCAGCCATTCAGGCCACGCTCTGGACCAGTTTTCCGACCGTCAGCAACGCCCAGGGCGACAAACTCAAGAACGTGGTCCAGAACCTCTCGGGCGGTGCCAGGCCGTTCTACGCTGAAGGCTGGTCCAACGCCGGCAACCAGGGCAATATCTGGGCTTCATTGGGCGGTGACGGCACGATCAGCGGCATCTTGAACAAGAACATCCTCGACACCAGCGGCTTGTTCTACAAGATCGATGCCTCGTCGGCCAGCAACACCGCGCTCGACACCGCGTTCAACGCCGCCGCGTTCAAGATCATGCCCGCGCTGGATGCCAATCGCCCGCGCCGAGACGGCCTGCGCTGGATCCCGCAGGTCAATGGCGATATCAGCATCCCGGTGGTGACCCTGCACACCTTGGGCGACTTGTTCGTGCCGTTCAAGATGGAACAGGTCTACGCCCAGCGCACCAAGGCCAAAGGCACCGACAAATGGTTGGTGCAGCGCGCCATCCGCGATGTCGGCCACTGCGCCTTCACCGCCGCTGAGGCCAGCGCTGCGTTTGACGCCATGGTGGTCTGGGAGGGTGGTGGCGCCAAGCCGTCGGGAGACGATGTCAGCACGGCTGCGACTGTGGCTGCACCCAGCTATGGCTGCACCTACACCAACAACACGCCGAGCTTTGAGGACTACACCGCACCGGCGACACGGGCGGCATTCCAGGCCATGTACCCGGCCTGCCCATAAGCTTGCAGTGCCCGGCCTGGCAACGCCAGGCCAAGGTCGGGTCGCTGGGGCATCGGCTGATCGCCGTTTCGGCGCGATGCTGGCGCTGAAATTGGCCAGCCGCTGCAATCAGGCCAATGGCGCCATCACATGAAGCTGATGGCCTCGCTCCAGGCCGGCTGGGGCAGATGCGGCAAGGTGTTGAAGCTTTGCAGGATGTGGCGCTTGGGGGTGTAGGCGAACTCGCTGACGGCGCTGTTGAGCATGCGCAGGTTCAAGTCGATCGCCGCCACCTTGGGTGCGCCCAGCACTTGGGCGATGGCGTTGGCAATCGGCCCGCCGCTGGACACCAGCAGGACGTTGCCGCTGTATGTCTGGCAGATCCGATCCAGCAAGCCGGCAATGGCGGCGCTGAACGCGGCATGGCTGGGCATGCCGGCTGGGGCGGTGTGGTCTTCCATCCAGGCGGTCAGGCCCAGGCGCAGGACCCGCATGTGCTGGCGGTAGGCGTCGGCTTGGGTGGAGCGGGGCAGGGCCTGCGGGTGGACTGCGGCGATCACCGCCGCGCTGTCGTACTCGTCAAGCGCGGGCAACTGCTCGGCCAGCGGCAGCGCGCTGGCGCCGGCGACCTGACCCAGGCCCTGGGCAATGCAGTCCAGACTTTGGCGCTGGCGCGCCAGCGTGCCGCTGAAGACCGCCTCAAAGCCCAGGCTGCGTTCGCCCAGGTACTCGCCCAGGCGCAGGCATTGGCGCTGGCCGAGGGCGCTCAACTGGTCGTAATTGGCAGCGCCAAACGAGGCCTGGCCATGGCGCACGAGGAGCAGGGATCCCATCGCAGCGATTGTGCAAGCCGCCGTCGCAGCGGACTTGTCGCGGCAGTGACCGCCGGCAATTGGGGGCCAGGGCCGGTATCAATGCCAGGCCGCATCAGCGGTCTGCGCCGCCCGCCAACACGGCCAGGGCGACCGAGGCCAAGCGTGCCGCCAGCGAGTCGGCGCGCGAGGTCAGCACGATCGGCACCCGCGCACCCAGCACCAAGCCGGCGCAATCGCCGCCGCCAACATAGTTGAACCCCTTGTAGAGCATGTTGCCGGCGTTGAGGTCGGGCATCAGCAGCAGATCAGCGTCGCCGGCGACCTGCGAACTGATGTTCTTGGTGCGCGCCGCCTGTGCCGAGAACGCGCAATCAAAGCCGAACGGGCCCTCCACAATGGCCCCCGGCCAGGCGTTTGCGGCGGCCAATTGCACCAGCGACTGGGCGTCCAGCGTGGCTTGAATCGCCGGGTTGACAGTCTCGACCGCAGCGACGATCCCGACCTTGGGCCGGTCTATGCCCAGGCGCTGGAGCAGGGCGACCGCGTTGCCCAGGATGTCGCGCTTGGTGGCCAGATCGGGGGCGATGTTGACGACACAGTCGGCCAGCGCGATCAGCTTGTGGTAGCGCGGCAGATCGAACACAAAGGCATGGCTGATGCGCGTGTGGCTGCGCAGGCCGTGCTGCCGATCAAGCACCGCCGACATCAATTCGTCAGTGTGCAGCGAGCCTTTCATCAGCGCGTTGACAAGGCCGTCGCGCGCCAACTGGGTGGCGCGGCGGGCGGCCTCGGCCGGGCCTGGGTCGGTGGCGACGATTTCAAATTCGCCCGCGTCAACTTCGGCAGCGGCGGCGGCCCGCTCGATCAAACCCCGCGGGCCAACCAGCAGCGGCCGGGCGATCGCGCTGGCGGCAATTCGCGCGGCCGCCTGCAGCGCCAGGGCGTCACAGGCAAAGACGATGGCAATTGCCGGCGCAGTCCGCTGCGAACGGTTGCCGGCGCGGGCAACCAGCGCCTCCAATCGGGGATGCGACGCGATGGCGTTGGGTGGTTCGGGATCGGCGGGCATGGCGTTGGCGTTGGCGTTGCGCAGCTAGCCAGGATTATCCGGTTGGCAGGCTGGCGTCTGCGGCGTGGGTAAGGCAGCGTCGCTGGCCAGCCTTGGGCCTTGAGAAGGGTGGCGCCAGCGGCGCGGTTCGACACGCTGGCGCGGCACTCGCCCAGGCCTGCTCCGGTCATTCATATGCGCGACAATGTATATTATGTCAAATAGTAGTTGCAGCGCTTGGTGCATCACCAGCCAGGCCGGCATGTAAGCTTTACCCCGCATTGGTTTAGGGAGGGGCGAAATGTCCGAACTGACTCGCACCATGCGAGATGAGGTAAACGAACGCCTGGCCGAAGCGCGCCAGGTCGTATTGCAGCACCGCCAAATCGGCATCGGCATGTTGGCGCGGCACATGTCCGGCCGCGTCGGATATGCGGTCGTGGTGCGGTTGCTCGAAGCGCTCGAACTCGAGGGCATCGTCGGCCCCGCTACGGTCGATGGTCGCCAGGTGCTGCTGCCTTCACCATCCGCTGCCGTCGCTGCGCTGCGCGCGCCGGATTAACCAGTCGGCAATCAGGTTGGCAGCCACGGCCAGCGCCAGAGCCGCGACAAGGTGCTTGGCGGTCAGGGGCATGGCGCTGTTCCCTTGACGGTTTCGAGCCTGCTCAGGCGCTGTTCGTGCGCCTCCTTGGTGGCCTCATGGCTGGCCCGCAACGCTGCCAGGCTGGCCTTGATGTCGACCAGCATCCAGACAGCGGGGATCAGCAGCAGCTCGAGCCAGCGCAGAAACTCCGGCCCATCGGTGGCGGAACTCATGGCGCGGGCAGCAGCAGGGCCGCACCGGTGGCGCCCCAGGGGTTGACGCTGTAGCCGTCAGCCAGGTCCTTGTAGCTCGCGCCAGGCAGGTAGAACGACAGCGGCGCCGGGTCTGGCTGGTCGGTGGCGTTGGTCGTCGGGGCGGGCCGGTTGTACTTGTCCTGATTCGCCGCAGTGGCCGCGATCGAGGTCGCGGCTGCCGGGTGCAGCTTGTCGTAAATCCAGGTGCCCAGGGTCCAGGAGTCATCACCGGTGACGGCGGCACCGGCGCTGGTGACGGCGCGGTGAACGATGTTGTCGGCGCTGGCCGGGTTCAGGTCCTTGGTCACCACGTCCTTGACGGCCTCGGCCGCGCTGGCGCCGGTCTGCGTCACCGCGCCGTACACCTTCCAGCCGATGAACAGCACACCAGCGGCCAGGGCCATGTAGGCCACGCCTTGCCCGTCGAGTTTCATCGGAACACCGTCAGCGAGGTTTGCGGGTAGGCGTTGCCACCTGCAGGCGCGGCAGCCTGCGAGTGAACGCGGCGGTGCATCAGCCACAGCACGGCAACGGCGGCGACCAGCACCAGGTGAGTCGTCTTGAATTTCATGCGAGCACCCCGCCTGCGGTGGTGAAGGCGTCGGACAGCTTGGCCAGGCGCTGTTCGGGCTGGCCATAGCCGGCGCCTGGAAGGCTCGCCCATTCCCGCCTGCAGGCGGCGATGGCCGATGCCACCCTGCCAGCCTGCACGTCGGCCAGTGCGCCCCGGTTCTTGACCAGGTATAGCGCGGCAGCGTCCTGGCTGGCCGGACTGAAATCTGGCAATTTAAGCGCCCTTTTGCAGGCCAGCCAGGTCGGCTTGATGATCTGGTAGCGGCCGGCTGCGGTGCTGATCTTGCCGACGTAATCCGGCCCGAGCTGGTCCAGGCTCTCGCCCTTCCATTCGCCCGTGACGGCCGGATGGTCAGACAGATCTTCGATGCTGTGCCGGTAGCCGTAGCAGACCCGGTAGGGGTCGCCCTTGCGATCGGTGCCTTCGCTGGTGGCAATCATGGCCAGAAATGCCTGGCAGTTCGCGCCGGCCTGGTCGGCATCGGTCATTGCGTTGGTGACGGCGCGGGCCGCGAGGGTGGACTCAGCCGTGCCCCACAAGTCGATGGCGCCCCAGCTGGTCGGTGCAGGGGCGGCGGCGTCCTGCCCCGCCTGGTCGCCCTGCCCGGCTTGCTCGCCCTGCCCCGTCTGATCGGAGCCGATCTCGGGCGCGGTGTTGTCCAGCTGGTCGAGGGCGCGCGCATGCGCCCAGCCCAGCACCACGCACAGGGCCAGAACGCACACGGCGACGATGGGGGGCGGGAGCATCAGGATTCCTCAGCGTCAATCGTGAATGTCGTCAGGATGGCGAGTCCCGGGCCGACTGCGACCAGGCCATAGCCGGGCCTCAGGTAGATCGGCGAAGACAGGAAAATCTCCTGCGTCACGTTGGCGGCCACGTACACCTGCGCCAGAGCGACACCGCCGGGAAGCTCGATGCCGGTCGGATTGGCCGCTGCGGCCAGTCCGCGCAGCCCCCGGGCGTCGCCGCCGCCAGCCCCAACCAACTTGCTGGCGAGTGCGCTGGCGTAGTTGCTCGGGTTTGCCGTGACATCCCCGCTACACCCCCAAATCGAGACCATCCCGGCCGCAGCGGCCGCGACATAGGCCCGCTTGACGATCACATTTTTTACGTTCGCACGGATGCCGCACACCGAGAAGTTGGCAGTCTGCTGCGTGGCCACCGATCCAAGATACTGCCCGCCGGCCAGCGTCAAGTCTTTGGACTGGTCGATCACGCGCACCGTGCCAGGCGAGCGGCGCGATCCGCCATTGCCGGCGCCGTAAAGGATGGTGACGTTCTGCGCCACGCCATAGGTGTTGGTGATCTCGAAGCGCACAAA
>JANXYH010000176.1 GCA_025350145.1 Burkholderiales bacterium | reverse complement strand
GATCATCGTCACCCGCGTCACCGTGCCGGTGGGCGAGGACATCGGCTTTTTGCCCGGCACCGAAGAAGAAAAAATGGGCCCCTGGATGGGCGCGCTCGACGACAACCTCGAAGTGCTGGCCAAGGGCGATGGCTCGGCCGGCGAATGGGGCCGCGCCGCCACCCAGGACCTGGTGCGCAGCAAGATCAAGATCAAGAGCCTGAACTTCATGCGCGGGCGGACCTTCCTCAACAAGTTCGTGCTGATCGACGAGGCGCAGAACCTGACGCCCAAGCAGATGAAGACGCTGATCACGCGGGCCGGGCCGGGCACCAAGATCGTCTGCCTGGGCAACCTGGCGCAGATCGACACGCCCTACCTGACCGAGGGCTCGTCCGGCCTGACCTACGCGGTCGACCGCTTCAAGGGCTGGCCGCATTCGGGCCATGTCACGCTGGCCCGCGGCGAGCGCTCGCGCCTGGCCGACTTTGCCTCAGAGGTGCTGTGAGCGATTCGGTCGACCGCTGACTCAGTCCCCGCGCTCGCGCTTGAAGCTGGCAAAGCGCGGCACCCCGGACTCGGTCCGGCCGCGGTAGTTGAAGCTGATCACCGTGCCTATGGCCGGCGGCCGGGCGCGCTGGGCGTCGCTCAGTCCGGTGCCGACCGAGAACTCATGGCCGTCCTCGCAGCGCACCCGCAAGGCGCCCAACCGGCCGCTGTTCCGGCCCTGGCCAGGCTCATGGCCCAGCACCACCGCGTCGGCATCTTGCAGCGGCTTGAGTTTGAGCAGCGTGGGCAACCTGCCGGTGGCATAGGGCGCATCAGCGCGGTGCAACACCAGGCCCTCGCCACCGCCTTTGACGACTTCGTCCAGGCGCCGCGCCAGGGCGCGGCGGTCGGCCACCGTGGTCTGCTCGACCGCCACCAGTTGCCCCCAGGCGATGTCGGCGGCGAGCGCGCGCAGGCGTTGGGCGCGTTGCGCGAAGTCGCCCTGCCCGCCTGGCAGCTCGAACACCATGTAGCGGATTGCCCGCCACTCGGCGTCATCGGGCACTTGGCGTCGTACCGCCCCTGAGAGCGCCTCAAAACGGCCGCGGCCAAGCCAAAGCTCGCCGTCCAGCGGCAGCGGCGGCAGGCGGTCGGTGAACCAGCGCGGCGCGGGAACGGCCAGGCCGCTGCGAAAGCGCAGTCGCGCGCCGTCCCAGACGCCGCGCGCGCCGTCGTATTTCTCGCTCACCAGGTAGCCCGCCGGGTCGATTCCAGCGGGCGCGTCCTGCAGCAACGGCAGCGCCGGCTTGTTGCCGGCACCATGGCTGGCGCTGAACGCGCCCGCGCCCAGGATCGCGGCCAAGGCCTGGCGTCGCGTCGGCGGGTTGCAAGGCTTGGCGGTGGTCTGGCGCATGGCTGGTCTCCCGAATGGTGGATGGACCAGTGTGGCGGGCCGGCGCTGGCGCAGCCATCCCTCGGGCGGCGGCTCAGGACACCCCCAAATGCTGGACGCTCGGTTGGGGGATACCCGGCCAACGGCGCGGCGGCTGGGCGTCAGCCGGCGCGGACCAGTTCGGCGATCTGCGCCAATGCGCTGGGGTCTTCGATCGTTGTCAGGTCGCCCGGGTCGCGCTGCTCGCATACCGCCTGGATCGCGCGGCGCAGTAGCTTGCCCGAGCGGGTCTTGGGCAGCAGGTGGACGAAGCGCACCCGGGCGGGGCGGGCGACTGCGCCGAGTTGGCTGTCGACCAGCTTCATGACCTCGCCTTCGAGCTTCAACTCTGCGGCCGGCGTCGCCACCAGCGACGGATCCTTGAGCACCGCAAAGGCCATCGCCACCTGGCCTTTGAGCGCGTCGGCCACCCCGACCACCGCAACCTCGGCGATGTTGGCGTGACTGGCGATGCTTTCCTCGATCTCGCGCGTGCCCAGGCGGTGGCCGGCGACGTTGATCACGTCGTCGGTGCGGCCGAGGATGAAGAAATAGCCGTCTTCGTCGCGGATGCCCCAGTCGAAGGTGTTGTAGACCTGCATTCCGGGGATGCTGTCCCAGTAGGTCTTGACGAAGCGGGCGTCGTCGCGCCAGACCGTCTGCATGCAGCCCGGCGGCAGCGGGCCTTCGATCACGACCACGCCTTTTTGATTCGCCCCCAGGAGTTCGACGCCCGAAAGCTCGTCGATCAGCTTGACCTGGAAGCCGTAGACCGCCTTGCCGGGCGAGCCGAACTTCGACGCCGCGGCCTCAACGCCATTGCAGATCGTCAGCACCGGCCAGCCGGTCTCGGTCTGCCAGTAGTTGTCGATGATCGGCCGGCCCAAGGCGCCGGCAATCCACTGCGCGGTCGGCTGGTCCAGCGGCTCGCCGGCCAGGAACAGCGCCTGCAGGCTGGACAGGTCGTACTTGGCGAGGAAGGCCGGGTCCTGCTTCTTCAGCACCCGCACCGCAGTCGGGGCACTGAACATGACGCTGACCTGGTACTTCTCTACCAGTTGCCACCAGATCCCGGCGTCGGGCCGGGTCGGCAGGCCCTCGTACATGATCGTGGCCATGCCGGCGATCAGCGGGCCATAGACGATGTAGCTGTGGCCCACCACCCAGCCGATGTCGCTGGTCGAAAAGTAGGTCTGGCCGGCCCGGGCGTTGAAGATGTGCTTCATCGACGCCGCCAGCGCCACGGCATAGCCGCCGGTGTCGCGCTGCACACCCTTGGGCCTGCCGGTGGTGCCGCTGGTGTACAGGGTGTAGCTGGGCTCGGTGGATTCGAGCCAGGTGCAGGGCACCTGCGCGTCCAGGTGGGTCTGGCGCAGCGTCGCCCAGTCGTGGTCGCGGCCGGCCACGCGGCCGAACCCGGCCAGACCACGGTCGACCATCAGCACCGCCGCCGGCTTGTGCGCCGCCAGGGTAATCGCCTCGTCGAGCAGCGGCTTGTAGGCCACCACCTTGCCGCCGCGGCTGCCCGCGTCGGCGCTGACCACCACGACCGGCTCGGCGTCATCGATGCGCTGCGCCAGGCTGACGCTGGCAAAGCCACCGAAGACCACCGAATGCAGCGCGCCGATGCGGGCGCAGGCCAGCATCGCAAAGGCCGCCTGCGGGATCATCGGCAGGTACAGCAGCACCCGGTCGCCGGCCTTGACGCCAAGGCTCTGCAGCGCCGCAGCCATGCGCTGCACCTCGGCCAGCAACTCGGCAAAGCTGTACACGATCTCCTGATCGGTCTCGGTCGAGACCCAGATCAGCGCCCGGTCGTCCGGCCGGCTGGCGGCATGGCGGTCGACCGCGTTGTGGCACAGGTTGGTCCGACCGCCGACGAACCACTTGGCGAACGGTGGCCGGTCGTAGTCGCAGACCTGACTGAACGGCGTCTGCCAGTCGATCAGTTCGGCCTGCTCGCGCCAGAAGCCGTCACGGTCGTCGATGGAGCGCCGGTAGAACGCGTTGTAGTCGGTCATGGGTGTCTTGCGGTGGCGGCCTTGGATCGGAGCGGATTGCAAACCCGGGCACTGACGGGGCACTGACGTCGCACTGACAGCCCTGGCTTGACGACCTGCCAGTCGCAGCATGCACCCGCCCGGCCTGTGGAAATCACGTAGCCGAGCGACTGCGCCGCGCTGTTACCCTCGCGCCCGTGCGCTTTTTTCGCCCATTCCGCCCATTCTTGCCGCAACCAGTCCGGCTGTGCAGCGTCGCCTTCGGGCTGACTGTGGCATTGCTGTGCGCCAGCGGCGCGCAGGCGGGGCCGGAGCAGCGCCAGACCAAGGCCGACCCTGTCGTCGACATGCTCAAGGCGCGCGGGCTGCTGCCGAACCTCAGCGCCGACGATCTGGCGCAGTCGGTGCAGTCGGTGCGCGAGACGGTCAGCAACACCGCCTCCGAGCTGGTCATGTCGGCGATGAACTTCCTCGGCGTGCCCTACCGCCGCGGCGGCACCAGCGCCGAGGACGGCTTCGATTGCAGTGGCTTCACCCGCCACATCTTCGAGATGAGCGTCGGCCTGGTGCTGCCGCGCCGCGCCGACGAGCAAGCCCATGCCGCCAGCCTGCTCAAGATCGGCCGCGGCGAACTCAAGCCCGGCGACCTGGTGTTCTTCAACACCATGAAGCGCACCTTCTCGCACGTCGGCATTTACATCGGCGACGACAAATTCGTCCATGCGCCCAAGCCCGGCGCCGAGGTACGGGTCGACGACATGCGTGAGACCTACTGGTCGCACCGTTTCACCGGCGCCCGCCGCGCCGACCTCGCCAGCGTCTCGCTGCTGGCACCGGCGACCCGGCAGTAGAGCTGCAAGCACGCGCTGCGCGCAGCGCGTCGCGGCACAATCCTGGGCATGGGCGAAACCGTCATTTCTTTGGCCGACCTGCGCTACCTGGCGCCGGTGCCACCCATCCCGGCGCAGCCCGTCGCGGCCAGTGGCCTGCTCTCTGACCAGCTTGGCCGGCCGCTGCGCGACCTGCGCATCTCGGTCACAGACCGCTGCAACTTCCGCTGCAGCTACTGCATGCCCAAGGAGGTTTTCGACCGTGACTATGTCTTCCTGCCACAGAGCTCGCTGCTGAGCTTCAAAGAGATCACCCGACTGGCGCGGATATTTGTCGCCCACGGGGTGCAAAAGATCCGCCTGACCGGCGGCGAGCCGCTGCTGCGCAAGGGCCTGGAGTCGCTGGTGGCGATGCTGGCCGAATTGCGCACCCCGGACGGCGCCGCCCTGGACCTGACACTGACCACCAATGGCTCGGTCCTGGCCAGGAAGGCCAAGGCCCTGCAGGCCGCCGGCCTGAGGCGCGTCACCGTCAGCCTGGACGGGCTCGACGACGCGGTCTTCCGGCGCATGAACGATGTCGATTTTCCGGTCGCCGATGTGCTGGCCGGCATCGCTGCGGCGTGCGACGCGGGGCTGGGGCCGATCAAGGTCAACATGGTTGTCAAGCGCGGCACCAACGAGCAGGAGATCGTGCCGATGGCGCGCTATTTCCGCAGCCATTTCGGCGGCCAGGCGGTGCTGCGCTTCATCGAGTACATGGATGTGGGCGCGAGCAACGGCTGGCGCATGGACGAGGTCTTGCCGTCGGCGCAGGTGCTGGCGCTGCTGCGCGCGCACTGGCCGCTGCGTGCGCTGGAGCCAACCGTTGAGGGCGAGACGGCGCAGCGCTGGGCCTACGCCGATGGCGTTGCCGAGGTCGGTGTGATCTCCAGCGTCACCCAGGCCTTTTGCCAGGATTGCAACCGCGCCCGGCTGTCGACCGAGGGCAAGCTGTTCATGTGCCTGTTCGCCAGCCGTGGCCACGACCTGCGGGCGCTGCTGCGCCAGGGCCACAGTGACGCCGAAATCAGCAGCGCGCTGGGCCCGCTCTGGGCGGCGCGCGATGACCGCTATTCCGAGCTCAGGGCATCCGCCCCGGCCCCCGCTGCGACCGCGCAGCGCCGGGTCGAGATGCACTACATCGGCGGCTGAGCGGCTGGTCCCGGCCATGGACAGCCTGGCGCAGATCGCCTCCTGCATCGCCGGCTACGACCCGCGGGCGCTGCCGGTGGCGCAGGCCCAAGACTTCATCGCCCGGCTGGTGCCCAGGGTGCAAGCCATCGAGCGGGTGGCGGTGCGCAGCGCGCTCGGCCGGGTGCTGGCGCAGGACCTGATTTCGCCCATCGACGTGCCGGCGCACGACAACTCGGCCATGGACGGCTACGCGCTGCGCAGCGCCGAACTGGACCCTGCCGGCGAAACCCAGTTGTTGGTCAGTGGCACGGCCTATGCCGGCCAGGCCTTTGTCGGCCAGGTGCCGGCCGGACAGGCGCTGCGGATCATGACCGGGGCGCTCATGCCGGCCGGGCTGGACACGGTCGTGCCGCAGGAGTTGACCCGGCTGGGCAGCGACGGCCGGGTCAGCATTCCGGCCGGCGTGGTCCGCCCCGGCGACAACCGCCGGCTGCGGGGCGAGGACCTGGCCCGGGGCGAGGCTGCGCTGCACGCCGGCCGCATCGTCCGCCCGGCCGACCTGGGGCTGATGGCCTCGCTGGGCCAGGCCGAGGTGGCGGTGCTGCGCCGCCTGCGGGTGGCGTTCTTCTCCACCGGCGACGAATTGCGCTCGGTCGGCGAGCCGCTCGACGAAGGCTGCGTCTACGACAGCAACCGCTACACCCTGCACGGCATGCTGACGCGGCTGGGGGTCGAACTGATCGACCTGGGCGTGGTGCCCGACCGGCCCGAGGCGCTGCGCCAGGCCTTCAGCCAGGCGGCGGCCTGTGCCGACGCCGTGATCAGCTCGGGCGGGGTCAGCGTCGGCGAGGCCGACCACACCAAGCAGGTCATGGCCGAACTCGGCGAGGTGCTGTTCTGGACGATCGCGATGCGGCCCGGCCGGCCGATGGCGATTGGCCGTATCGGCGGCCAGGAAAGCTTCAGCCGCATCGGCGGCCAGGACAGCCGCAGCGGCGGCGGCGGCGGCGGCGGCGCGATCCTGTTCGGCCTGCCCGGCAACCCGGTGGCGGTGATGGTCACGTTCTACGCCTTCGTCCGCGCCGCCTTGCTGGCGATGTCCGGCGCCACCGCGCAGCCGCTGCCTCCGCTGCGCGCCATCAGCGTCGCGGCGCTGCGCAAGAAGCCCGGCCGCACCGAGTACCAGCGCGGCATCGTCAGCCAGGGCAGCGACGGTCGCTGGCAGGTGCGCATCACCGGCGCCCAGGGTTCGGGCATCCTGCGCAGCATGAGCCAGGCCAACGGCATGGTGGTGCTGCACCACGCCCAGGGCGACGTGGCCGCAGGCGAACTGGTCGATGTCCTGCCGTTCGACGGCCTGGTCTGAACCGGCTCAGCCCTGCGGCACGCCGCGGTTGGCAAGCGCGTCGGCGCGCTCGTTGCCCGGGTCGCCGGCGTGGCCGCGCACCCAGTGCCATTGCACCGCGTGGCCGGCCGCCAGCGCGTCCAGCTTCTGCCAAAGGTCGGTGTTCTTGACCGGCTTCTTGTCGGCCGTGCGCCAGCCGCGCGCCTTCCAGCCGTGGATCCAGCTGGTGATGCCGTTGCGCACGTACTCACTGTCGGTGTAGATCGCGACCTGGGCGCGGCGCTTCAGGCTGGCCAGTGCCTCGATCACGGCGGTCAGCTCCATGCGGTTGTTGGTGGTGTTGGGCTCGCCGCCGAACAACTCCTTCTCATGCCCGCCCCAGCGCAGCCAGGCGCCCCAGCCACCGGGTCCGGGGTTGCCCTTGCAGGCGCCATCGGTGTAGATCACGACGGTGTCTTGGTCAGCGGTCTGGTTCATTCGGTTTCGGCAGTGCGTTGTACGGTGGCAGCCGGGCGCGGCGCCGGTGCCCGGTTGGCGAGTGTCGCCGGCACGCCCTGACGCAGTGCCCGGCGGCGGTGGGCCAGGCCAACCAGGCGCATGCCGCGAACCCGCTTGACGGCAGCCACCATGTAGACCGCGCCCAGCACCGGCCAGGCATGTTCGCCCAGGCGGTCCAGCCAGGCCATGCGGTCTAGCCAGGCCTGGCTGGCCAGCGGCGGGCGCCAACAGCCGAACCGGCCCTGCTCGACCTCGAAGCCGAGCAGCCTGAGCCAGTCGCAGACGCGGCGGTAGGCGATGAATTCGCCGTCGGCCGGCAGGAACAGCGGCCCGCTCAGGCCCAGTCCACGGCGCATGTGGCCAGCGCGCTGGCGCAGCCCCCACAGGCTGCTGGGGTTGAAGCCGGTGATGACCACCCGGCCCTCGGGCCGCAGCACCCGCTCGACCTCGCGCAGGCTGTCGTGCGGGTCCTGGGCCAGTTCCAGGGCATGGGGCAGCACCACCAGGTCCAGGCTCTGGCTGGGAAACGGCAGCGCGTCGAAGTCGCACAGCAAGGCCACGCCGCTTGGCCCGGCAGCGGGGTTGGGACGGGTCTCGGCCAACCAGCGCTGCGGCATGCGGTTGCTGCGCAGCGCCTGGATCTGCCCCAGGCCAAGTTGCAGCGCATGGAAGCCGAACAGGTCGGCCACGGCCTGGTCCAGCCAATCTTGCTCCCAGGCCAGCAGGTAACGGCCAGGGGCGCTGTCCAGCCAGGTTTTCATCGAGGTGGGCATACCTATAATTCCGCCATTCGCCATGCACCTCGTCGCCCTGCCCGCCTTCACCGACAACTACATCTGGATGTTGCACGACCGCCAACGCGCCCTCGTCGTCGATCCGGGTGACGCGGCGCCCGTGCTGGCCGCGCTCGATGCCCAGGGCCTGGAACTGGCGGCCATTCTAGTAACCGACCACCACCCCGACCATGTCGGTGGCCTGGCCGGTTTGCGTGCCCGGCTCGGCGACGGTCCGGTGTTCGGCCCGGCCCGCGAGCGCATCCCGCCGCCGTACATCGCCCAGGTCGACGGCGATGTGGTCCAGGCCTGCGGCTGGGACTTTGAGGTCATCGACGTGCCCGGCCACACCGCCGGCCATATCGCCTATGTGCACCGGCCGGCCGGCCGGGCGCCGATCCTGTTCTGCGGCGACACGCTGTTCTCCGGCGGCTGCGGCCGGCTGTTTGAGGGCACGCCGGCACAGATGCACCACTCGCTGTCGCGGCTGGCCGACCTGCCCGGCCAGACTCAGGTTTGCTGTGCCCATGAGTACACCCTGTCGAACCTGAAGTTCGCCGCCGCTGTGGAGCCCGGCAACGCCGCGTTGCAGCGCTACATCGCCGCCTGCCAGGCGCTGCGCGCCAGGGGCGAGTACACCTTGCCGTCGTCGATCGAGGTCGAGCGCTCAGTCAACCCGTTCATGCGTTGCGACGTCCCCGAGGTGGTCGCCTCGGCCATCGCCCAGGGCGCGACCGATGCCAGTGGCCCGGCGGTGCTGGCAGCGCTGCGCGAGTGGAAGAACGGCTTTCGATGACGCCGCCCAGCCAGCCTGCGGTGCGCGCCCCATGCGGGCCACTGTCAGCGATGGCTGCGGCGTTGCTCTCGGTATCGCTGGCGGTGCTGGCCATGCTGGCCGGTTGCGCCACGCCAGGCCCGGCAGTCTTGCCGGCGGTGGCAGTGGCCGAGCCGGTGTCGCCACCATCGCCGCAGGCCCCTCTGACCATGCCGGCCACCAGTCCGCCGCTGACCCTGGTCAAGCCTGCGCCGGCCTTGCCGGCCGCAGCGGCGGTGGTGGCCAGCGTGCCGGCCGCCGCAATCGATCCCTGGGGACCAGGGCTGCCGGTTGACCTGGAGGCGCCGGCCGCGCGCGCTGACCTGTGGACGCGGCTGCGCCTGGGCTTCGTCATGGCCGAGATCGACACCCCGCTGGTGCGCAAGTGGGAGCAGTACTACGCCGGCAAGCCCGATTACGTCCAGCGCATGACCGAGCGCGGCGGGCGCTACCTGTTCCACATCGTCGAGGAGCTGGCGCTGCGCGGTCTGCCGACCGAGCTGGCGCTGCTGCCCTTTGTTGAAAGCGCCTTCAACCCGCAGGCCATGTCCAGCGCCAAGGCCTCGGGCATGTGGCAGTTCGTTCCCGCCACCGGGCGCGACTTTGCACTTCGGCAGAACATCTTCCGCGACGACCGCCGCGACGTGCTGGCCTCTACCCGCGCCGCGCTCGACTACTTCCAGTTGCTGGAGCGGCAGTTCGGCGACTGGCAACTGGTGCTGGCGGCGTACAACTGGGGCCAGGGCAATGTCCAACGCGCGCTCGACCGGCAGCAGCGCAAAGGCCAGACAAATCTCCAGACGCTGGGCTACGCCGACCTGACGATGCCCGAGGAAACGCGCAACTACCTGCCCAAGCTGCAGGCTATCAAGAACATCGTGCTGCGCCCCGAGGCCTTTGGCCTGAGCCTGCCGCCGCTGCTGAACCACCCGTATTTCCTGAGCGTGCAGATCACCCGCGACATCGATGTGGCCTTGGCCGCAGGCCTGGCCGGGCTGTCTCTGGAGGCGTTCAAGCAGCTCAACCCGCAGATGAACAAGCCGGTGATCCTGGCCAATGGCACGCCCCAGATCCTATTGCCCTACGACTCGGCCGCGACCTTTGTCCGCGCCCTGGCCAGCCACACCGGTGAGCTGGCGAGCTGGACCGCCTGGCCGGCGCCGCGCACGCTCAAGCTGGCAGAGGCGGCGCGGTTGGTGGGCATGGGCGAGGCGCAACTGCGCGAGCTCAACGCGATCCCGCCGAAGATGCTGATCAAGGCCGGCTCGGTGCTGCTGGTGCCGCGCGACGCCGGGCGTGGCCACGACGTGGCGCAGGAGGTGGCCGAGCACGCAACGCTGAGCCTCTCACCCGAGCCGCTGCCGTTGCGCCGCGTCAGCATCCACGCCGGCAAGCATGGCGAGAGCGTGGCGGCAATTGCCCAGCGCTACCGCGTCAGCGCGGCCCAGGTCGCACTCTGGAACCAGACCAAGGCCGGTGCCAGCTTCAAACCCGGACAGGCCGTGGTGCTGATGCTCGCGCCGGGCCAGGCTGGCCAGCCCCAGGCCAGGCTGCGGGTCGCGGCCAAGGGCTCCACTGGGGCAGCGCGCAAGCCGGCGCGTCCCAGCGCGGCCAGCCCCAGCCAAGTCGCCCGCAGTTGAGCCCGGCGGGGCCGGGCTGGTACACCTTCGGTTCAGCGCCGGTCAGTCAAGGCGTGGGCGATGGTCGACAGGTCGACGTATTCCAGCTCGCTGCCCGCCGGCACGCCGCGCGCCAAACGGGTCACGGTCAGGCCGCGGGCCCGCAGCGCCTGTGCCAGCACGTGGGCCGTGGCCTCACCCTCGGCGGTGAAGCTGGTGGCCAGGATCACCTCGGCGACGACACCGTCGGCGGCACGTTCAAGCAACTCGGCCACACCGATCGCCTCCGGGCCGACGCCGTCGAGCGGGCTCAGCCGGCCCATCAGTACGAAGTACAGGCCGCGGTAGCCGGCACTGCGCTCCATCGCCGCCTGGTCGGCCGGGGTCTCGACCACCAGCAACTGGCCGGCCTCGCGTTGTGGATCGGCGCAAGTGCTGCAGATCTCGCGCTCGGTGAAGGTGTGGCAGCGGCAGCAATGCTTGACCTCGGCCAGCGCCACCTGCAACGCCCCGGCCAGGTCCAGGGCTGCGGGCCGGTCGTGCTGCAAGAGATGGAACGCCATCCGCTGCGCCGACTTCTGACCGACCCCGGGCAGGCGGCGCAGCGCGTCGATCAAGCCCTCGAGGCTGGGTTCGGCCACGCGTGTCAGGACGGCAGGCGCCTAGAAGGGCAGCTTCATGCCCGGGATCTGCGGCATGCCGGCCGTCAAGCGACCCATCTTGTCCTGGCTGGTGGATTCGGCACGGCGCACCGCGTCATTGATCGCGGCAGCCACCAGATCCTCCAGCATGTCCTTGTCCTCGGCCAGCAGGCTGGGGTCGATGGTGACGCGGCGCACATCATGTTTGCAGGTCATCACCACCTTGACCAGGCCGGCCCCGGACTGGCCTTCGACCTCGATCTTCGCCAACTCGTCTTGCGCCTTCTTCAGGTTGTCCTGCATCGCCTGCGCCTGCTTCATCAGGCCGGCCAACTGGTTCTTCATCATGGTCTGGGTTTCCTTTTGCGGTGCGGCTCAGGCGCTGTCGGCGACGGGCCGGATCGATCCGGGCACGATGCGCGCGGTGCGGAACTGTGCCATCAACTCGACCACGGCCGGGTCGGACTGGATCGTCTGCTCGGCCCGGAGTTGGTCGGCAGCGCGGGCCTCGAACTCGCGCCGGGCGATGGTGTCGCGCGCCGGGCCGGCCACCACCAGCAGCAGCAGCGGCCGGTTCTGCGCGGCCTGCAAGGCCGCCTGCAGCTTGTCGCGCAGGGGCGCTGCGCGCAGGGTCTCGCGCTCGACCTGCAGGCGCCAGACCTTGACGCCGTCGCTGCCCGGCTCGACCGCGACCCACTCGGCCTGCCAGGCCAACTCACGCACCATCGCCGTCACTGCACCTGCGGCTGCCAAGGGGCGCAGCAGCAGCGACCAGCGCTCGCCCAGGGCCGTGCGCAGGGACGACTCGGCATCCACCGGCAGGGCGTCAACCGGCGGCGCATCCACCGGCCCGCCATCGGCCAGGGCTGGCGCTGCCACGGCCTCGGCAGCACCAGCCTCGACCGGTATCACCTCGTCCAGCCAGGGCGGCAACTCGGGTGCATTGGCCAGCGGCTGGGCCACCGCCGCCGCCCGGGCAGCAGACGGCGCCGCACGGGTGACCACCACCGCCCGGGCCTCGCGCGGCGTGGCCTGCAGGGGCAGCGCGCGCGCAGGCGCCGACGCTGGCGCGGGTGCGCTGGCCTGGGTCGACGGAAAGGCAAACAAGCGCAGCAAGACCATCGTCAAGCCGGCGTATTCGTCGCTGTTCAAGCTCAGCTCGGCACGGCCCTGCAAGGCCATGCTGTAGAGCAACTGGGTTTCGTCGGGCGGCAGCGCCGCCGCCAGCGCCTGGACGGCTGCGCTGTCGGGGTCGCTGCTGTCGAGCGCCTCGGGCACCACCTGGGCCACCGCCATCTGCTGCAGCAGGCCGGCCATCTCTTCGAGCGTGCCGGCGGCCGACAGGCCATGCTGGCGCAATTGCTCGACCGTGGCCAGGACCGTAGGGCCGTCGCGCCTGGCCAGTGCCTGGACCAGGGTCGCGGCATGGTGGCGGTCGACCGAGCCGAGCATCGCGCGCACGCCCGCCTCGGCAATCTGCCCGGCGCCGAAGGCAATCGCCTGGTCGGTCAGCGACAACGCGTCGCGCATCGAGCCACGCGCGGCACGGGCGATCAAGCGCAGGGCGGGGTCTTCGGCGGCAATGCCCTCGGCCGCCAGCACCGTCTGCAGATGGCTGTGCACCGTCTCGGGCGCCATCGGCCGCAGGTTGAACTGCAGGCAGCGGCTGAGCACGGTCGGCAGCATCTTCTCGGGGTCGGTAGTGGCGAGCACGAATTTCAGGTACTCGGGCGGCTCCTCCAGCGTCTTGAGCAGGGCGTTGAAGGCGTCCTTGGTGAGCTGGTGCGCCTCGTCGATCATGAACACCTTGTAGCGGCCGACGCTGGGCTTGTAGGCGGCGCGCTCAATCAGGTCGCGGATCTCGTCGATGCTGCGGTTGCTGGCGGCGTCGAGCTCGATGTAGTCGATGTAGCGGTCGGCGTCGATCTCGGTGCAGGCCTGGCAGACGCCGCAGGGCTGGGCGGTGATGCCGCCTGAGCCGTCCGGGCCGGTGCAGTTCAAGCTCTTGGCCAGGATCCGGCTGACCGTCGTCTTGCCAATCCCACGGGTGCCGGTGAACAGGTAGGCGTGGTGCAGCCGGCGACTGCGCAGGGCATTGCCCAGGGCCTGCACCACATGGCCCTGGCCGACCATTTCCTCGAAGCTGCGGGGGCGGTACTTGCGGGCCAAAACGACATCGGTCATGGGCAGATTCTAGGAGCCACCCCGGAGCGGCCAAAGACGCCGCTGGCCGATAATTCGGCGATGACAAGCACCCCTTCGGACCCGGCCGCGGGCAGCCTGAGCTACGGCCAATCGGGCGTCAACTACGCCTTGATCGACCCGCTCAAGGTCAGCGCCCAGCGCGCCGCGCTGGCCACCGCCGGCGAGCTTGTCCGGCATGGATTTGCCGAGGTCGCGGCCTCGCGCGGCGAGTCGGCCTATGTCGTCGATGTCGGGCCTTTCTACCTGGCCAGCATCGTCGAATGCCTGGGCTCGAAGGCGCTGGTGGCCGACGAGATGGCGGCGCTGACCGGCCGCAGTTGGTACGACGGGATCGCGCAGGACACGATCGCGATGGCGGTCAACGACCTGATCACGGTCGGCGCCACGCCGCTGCTGGTGCAGGCCTATTGGGCAGCGGGCGGCTCCGAATGGTTCGCCGATGCGGCCCGTGCCCAGGCCCTGGTCGCCGGCTGGCAGCGCGCCTGCCAGGCCTGCGGCGTGGCCTGGGGCGGCGGCGAGACGCCGGCCCTGGCTGGCATCGTCGAGGCCGGCCGGATCGACCTGGCTGCGGCCTGCACCGGCATCGTCAACCCCAAGCAGCGGCTGAGCCTGGGCGAGCGGCTCGGGCCGGGCGATGCGATCGTCCTGCTCGACGCCAACGGCATCCACGCCAATGGCCTGAGCCTGGCGCGCAAACTGGTCGAGCGCCTGCCGCAGGGCTGGCTGACCGAGGTCGCGCCGGGCTTGAGCTATGGCGCGGCCCTGCTCGCGCCAACGCCGCTGTACGCGCCGGTGACCGAAGCGCTGTGGGCCGCCGGCATCGTGCCGCACTACTGCGCCAACATCACCGGCCATGGCTGGCGCAAGCTGCTGCGCCACCCGGCCGCGCTGAGCTACCGCATCCACACCCTGCCACCGGTGCCGGCGGTGCTGCGCTTCATCCAGGCCCAAGCCAGGCAGGATGACCGCGAGGCCTACAGCACGCTCAACATGGGCGCCGGCTTCGCCCTGTTCGTCGCCGCCGAGGATGCCCAGCGCTGCGTCGATGTGGCGCTGGCCCAGGGCATTGGGGCGCGCGTGGCCGGCGTGGTCGAGGCCGGCCCCAAGCGGCTGCTGATCGAGCCGCTGGACATCGAATTCGGCGACGACGCGCTGCAGTTGCGCTGACTTTCCTGATCCAGGACGCCAGCCCGGATCCTCGAAGGCTTTCAGGTTCGGCCCGGCGGCAACGCTCACCTACAATCGCGCCCGACGGGCCTCCCCGCATGGAAGCGCGCCCAACCGGGTCAGGTCGGGAACGAAGCAGCCCCAAGCGTTGCGACCAGTGCCGGGGTCGGGCTCGTCACCTCTGCCGGCTTCAGCTCAGCGCTGCTGGCGACCTGCCGATTCAGCGCGACGTTGTTGGCGACCTGTCGATTCGGCTCAGCGCTGCTGGCCGAAGGCAATCACCGCCTGGTTGCGCAGGGTGCGCAGCAGGCTCAGATCCTGAGCGTCCATCACCAGCCCGCCGGGCGTGGCGACGTCGGCGTAGATCATCGCGAAGGGTGCGCCCTTGTGCATCAAGGGCAGCAACAAAAAGCACGGCGCTGCTACCTTGGATTGGTACCAGTCGGGCAGGCGATTGAACAGCGCCGGCAGGGTGGCATCGGCGATCAGCGTGTCGGCGCCCTTGAGGCAGACCGCGCTGAACAGGCTCTGGGTCTGGCCGGCTGGCGCCTGCAAGGGGATTTGGAAGTGCGGCGCCAGCGCTGCCGCCCTGTCGCCCAGACCGAAGCGGCCCTGCAGGATCCGGCGCTGCGGGTCGCGCAGGCACATCAGGACGCGCTGCAGGCCCAGCGCCCTGACCATGGTTTCGAGCACCATGCGCAGCACCGCGTTGAGGGCAAAGTGCTCGTCGGTCATGGTCTGGGTCACGTCCAGGATGCCGGCGGCCAGCATCGCCTGGCGCGGGCTGGGGCCCGCCGCCTGGGCCGGTACGGGCGGCGCCGCTGAGGCGGCAGGTGCCGGCTGCAGCGTCAAGCTCAGGTCGCTGGCGCCGGCCACCGCTCCTGGCAGCGGGTCCGCCCCAGGCCTATGCTGGGGCGCGATGGTGCAGGCCTGGCGCTGCAGGTGCAGGCCCAGCGTCTGCGCCAGTTCGGCCAGGTGCCGTTCGGCCACGCTGGCAGCGTCCCGGAAATCGGCCAATTTCAGGCCGAGTGCCCGGCCGTGCCGCTGGCTCAGTTGTTTCAGCCGATCCGGCCAGTGCAGGGCGGCGTCGTCGGCCAGCAGGTCATTGGCGAGTTCGTCAGCGGCCAGTGCCAGGCCGCGCAGCCGTGCCGCGCCGGGCCCCAAGGCGCGCGCAGGTGGCGCGTCGGTGCTGGCGGTCATGCAATGCTGCAGGCTCTGCGGCAGGCCCCAACTGCGCGCCACACCGACCGCCAGCGCGTCGTAGCGGATGCCGAGTTCAGCCTCGGCCAAAGCCTGCTCGCGGCCGGCTCGGGCGTCGCTGTCACCGCCCTGGCCGGCCAGGCGCTCGCGCACCTGCTGGGCCTCGTCGGGAAAGTAGTAGTTGGCCAGCAACTGGCCGAGGCGGTGGAACATCCCGGCCAGAAACGCCTCTTCGTGCTCGCTGCCGTGACTGGCCAGCGCGCTGGCCAGGTGGGCGGCTGTCAGCGCACGCAGGAACTCGCGTTTGAGGTTCTCGACCTGACCTTTGTCCTTCATGTGCTCGACCAGCACCAGCGACAAGGCCAGGTCGCGGATGCCACTGAACCCGACCAGAGCGACCGCGCGCGAGACGGTGCTGACGCCTTCGCCGTTGTCACCACGGGTGGCGTAGTGGGCCGAGTTGACCAGCCGCAGCAGCTTCTGCGTCAGCGCCACGTCCTTGAGGATTTCATCGGCCAGGCTGTTCAGGCTCTGGCTGTCGGAGGCGGTCGTGCGCTGGATCCGCACCACCGCCTCCGACAGGGCCGGAAAGTCACTGCGCTGGCGCATCTTGCGCAGCAGGAATTCGAGCGTGCCGTTGGCCTGCACGGCGGCGGTGCCGGGGTCGGCGCGGGCCTCGGGATGGAGCCAGGACGACAGCGCCGTGGCGAACTCTGCCGCGTCGGGGTAGCGCAGCAGCGGGTCACGGGCCAGCGCCCGGTTGACGATAGAGCGCAGGCCATCGTCGACGACTGTGGCCGGCGCCAGCACCAGGTCCTCGTCCTGGACCCGCTGGATCGCCCGGTACGGGTCGGTCTCGCGCAGCAGCCGGGCGCCGCTGAGCAATTCGGCCAGCAGCACGCCGGCCGAGAACACATCCATGCGCGGCATCGGCGACATGCCGCGGGCAGCCTCGGGCGAGATGTAGCCGGGCGTGCCGACGATGCTGCCGTCGCCCTTGTCCGACACCCGGGCAGCGATGCCGAAGTCCATCACCCGCGGCCGGCCGGCACTGTCGACCAGGATGTTGCTGGGCTTGAGGTCGCGGTGGACGATGCCCTGGGCGTGCGCCGCGCCCAGCGCCTGCAGCACACCGAGCACCAGGCCGGCGGCCTCGCGCGCGGGCAAGGCGCCGCGCTGGCGGCACAGCTCAGCCAGCGTCGGGCCGCGCACCAGTTCAAACACCAGGTAGGACTGACCCTGGCTGGCGTCGGCCTCGAACACCGGCACGATGTTGGGATGGCTGAGCCGGCTGACGGCGCGGGCCTCGTGCAGCCACTGGCTGACGGCGAGGGTGTCGGCATCGGCGCGCAGCAGCTTGAGCGCCACCTCACGGTCCAGGCGCTCGTCGTAGGCGCACCAGACCGTGGCCTGGGCGCCCCGGCCCAACTCATGGCGCAGGACGAAGCGGCCAACCGTGGCCGCAGCCGCCCTGCCCGGCCTCGGTCCGGTGGGCCCGCGCGCGACGGCGGCGGCCGAGCTCATCAGGCTACCCTCCGCACTTCGTGCTGCGGGATTCGCGCTTGGGAGCGGCCCGGCGCGCTCACTTGACCACCCTCCGCACTTCGTGCTGCGGGATTCGCGCTTGGGAGCGGCCCG
>JANXYH010000173.1 GCA_025350145.1 Burkholderiales bacterium | reverse complement strand
CAGGCGCGCGTCCTGGCAGAGCGGCTGCGCCAGCAGGTGGTGGCCAGCGCACCCGCCCCGAACACCGGCCACGGCAACGGCGCCACCATCAGCATCGGCATCGCCCAGGCGCGGCAAGGCGACCGCGACGCGCAGTCGCTGGTGGCGCGTGCCGATCGAGCGCTGTACCAGGCCAAGGCGATGGGCCGCAACCGAGTCGAGGCCGACCTCGGGGTTGACCCGCTGGTGACCGGCCTGCGCGCGCCGCCGCACGCCGACGTGGCCTGAGCGCTGCCCGGGCATTCAGCCCAGCGCCCGCGCGATCAGCATCTTCTGCACCTCGGACGTGCCCTCGTAGATCTGGCAGACCCGCACGTCGCGGTAGATGCGCTCGACCGGGAAGTCGTTGACGTAGCCGTAGCCGCCGAAGACCTGGATCGCCGCCGAGCAGACCCGCTCGGCCATCTCGCTGGCGTTGAGCTTGGCCATCGCCGCCTCCTTCAGGCACGGCAGGCCGGCGTCCTTGAGGCATGCGGCATGCCAGATCAGTTGCCGCGCCGCCTCGATCTGGGTCGCCATCTCGGCCAGCTTGAACTGCACCGCCTGGTGGTTGAAGATGGCCGTGCCAAAGGCACTGCGCTCGCGGCTGTAGGCCAGCGCCGCCTCGAACGCGGCGCGGGCCATGCCTACGCACTGGCTGGCGATGCCGATGCGCCCGCCCTCCAGGCCCGACAGCGCGATCTTCAGCCCCTGGCCCTCGTCGCCCAGGCGGTTGGCCAGCGGGATGCGGCAGTTGTCGAACTGGATCTGCGCGGTGTCGCTGGCGCGCTGGCCCATCTTGTCCTCCAGCCTGGTGACGCTGTAGCCCGGTGTCACCGTGGGCACCACGAAGGCGCTGATGCCGCGCTTGCCGGCTGCTTTGTCCGTGACCGCCATGACGATCGCCAGGTCGGCGTTCTGGCCACTGGTGACGAACTGCTTGACGCCGTTGAGCACATAGTTGTCGCCGTCGCGGCTGGCCAGGGTGCGCAGGCCGTCGGCCTGCGAGCCGACATGTGGCTCGGTCAGGCAGAAGGCGCCGAGCATCTGGCCGCTGGCCAGCGGCCGCAGGAACCGGTCCTGCTGCTCGGGGTTGGCGTAGGCCATCAGGATCGAGCAATCGGGGCAGTTGTTGACGCTGACGATGGTGCTGGTGGCACCGTCGCCAGCCGCGATCTCTTCGACGATCAAGGCCAGGTTGAGGTAGTCCAGCCCGGCGCCGCCCTGCTCTACCGGCACCGCCACGCCGAAGCAGCCCAGCCCTGCCAGGCCGCGCAGTTGGTCGCGCGGAAAGTGCTTGTCGCGATCCCATTGCGCCGCATGGGGCGCGATTTCGGCTTGGACATAGCTGCGCACGGCGTCCTGCACGGCGCGTTGGTCGGGGTTCAGCAGCATGTTCAGCTCGCCTTGGGTGGGATGGGTGGGATGGGTGGGCTCACCCCCAGGCGGAGCCACAGCAGCGCGCAGACCAGCACCACCAGCCCGGCCGACAGGCCCAGCGACAGGTGGATGCCGAGGACGCTGCCGGCCACGCCGACGGTGATGCCACTGAAGCTGCGCAGGCCCAGCGCCGCCATGTTGAACAGGCCGATCACGCGGCCACGGCTGGCCGCCGGGGCGTTGAGCTGCACCAGGGTCTGCGCCATGGTGCCGAACGACAGCTCCAAAAAACCGGCGCAGAACAGCAGCAGCAGCGCGCCGATGTAGCCGGTGTTCAAGGCAAAGGCCGCCAGCACCAGGGCCCAGGCGGCGGCCAGCGCCAGCGCGGTCCGTGGCGCGGGGGCAAACAGGGTGATGCGCCCAAGCAGCAAGCCGGCCAGCAGGGCACCGACGGCGTCGGCGGCGAGCAGTGCGCTGTAGGTCAGGTCGGCATGGCCATGGCCCAGATCCTGGGCGTAACCCGGCATCTGCGCGTGGTAGCTGTTGCCGACCAGGAACGAGACCGCCCCAGCCAGCAACACCATCGGCAGGATCAAGGGGTTGGCGGCAACCTCGCGGCCGGTCTGGACGATGTCGGCCAGGCCACGGATAGGCCGGGGCGGCGCCACGCTGCGGCCCGCCATGCGCGGGCCATAGGGCGCCCGCCAAAGCCACCACAGCAAGGGCGCGTACAACAGGGCATTGGCCAGGATGCCCGCCGTTGGCCCCAGCCAAAGCATCAAGCCGGCGCCCAGCGCCGGCCCGGCCAGGAAGCCCAGGTTGCGGGCGATGGCGTTGAGCCGGATCGCGCCGGGCAACTCGCCCGGGCGGGCGATGTCATGCAGCAGCAACTGGCTGGAGGTTTGCCACAACACCCCCGCCAGGCCATGCAGCACCAGCAGCACCATCGCCTGCCAGAGCTGCAAGCTGTCGGTCCAGAACAGCAGGCCCCAGGCGATCGACACCGCCATGAACAGCAGCATGCCGAGCTGGATCAGCCGGCGCGGGTCAAAGCGCTCTGCCAGGCCGCCCGCAGCGACCGAGAACAACAGGAACGGCAGCCAGTGCGAGACCACCGCAAAGCCGCCCAGGGCCGGCGAGTTGAACTTCTGGAACGCCACCCAGTAGCTGATGACGTGCTCGATGTTGTCGGCCATCATCGCCAGCAAGTAGGTGGCGAAATGGGCGCGGCAGCCGGGGTTGCGCCAGGCCGATGGCGCTGCTGCCGGGGCGCCGGCCATGCTCAAGCCGCCAGCGGCCGGGCTGCGGCCAGGCGCAGCGCCAGGCCGAGAAACAGCGCCCCGCCGATGGCCTTGGCCCAGCGCGCGCAGCGCGGCGAACCGGCCAGCGAACTGGCGCGCAGCGCCACCACCGCCACCACCGCCACCACCGCCAGCAGGAACAGCGTGCTCTGGACGACGAACAGCGCACCCAGGGCCAGCATCGCCTGCACCTGGTGCGCCGCCTGCGGGGCGATGAACTGCGGAAAGAAGGCGACGAAGAACAAGGCCACCTTAGGGTTGAGCAGGTTGGTCAGCAGGCCGGCCCGAAAGTCGGCCGACCAGGCCGGCAGTGCCGCCGATCCGTCAGCGCTGGCGCGGGCATTTGCCGAACCCCGCCAGGCCTCCCGCCACAGGCCCGCGCCCAGCCACAGCAGGTAGGCCGCGCCGGCCCACTGGATCGCCATGAAGGCCGGCGGCCAGGCGGCCAGCAGCGCCGCCAGGCCGAGCGCAGCGGCCAGCGCGTGGACGATGCAGCCGGCATTGATGCCCAGCGCCGCCGCCACGCCCGAGCCGACGCCACCGCGCAGGGTGCGGCTGAGCGTCAGCAGCAGGTCGACGCCGGGCGTGGCATTGAGCACCAGCACCGCCAGCATGAACAGCGCCAGGTCATGGCCGCTGGCCAGACCGAGCGCGCTCAGCACATCTCCACCGCCATCGCCGTGGCCTCGCCGCCGCCTATGCACAGCGCCGCCAGGCCGCGCTTGGCACCGCGCCGCTTCAGCGCGCCGAGCAAGGTGACGACGATGCGCGCCCCTGATGCGCCTATCGGGTGGCCCAGGGCACAGGCGCCGCCATGGATGTTGACGATCTCATGCGCCAGCGCGAACTCGGTCATCGCCGCCATCGTCACCGCCGCAAACGCCTCGTTGACCTCCCAGAGATCGACGCTGCTGGCGTCCCAGCCGGCCTTGTGCAAGGCCCGGGCGATGGCCCCGGCCGGCGCGGTGGCAAAGTCCTGCGGCGCCTGCGCATGGACCGCGTGGGCGACGATCCGGGCAATCGGCGCCACGCCCAGGCGCTGCGCCGTCGACTCGCGCACCAGCACCAATGCGGCGGCACCGTCGGAGATGCTGCTGGCGTTGGCGGCGGTGATCGTGCCGTCCTTCTTGAAGGCCGGCTTGAGGCCGGGGATCTTGTCCAGCTTGGCCTTGAACGGCTGCTCGTCGCGGCTGATGAGCACCTTGGCGGCCTTGCCCGGCACGCTCACCGGGGCGATCTCCCAGGCAAAGCTGCCGTCTTCGTTGGCCGCCTTGCTGCGCAGCGTGCTGCTGATGGCGAACTGGTCCTGCGCCTGGCGGCTGAAGCCGTAGCGGTCGACACAGGATTCGGCGAACACGCCCATCGCCTTGCCGCGCTCGTAGGCATCCTCCAGGCCATCGACCGCCATGTGGTCCTGCAACTGCGCCGCGCCATAGCGCAGCCCCTTGCGCAGCAGGCTCAGGTGGGGCGCGTTGGTCATGCTCTCCATGCCACCGGCCAGCACCACCTCGGCCGAGCCGGCGGCGAGCATGTCGTGGCCAAACATCATTGCCCGCATGCCCGAGCCGCACATCTTGGACAGCGTGACCGCGCCGGTCGAATCGGCCATGCCGGCGCGGCGCATCGCCTGGCGGGCGGGCGCCTGGCCCTGCCCGGCCATCAGGCAGTTGCCCATCAGCACCTCGTCGAAGCGTTCGGCGGCGATGCCGCTGCGCTGCAGCGCCGCCGCGATCGCCACCGCGCCCAGCTCCCAGGCGGCCAGCGCCGAAAAATCACCCAGCATGGCGCCAATCGGCGTGCGGGCGGCAGAGACGATGACGATCGGATCGGTCACGGCGGTTCTCCTCAAAGGTGGGCAGTTCGGGCGCGTTCAAGTCGCGACGACGGGCCGCTGGCGGTAGCGCTGCATGACGCTGGCCAAGGCGCTGTCATAGGCCGGGGCCAGGTCGTCGGCCGAGGCCACGGTCAGCTTCAGATCCTCAAGCAAACCGTTGTGCAGGCCGTAGACCCAGCCGTGCACCACCACGCTCTGGCCTCGGCTCCAGGCGTCGCGGACCACGGTGGTGCGGCAGACGTTGCGGGCCTGCTCGAGCACGTTCAACTCGACCAGCGCGTCGACCTGCTGGCCGGCGTCCAGGCCGCTCAGGAAGTGCTGGTGGCTGTCGCGCACATCCTGGACATGGCGCAGCCAGTTGTCGACCAAGCCGGTGCGCTCATTGTTCAGTGCCGCGCGCACCCCGCCGCAGTTGCTGTGGCCGACAACGATGATGTGCTTGACTTGCAAGGCATCGACCGCGTACTGGATCACCGACAGCGCGTTGAGGTCGCTGTGCACCAGCACGTTGGCGACGTTGCGGTGGACGAACAACTCGCCCGGCAGCAGGTCGACCAGTTCGTTGGCCGGCACCCGGCTGTCGGCGCAGCCTATCCACAGGTACTGCGGGCTCTGCTGGGCCAGCAGCTTGGTGAAGAAACCCGGCTCGCGCGCCTCGGTCTTGGCCGCCCAATTGCGGTTGTTGTTGAACAGCTCTTGCAGGTCGATCGACATGGGCATCGCAGCGTCGGGCGGGTTCAGTGGCCGGCCAAGGTGAAAGGCCGTGGCGCCTACAGGGTCTCGGCGAACAGCTCGCGGCCGATCAGCATGCGGCGGATCTCGGAGGTGCCGGCGCCGATCTCGTAGAGCTTGGCGTCGCGCCACAGCCGGCCCAACGGGTAGTCGTTGATGTAGCCGTTGCCGCCGAAGATCTGCACCCCCTCGCCGGCCATCCAGGTGGCCTTCTCGGCGCACCACAGGATGACGCTGGCGCAATCCTTGCGCACCTGCCGGACATGGGCGCTGCCGAGCTTGTCGAGGTTCTTGCCGACGGTGTAGCAAAACGCCCGGCCGGCCTGCAGCACGGTGTACATGTCGGCCAGCTTGCCCTGGATCAACTGGAACTCGCCGATGCTCTGGCCGAACTGCTTGCGGTCGTGGCTGTAGGGCACGACGTTGTCCATCACCGCCTGCATGATGCCAATCGGCCCGGCCGCCAGCACCGCCCGCTCGTAGTCCAGCCCGCTCATCAGCACCTTGGCGCCACCGCCGACCGCGCCCAGCACATTGGCTGCGGGCACCTCGACATCGCGGAACACCAACTCGCCGGTGGGGCTGCCGCGCATGCCGAGCTTGTTGAGCTTTTGCGCACACGAGAAGCCCGGCATGGTCTTCTCGATCAGGAAGGCGGTCACGCCACGGGCGCCCAGCTCGGGCTCGGTCTTGGCGTAGACCACCAGGGTGTCGGCATCGGGGCCATTGGTGATCCAGAACTTGCTGCCGTTGAGCAAGTAGTAGCCGCCCTTGTCCACGGCCTTGAGCTTCATGCTGATGACATCGGAGCCGGCGCCGGACTCGCTCATCGCCAGCGCGCCGACATGCTCGCCGCTGATCAGCTTGGGCAGGTACTTCAGGCGTTGCGCGTCGCTGCCGTTGCGCTTGATCTGGTTGACGCAGAGGTTGCTGTGCGCGCCGTAGCTCAGGCCGACGCTGGCGCTGGCCCGGCTGATCTCCTCCATCGCCACCATGTGCGCCAGGTAGCCCATGCCGGCGCCGCCGTAGGCCTCGGGCACGGTGATGCCGAGCACGCCGAGCGCGCCGAGCTTGGGCCACAGCTCCATGGGGAACTGGTCGCTGGCATCGATCTGCGCGGCCTGCGGCGCGATCTCGGCCTGGGCAAAGTCACGCACCGCATCGCGCAGGGCGTCGATGTCTTGCCCCAGGTCAAAGTCAAGGCCAGGCAGGTTCATGGTGGTCAGCGGTCAAAGTTGGGCAACTGCTCGGACTTGAGCGCGCCGCGCGAGCGCTCGTAGTCGGGCAGGACTGAGCGCACCACGTCCCAGAACGCGCTGCTGTGGTTCATCTCGCGCAGGTGGGCGAGTTCGTGGGTGACGACATAGTCGATCACCGGCAGGCCGAAGTGCACCAGCCGCCAGTGCAGCCGGACCGAGCCGTCGGCGCTGGCGCTGCCCCAGCGGGTGGCGGCCGAGCTCAGGCTCAGCCGCGTCAGGCGCACGCCCAGGCGCGCCGCGAAGTGGGCACAGCGCTCCTGGAAGATGCGCTTGGCCTGGCGTTGCAACCAGCTCTGCACCGCGTCGCGGATCTGCTCGGGCAGGGCGGTCTGGGGCAGGCCCAGGTGCAGGGTCAGGCGCGGCACGCCGGGCAAGGTGTCGTCGGCGCTGTGCAGCACCGCGCCAGTGGCGCGCGGGTCCAGCACCAGGATCACGGTCTCGCCGAGGAAGGGAATCGAGCTGCCATCGCGCCAATCGACCTTGGCCGCCACCAGGCGCTGGGCCCGCTCGCGCTGTTCCTGCAGCTTGCGCAGGATCCAGCCAGATTTTTCGCGCAGCGCCGCCTCGATCTCGGCCAGGCTGACCCAACGCGGCGCGCTGACGCTCAGGCCCTGCGCACCCACCATGAAGCCGATGCTGCGCCGCCTGGCCCGGCGCAACGCATAGGCGACGCGGTGGCCGTCCAGCAGCAGTTCGCGCTGGGCCTGGGGAGGGCAGAGCAGGTGCGGCAGGCCCGCCGCCACCGGCACGTCTGGGGCGGCCGGGCCGGCCAGGGCCGGCGTTGTCGCGGCGACGACGCCAGCCGCTGGCGGGGCAGGCGTGGCCTGGCCAAACAGCGACAACTGCAGCGGGTCGTTCCCAGGCTCGGCGGGCATCGGCGAATTGTAAAAGCCCGGACCCTGCGCGCGCGCCGGTGTCAACGCCGCCAGCGGCTGGCCACCAGCAGGGTCAGGCCCATCACCGCAAACGAGACCACGGTGGTGACCGTGCCCAGGGCGTAGATCACCGGGGTGGTGACCGTCGTGGTCAGGCCTTGCAGCTCCAGCGGCAGGGTGTTCAGATCGCCCATGGCCTGCGACGAGCGCGCGATCTCGTCCCAGCTCAAGGTGAAGCCGAACATGCCCACGCCGACCAGGCTGGGGCCGATCAGCGGCAGCACCACATGGCGCAGGCTCTGCCAGGGCGTGGCGCCCAGGTCCAGGGCGGCTTCCTCGTAGGCCGGGTTGAAGCGGTTGAAGACCGCGAACATGATCAGCAGGCCAAACGGCAGGGTCCAGGTCAGTTGCGCCCCCAGACCGGAGGTGAACAGGCCCAGCGCCGAGCCATAGTCCTCGGCCAGGGCCGGCGCGTTGGCCTCTAGCCAGGCCTTCAGGCCGGTGTCGAGCAGGCGGAACATCAGGCCTATGCCCAGCGAGACAATGATCGACGGCATGATCAGGCTGGCGACCACGACATAGAACAGCGGCGTGCCGCCGGGCAGGCGCTTGCGGTAGGCCAGCCCCGCGCCCAGCGACAGCAGCACGGTCAGCAGCATCACCACCGCCCCCAGCGCCAGCGAGCGGCGAAAGGCGGCACCGATGTCGACCACGCCTATGCCCTCCCAGAGCTTGGCAAACCAGTGCAGCGAGACGCCGCGCAGCGGAAAGGTCAGGCCGCCCTCCGGGCCCTGGAAGCTGAGCACAAAGATTGCGAGCATCGGGCCGTAGAGGAACAGCACGAACAGACCGAAGAACCCGGCCAGGGCCCAGAACCCCGCACCCCGCCGCTGGCCATGGCGCATCACAGCTCCTTGCGCAGGTCGACCAGGCGCATCAACGCGGCGATCATCAGCAGCACCGTGGCCAGCAGGATCACGGCGTTGGCGGCGGCGGCGGGGAACTGCAGAAAGTTGGCCTGCACCTGAATCACCTTGCCGACCGAGGCGATCTGCTGGCCGCCCATCACGCCGACGGTGACGAAGTCGCCCATCACCAGCGCCAGCACGAAGATCGAGCCGATGATGATGCCGGTGCGCGACAGCGGCACGACCACGTGCCAGACCGTCTGCCAGGCACTGGCGCCGCAGTCGCGGGCGGCCTCGAGCAGGGCCCGGTCGATCCGCATCATGCTGTTGAAGATCGGCACGATCATGAACATCGTGTACAGGTGGACAAAGGCCAGCACCACCGAAAACTCCGAGAACAGCAGCCACTCCTGCGGCTGCGTGACCAGGCCCAGCCCGAGCAAGGCGTCGTTGACCAGGCCGTTGCGCCCGAGCAGCGGGATCCACGAGACCATGCGGATCACGTTGCTGGTCCAGAACGGCACGGTGCAGACGATGAACAGGATCGTCTGGGTGCTGTTGTCGCGCACATGGAAGGCCAGGAAATAGGCCACAGTGAAGCCGATCAGGCCGGTCACGCCCCAGGTCAGCAGGCCGAACTTCAGCGTCGACAGGTAGGTCTTGAAGGTGACGCACATCTCGCCACCAAAGCCGCAACCCTGGAACACATCCAGGTAGGCCTGGCCGGAAAACGCCGGGATCAGTTCATAGTCGGTCGCGGTCCAGAAGCTGACCGCCACGATCAGCCCCAGCGGAACCAGGAAAAAGACCACGAACACCGCCGCCAGGGGCCCGGCCTGCAGCCAGGCCAGGGCGGAACGCGAGGCCATCAGCGGCCGCCCCCGCCCCGATGAGGCGCACTGCGGCCGGCGGCGCGCAGGCTCATGCGGCGACGAACTCGTTCCACTTCTGGATCATGTAGGCGTTCTCGTCCATGATCGCGTTCCAGCAGGCGATGCCGCCCATGCGCTGCTCGTAGCTGCCGCCGTCGCGGGTGGTGCCGGCCTTGGCCAGCAACTCGCCGCCCGGGGCCTTGATGTCCTGGGCGGCGGGCTTGCCCTCCATCCAGTAGGCCCATTCATAGGCCTCCATCTTGGCCTTGGCGGTGTCGAGCACGGCGCTGTAGTAGCCCTGGCGGTTGAGGTAGGCGCCGGCCCAGCCGTCGAGGAACCAGTTGATGAACTCGTAGACCGCGTCGGCCTTTTTGCCGGTCACGGTCTTGGGCACGCCAAAACCCGCCGCCCAGGCGCGGTAGCCCTCCTTGAGCGGCTGGAAGGTGCAGGCGATGCCCTTGGTGCGCACCGCCGTGACGGCCGGCGACCACATCGACTGGATCACCACCTCGCCGCTGGCCATCAGGTTGACGCTCTCGTTGAAGTCCTTCCACAGGCTGCGGAACTGGCCGGCCTTCTTGGCCTCGATCAAGGTCTTGATCGTCAGGTCGATCTCCTTCTTGGTCATGTTGCCCTTGTCCGGGTACTTGTAGAGACCCATCGCCTCGACCACCATCGCCGCGTCCATGATGCCGATCGAGGGGATGTTGAGGATCGCCGCCTTGCCCTTGAACTCGGGGTTGAGCAACTCCTTCCAGCTCTCGATCGGGCGCTTGATCAGGTCCGGCCGGATGCCCAGGGTGTCGGCGTTGTAGACCGTCGGGATCAGCGTCATGAACTGGGTCGGCTCGGCGGTGAAGGTCTTGGCGTCGGGCTTGGCCAGGTACATCACCTTCTTCGGCGCGGTGCCCTGGTCGCCGACCTTCTTGCCCGCGACCTCGCCCTTGGTGAACAGCGAGGTGATCTTGTCGGCGTTCTTGATCCGCTTGGTGTCTATGCCCAGCAGGTTGCCGGTCGGGATGATCTTTTTGAGCGAGAAGTACTCGGTGTCGATCAGATCGAAGGAATTGGGCGCTGTGACCGCGCGCTTGGTCACGTCGTCGGTGGTGACGGCGATGTACTGGATCTTGATGCCGGTGTCGGCCTCGAACTTCTCGGCGATCTTTTTGTCCTGGTTGACCGCCGTGCCGAGGTAGCGCAGGGTGATCTTTTCCTGGGCATGGACGTAGGGAAAGCCGGTGATCGCGGCGGCGGCGCCGACGGTCTTCAAAACTTGCCGGCGGGCCGGGCTGGGGAGGCTGGGGTTGTCTGCGGTCATGGTGCTGACTCCTGCGGTTGGGGTTGGGGGAAGGGATCTGGCCAAACGCTCACGCCGCCAGCGCATGGGCTTGCGCGGCGGGCCAACTCAGGCCGATGCGCTGGCCGGGCGTCAAGGGCTGGGCATGGAACTGGTCATCGGGCTGCACCGCGATCCAGGCGCCGCGGTCGGCGCTGTCGTCGTCGGCGGCCTGGGTCGCGTCAATCTGGCGCTGGCCTTCGGCCACCAGGTGGACCTGCACCTGGCTGCCCTGGTACTCGATCGCCGCGACCGTCACCGTCATGCTGGCAGCGCTGGGCGCGCCCAGCACCAGGCGGTCGCTGCGCACGGCGACCTTGCCTGCGGGCGTGTCGAAGATGTTGTGGGCACCGATGAAACGGGCGACGAACTCGGTGCGCGGGCGCTCGAACACCTCGCGGGCGCTGCCGGACTGCTCGATCCGGCCCTGGTTCATCACCACCACCAGGTCGGCCAGCGCCATCGCCTCTTCCTGCGAGTGGGTGACGTGGACGAAGCCCATCCCCAACTCACGGTGCCAGCGTTTGAGCTCGGCCCGCATCTTGATGCGCAGGAACGGGTCCAGCGCCGACAGCGGCTCGTCCAGCAGCAGCACCTGCGGCCGCAGCATCAGCGCCCGGGCCAGCGCCACGCGCTGCTGCTGGCCGCCGGACAACTCCGAGGGCAGCCGCGCCGACAGCGCCGTCATGTGCACCAGCGCCAGGAGCTCGGCGGCCAGCGCATGGCGCTCGGCCCGGGGCTTGCCCTGCATCCGCGCCGAGAAGGCGACGTTGTCCAGCACCGACAGGTGCGGGAACAGGGCATAGCTCTGGAACATCATCGCCGTGCCGCGATCAGCCGGCGACAGGGCGGTGATGTCGCGCCCGCCCAGCAGCACCCGGCCGGCGCTGGGCTGCTCGTGGCCGGCGATCATGCGCAGGGTCGTGGTCTTGCCGCAGCCGGACGGCCCGAGCAGGCAGCAGTAACGCCCGGCCTCGACCCTCAGGTCGATCCCGGCCACGGCCACGGCCTGGCCGTAGTGCTTGGCCAGGGCCACCAGCTCAAGCTGTGAGGGTTCGGGCATCGGAAGGTGACGTTTGCAATCGCTGTGCCAGGGCAGGCGCCAGGCGCGACACTGGCGGACGCGGCGCGGCGGCACTTCAGCGCATGCACCTCAGCCCGCGCCGCGCACCAATTTGGCGCACCGCACCCTAACAGCCACGCACCGTGAACTTGCTCCTCGTCAACCCGAATACCTCGGCCGCGATGACCGCCGAAATCGCCGCCGCCGCCCGAGCCGTGGCCGCGCCGGGGACGCAGATCCTGGCGCGCCAGCCGAGCTTCGGCCCGGCCTCGATCGAAGGCCACTTCGACGACGCTTTCGGCGCCGCCGGGGTCGCCGAGCAGGTTCGGCTGGCGGCCGCCGAGCCCAGCCTGGCGATTGACGCGGTGGTGATCGCCTGCTTCGGCGACCCGGGGCTGGACGCCGCGCGCGAGGCGATTTCTGCGCCGGTGCTGGGCATCGCCGAGGCCGCCTTCCATGCCGCCAGCATGCTCGCCACCGGCTTCTCGGTCGTCACCACCCTGACCCGTACCTGCGTGATCGCCGAGCGCCTGGTGCAGCGCTACGGCTTCGAGCGCAGTTGCCGCGGCATCCACGGCACCGACATCCCGGTGCTGGCGCTGCAGGCGCTGGACCCGGCCAGGCTGGACCAGATCGAGGCCGCCGCCCGGCAGGCCCTGGCCAGCGACCGCAGCGGGGCAATCGTGCTCGGCTGCGCCGGCATGGCGGCGTTGACGGCGGAGTTGCAGCGCCGACTCGGCGTGCCGGTGATCGACGGCGTGGCGGTGGCCGTCAAGTTCGCCGAGGCGCTGGCCGCGCTGGGCCTGCGCACCGCCAAGACCGGCGACTACGCCGCGCCCCTGGCCAAGCCGTGGTCGGGCTGGGCGGCGGGCCTGGGCCGGGCCGGCTGAGCGGTCAGGCGCCGGGCTGGGGCGGGTAGGCCTCGGGATCGAGGCGGCGCATCTCGGCCTCGATCCAGGCCTGCACCTCGGCCATCAGATCATCCGGGCGCCGCCCAACGGAGGCAATCGGCGGGCCAATCGAGAGCTCGATCAAGCCCGGGCGCAGCAGCCAGCTCTTGCGCGGCCAGCAACGCGCCGAGGTCACGGCAATCGGCGCGATCGGCACGCCGGCGGCGATCGCCAGGCGGGCCGCGCCGGTCTTGTAGTCGCCCTGCTTGCCGCGCGGGATGCGCGTGCCTTCGGGGAACATGATGACCCAGTTGCCGCGCGACATCAGTGATTTGCCCTGGCTCAACACCTTGGACCAGGCCTCGGCACGCCGGCTGCGGTCGATGTGGATCATGTCCATGCGGCCTATCGCCCAGCCGAAGAACGGAATCCACAGCAGCTCGCGCTTGAAGACATAAGCCAGCGGGTGCGGCATCAGCGCCGGAAAGGCGAAAGTCTCCCAGGTGCTCTGGTGCTTGGGCGCGAGCAGCACGGCGGCGTTGGCGTCGGCGGCGCTGGGCAGGCGCTCCATGCCCTGGACTCGGTAGCGCACGCCGCAGATGGCCTTGGCGCCCCAGATCGCCGTCTTCAGCCAGCCGGCGCACAGCCAGTACATCGGCGCGCCGCGCTGAAAGATCGAAAACACCACCGCCACGATCGCCCAGGGCATCAGCGTGATGAGCAAAAAGGCGATGAACAGCGCTGAGCGCAGCATCCAGACAAGGCGCATCAACGGCTCTCCACCACGGCCGACTGCGGCGTAGGACTGCGCAAGATCAGGTACTCGGCAAAGGCCGGCAGATCGGCATGCAGGACCACCCCCGGCACCTGCTCGCGGATCAACTGCATCTGCGCCGCGTCCAGCGACGCCGCCCGGCCACTGCACACCAGGTGCGGCTGGCAGCCTGCGGCATGGGCGGCCTCGAGGTCGCGCACGGTGTCGGCCACCATCGGCACCTGCGCCAGGTCGACGCCAAAGCGTTCGCCGATCTGGCGCATCAGCCCGGGCAAGGGCTTGCGGCAATCGCAGTTGTCGTCCGGCGTGTGCGGGCAGAAGAACACCGCGTCGAGCCGGCCGCCAACGGCCATCAGCCGCTTGAGCAGGTGGGCATGCACGGCATTGACGCTGGCCATGTCGATCATGCCCCGGCCTATGCCCGACTGGTTGGTCGCCAGCACGGTGCGCCAGCCGGCTTGGTTCAGCCGCGCCACCGCCTCCAGCGCGCCGGGGATGGATTGCCACTCCTCGGGCGACTTGACATGGTCCTCGCGGAAGACATTGAGGATGCCGTCGCGGCCGAGGATGACGAGCTTCTCAAGGTGCAGCATGGTGTGCCGATTCTGCGGCCCAGGGCGCGCGCAAGAGGTGGCCAGACGGGTTCATGCGGCCAGCTTTGAAAGGTCAGCGACGCGGTTCATCGCGCTGTGCAATGCGCCCAGCAGCGCCAACCGGTTGCGGCGCAGGGCCGGGTCGTCGACGTTGACCATGACAGCGTCGAAGAAAGCATCGACCGGTGCGCGCAGCGCCGCCAGCGCCTTGAGCGAGCCGCTGTAGTCGCCCGCCTCGAAGGCCGGCCTGGCGGCGGCGTCGACCTGGGCCAGGGACTGGCTCAGCGCCTGCTCGGCCGGCTCGACCAGCAGGGCCGCCTGGACTGCGCCTGGCGCCGCGCCGGCATCGCTCTTTTTGAGGATGTTGCCGACCCGCTTGTTGGCCGCAGCCAGTGCCGCCGCCTCGGGCAGCGCGGCAAAGGCGCGCACCGCCGCCAGCCGGGCGGGGATGTCGGCCCAGCGCGGGGGCTGGGCGGCGTCGACCGCGTCGATCTCATGGGCGCTGTAGCCATGCTCGCGCAGGTAGCCTGTCAGGCGCTCGCGCATGAACGTCAGCAGCGTCGCCTGGGCCTGGCCATGGCCCGCCGGGAAAGCGGCGAAGGCGGTCTCGATCAGGCTGGCCAGGGCCAGCGGCAACCGGCCCTCGATCAGCATCCGGATCACGCCCAGCGCATGGCGGCGCAGCGCGAACGGATCCTTGTCGCCGCTGGGCAGCGCGCCGATGCCGAACAGCCCGGCCAGCGTCTCCAGCTTGTCGGCCAGGGCCACCGCCATGCCTGCGGCCTGGCGCGGCAGGGTGTCGCCGGCAAAGCGCGGCCGGTAATGGTCCTCGATGGCGTTGGCGATCTCCTCGGTCAGGCCGTCATGGCGGGCGTAGTAGCCGCCCATCACGCCCTGCAGTTCCGGGAACTCGCCGACCATGTCGGTCAGCAGATCGGCCTTGGCCAGGTGGGCAGCGGTGTCGGCCGCCGCCGCCAGCACCGGGCCACCCAGCGCCTGGCCGATCTCGCGGGCGATCTGGCGCACCCGCAGGCTGCGCTGGCCTTGGCTGCCCAGCCGGTGGTGGTAGACCACCCGGTCCAGCCCGGCGACGCGCTCGGCCAGCGGCTTCTTGCGGTCCTGGTCGAAGAAGAACTTGGCGTCGGCCAGCCGCGGCCGCACCACCCTCTCGTTGCCGGCGACCACCCGCGCCGGATCGGCCGGGCGGATGTTGCTGACGACCAGGAACTGGTGGCTCAAGCGGCCCTGCGCGTCGAGCAGCGGAAAGTACTTCTGGTTGGCCTTCATCGTCAGGATCAGACATTCCTGCGGCACCGCCAGAAACTCGGGCTCGAAGCGGCAGAGCAGCACGTTCGGCCTCTCGACCAGGGCCGTGACTTCGTCGAGCAGCGCTTCGTCCTCAATCGCGCTCAGGCCCTGCGCCTTGGCCAGCACCTCGATCTGCCTGGCGATCTCGGCCCGCCGCGCGTCGAAGCTGGCGATCACTGCCCCGGCTTCGGCCAACTGCGTGGCGTAGTCGTCGGCATGACGAAGACTGAGCTGCGCGGCGGCGGCCTCAAAGCGGTGGCCCTGGGTGCTGCGGCCGGCGCTCAGGCCCAGTGCCGACACCGGCACCACGGCCGTGCCATGCAGCGCCACCAGGCCATGGGCCGGACGCACGAACTGCACCGTGGTCCAGCCGGGCTGCAGGCTGGCGCTGGCCGGCCCGAAGAGTTGGTAACTCATCAGCTTGGGGATGGGCAGGCTGGCCAAGGCCTCGTCCAGCGCCTGTTGCAGACCATCGCGCAGGCTGGCGCCGCTCTGGCTGCGGTCGAGGAAAAGCACCTCGGCCTTGCCGTCGACGCTGCGGCGAAGCTGCGCCACGGCGCTGCCGTCCAGGCCCAGGCTGGCGAGCTTTTTGAGCAGGGCCGGCGTCGCCTGGCCGGCACTGTCCAGGCCCACCGCCACCGGCATCAGCTTTTGCTGGATCGATCTGGCAGCGCCCTGTGGCGCCACGCCGCTGAGGTGCACCGCCAGGCGGCGCGGCGAGGCAAAGGGCGTCACCGTCGCGTCGGCCGGGGCCAGGCCCTGGGCGACGAGCGCGGCGGCCAGGCGGCTGGCAAAGGCCTGGCCCAGGGCGCGCAAGGCCTTGGGCGGCAGCTCCTCGACCAGCAACTCGACCAGCAGGTTCTCGGCGGCGCTCATCTCAGGCCGCCTTCTTCTGGGCCAGCGCACGCTGCGCCAGCACCTCTTCGGACCAGGCCTGGGGCGCCATCGGGAAGCCCAGCCGGGCGCGGCTGTCGAGGTAGCTCTGGGCGACCGCCCGTGCCAGGTTGCGGATCCGCCCGATATAGGCCGCGCGTTCGGTCACGCTGATCGCCCCGCGGGCATCCAGCAAATTGAAACTGTGGCCGGCCTTGAGCAATTGCTCATAGGCCGGCAGGGCGAGTTGCGCGGTGATCAATTGCTTGGATTGTTTTTCATGCCCAGCAAACGCCGTCAAGAGAAACTCGACATCGCTGTGCTCAAAGTTGTAGGTGCTTTGCTCGACCTCGTTCTGGTGGTAGACGTCGCCATAGCTGATGCCCGGCGCCCAGACCAGGTCGAAAATGCTGTCCTTGCCCTGGATGTACATCGCCAGCCGCTCCAGGCCGTAGGTGATCTCGCCGGTGATGGGCTTGCAATCAATCCCGCCGACTTGCTGGAAATAGGTGAACTGGGTCACCTCCATGCCGTTCAGCCAGACCTCCCAGCCCAACCCCCAGCAGCCCAGGGTGGGATTTTCCCAATCGTCCTCGACAAACCGGATGTCGTTTTCCGTGAGGTCAAAGCCGACCGCCTTGAGCGAGCCCAGGTACAAATCCAAAATATTGGCCGGGGCGGGTTTCAGGACGACCTGGTACTGGTAATAGTGCTGGAGCCGGTTCGGGTTTTGGCCGTAGCGCCCGTCCTTGGGCCGGCGGCTGGGCTGGACATAGGCCGCGCGCCAGGGTTCGGGGCCGAGCGCGCGCAGAAAGGTCGCGGTATGGCTGGTGCCTGCGCCGACCTCCATGTCGTAGGGTTGCAGCAGCGCGCAGCCCTGGGCGTCCCAGTAGTCTTGCAGCCTGAGGATCAGTTGTTGGAAATTGAGCATGGGCCGGGACGTCGAACCTGGGCTGGGCAGCAGCCAAACCGTCGATTTTAGCGGGCCGGGATGTGGTGACGGCGGTGGCGGCGGCGGCTGCAGCCGGCCGCCCAGGCCAGCCCGGCGCCGCCCAACGCGATCAGCGGCCACAGCCCAAACGCCGCCGCCCAGCGGGCAAACGGCGTCCGCCCGCTGCGGCCCTGGACCTGCGCCAGCAGCACGCCACGGGTCAGCGGCGGCAACTCGGCCTGGACCCGGCCGCGGTGGTCGACCACGGCGGTGGCGCCGGTGTTGGTGGCGCGCAGCATCGGCCGCTGCAGCTCCAGGCTGCGCATGCGCGAGATGGCCAGGTGCTGGGGGATGGCCGCGCTGTCGCCGAACCAGCCGATGTTGCTCAGGTTGACGAGCAGGGTCGGGGCGCTGGCGTCGTCACCAAAGCGCTGTGCCAACTCCTCGCCGAACAGGTCTTCGTAGCAGATGTTGGGGGCAATGCGCTGGCCCCGCCAGGGCAGCGAGGGCTGGACCAGGTGGCCACGGTTGAAGTCGCCCAGCGGGATGTTCATCAGCCGGGTGAACCAGCCAAAGCCGGTCGGGATGAACTCGCCAAACGGCACCAGGTGCGACTTGTCGTAGCGGTAGACGGCGCCGGCCGGCAGATTGGCGGTGGCCGCTGTTGGCACCGGCATCGGCACCGGCGCCAACCCGACCACGGCATTGCTGTAGCCCTGCAGCGCGTCGCCCAGTGGCATGCCGAACAGCGCCGCGCCGCCGTCGGGGCGGCTGAAGTGGGCGACCAATCCCGGCCACAGCCCCGGCATGAGCGTGTCGAGCTGGTCCGGCAGCACCGGCAGGGCGGTCTCGGGCGCGACCACCAGCTCGGCCCGGGCATCGGTCATCGCCTGTGCTGCCCAGGCCATCGCCGCAGGCAGGCGTTCGAGCGAAAACTTCTCGTCCTGGGCGATATTGGTCTGCAGCAAGGCCACCCGCAGTTCGCCGCCGGCCTGGCTGAACTCCAGCGGCCCGAACAGCCCCGGCACGGCCAGCGCCGCCGCCAGCAGGGCAGGCCACAAGCGCTGACCGCGCCTGGCGGTTGCCAGGCCTGCCGCCAGGCCGGCAGCGACCGCACCGATGCCGTAGACGCCGACCCAGGGCGCCAGCCAGGCCAGCGGCCCGTCCACCTGGGCATAGCCGCTGGCGACCCAGGGAAAGCCGGTAAAGAGCAGGCCACGGGCCAATTCGGCCAGCAGCCAGGCGCAGGCGAACAGGGCCGCGTCGGGCAGTGTCCGGCCGCAGCGCCAGCGCGCCACCGCCGCCATCGCCAGCGCCGTGTACAGCGCCAGCGCCAGCGCCAGCGCCAGCACCGCCAGCGCCGCCAGCGGCGCGACCAGGCCGCCGTAGCGGTGCATGCTGATGTAGAGCCACCAGGTGCCGGCGGTGATCCAGCCGCCGGCGTAGGCGCCACCCAGCCAGGCGGCGCGGGCCGGCGGGCTGTCCAGCACCGCCCTGGCCAGCAGGCCGGTGCACAGCAGCGGCAGCCACCAGGCCACCGCGCTGTGAACAAAGGCCAGCGTCTGCAACGCGCCCAGGCCGGCAAAGGCGGCGGCCAACCCCCCGGTGCGGCCGGGCCGGCGGCTCAATTCGGCTCGCCGACCGGCCGGCGCGTGACCCTGAACCAGCGCACCGCACCGCCGCGCGTCAGCATCACCGTCCAGTCGAGCGCGCCCAGCGTCACGGTCTGGCCGCGCCGCGGCACCTGGCCCAGTTCGTGGGCGATCAGGCCGCCGATGGTGTCGAAGCTGTGCTCGGGCAGGCGCAGTGCAAAGGCCGCGTTGACGGCCGCGATGGCGGTATGGCCGGCCACCCGCTGGGCGCCGTCGGCGAGGGTGTAAATGCCGCTGTCGGGCTGGCCGTGGTCGTCGAACTCATCCTCGATCTCACCGACGATTTCTTCCAGCACGTCCTCGATCGTGACCAGGCCGGCGGTGTTGCCGAATTCGTCGATCACCAAGGCCAGGTGGTTGCGGTCGGCGCGAAAGTCGCGCAGCAGGTCGTTCAGGCTCTTGCTCTCGGGCACGAACACCGCCGGGCGCAGCAGGGTGCGCAGGTTCAGCTCGGGCGCGCGCTGCAACTTGAGCAGGTCCTTGGCCATGAGCGTGCCGATGAGGTTGTCGCGCCTGCCCTCGAACACCGGAAATCGCGAGTGCGCCGTGCCGATCACCGTGGCCAGCAGCTCGTCATAGGGGGCGGCGATGTCCAGCAGGTCCATCCGCGGCGCAGCGACCATGACGTCGCCGGCGGTGAGGTCGGCCATGCGCAGCACGCCTTCGAGCATCACCCGCGACTCCGGCGCGATCAGGGCGCGCTGCTCGGCCCCGGCCAGCACGCTGATCAATTCGGCGCGGGTGTCCGGTCCTGGGGCGATGAAATCGATCAACCGATCGAGCAAACTGCGCTTGTCGGCGGCAAGGCCTGCGCCTTGCCGCGGCGGGCGTCCTGGAGGCGGTTCAGACACGGGATCGGGTGTCGGCAGTGGTGGTCGGTCGAGGATA
>JANXYH010000132.1 GCA_025350145.1 Burkholderiales bacterium | reverse complement strand
CCGTCGTGCGGCATCCGGACGGCGTGCTGGAAGGCGCCAGCGATCCGCGCAGCGACGGTGCGGCAATGGGGTTCTAGTCCGCCCCCGCCATCCGGTCGTAGACAAGGCGCCTGTTGCAAAACACCCTGCCTGCCCGACCCGACAGTTCGGCCCCGACAAGGAGAGCGCCGTGCCTGCCAACGACAACAAGTCCCGGTCTCCTGGCAAACGCCCGCCGATCGAAACGTATGCCGAGCTCGACCCCGAGCCGCGGCTGCTGATGGGGCCGGGGCCGGTCGACGTCTATCCGCGCGTGCTGCGCGCCATGTCGGTGCCTTTGCAGGGCCAGTTCGATCCGCAGTTCACGGGCTACATGAACCAGACGATGGCGCTCTACCGCCATGTCTTCCGCACCGCCAACGAGTGGACGTTCGTGATCGACGGCTCGGCGCGCGCCGGCATCGAGGCCTGCCTCGTGTCGCTGCTGGAGCCGGGCGACCGGATGCTGGTGCCGGTGTTCGGCCGCTTCGGGCACCTGCTGGTCGAGATCGGCCAGCGCATCGGCGCGGACGTGGTCAGCATCGACGCGGACTGGGGCACGGTGTTCGATCCGGCGCAGGTCGAAGCCGCGATTAAGCAGCACCGCCCGAAGGTCGTGGCGACGTGCCAGGGCGACACCTCGACCACGATGCTGCAGCCGCTGGCCGGGCTGGGCGAGCTCTGCCACCGCTACGGCGCCTTGCTGCAGGTCGACGCCACCGCCAGCCTTGGCGGCGCGGCGCTGCCGGCCGATGACTGGCAGATCGACGCGGTCACCACCGGCCTGCAGAAATGCCTGGGCGGGCCTTCGGGGGCGGCGCCGATCACGCTGTCGGATGCGATTGCCCGGCGCATCTACCGCCGCCGCCACATCGAGAGCGGCCTGCGCCTGGCCGACTACCAGCCCGGCGCCGGCACCCGCATAGGCTCGAACTACATGGACCTGGCGATGGTCATGGACTACTGGAGCGATGCCGGCCTGAACCACCACACCGAGGCCACGACCATGCTCTACGCCTCGCGTGAGTGTGCGCGGATCGCCGTGCAGGAAGGCTTAGTGTCGATGTTCGCCCGCCATGCGCTGGCCTCGCAGGCGGTGGTCGCCGGGGTCCAGCGCATGGGCCTGCAGGTCTATGGCGACCTGGCCCACAAGATGCCCAACGTCACCGGCGTGGTCGTGCCTGCGGGCATCGCCGCCGACCGGGTCCGGCTGGCCCTGCTGAAGGATTTCAGGATCGAGATCGGCACCAGCTTCGGCCCGCTGCACGGCAAGGTCTGGCGGATCGGAGCGATGGGCTACAACGCCCGCTCCGACTGTGTCTTGGGCACCCTGGCGGCGCTGGAGGTGGTGCTGGCCGCCGAGGGCCACCGCTTCAGCCGCGGTGCGGGCGTGGACGCGGCCTACGAGGTATTGAAAGGCGGCTGAATGCAGGCTGCCGGTGGCGGACCGATCAGCCCGCCGGCAGGTGAGTGCGGAACGCCGCCAGCACTTTCTTGAACGCCTGTCGGTATCAAGCCAAGTCCGTGCATCATTGCCGCCCCGGGGTTGTGGATCTATGGGGGCGACCACTATTCTGACGAGCGCACGCGCGGGGGTCCGGCACCTCCCGATGCCATGCCCACAGACACGGTGTGAATCACAGACTTGGCGGCACAATTATCGACAGATGTCCGCATCCGTCATTGCATTGTTATTTGCGTTCTCCCTTGTCAAAGCCGGTCATCCTCTTATGCGCCGCTATTTGGCCACAGCCGAGCCAAGTCAAACGAAAGCTCGCGGTGGTGCCGAATCGACAGGAGCTGAACAACGGCGTCGGCATCGGAGATCGTGTAGAGCAGCAGGTAGTCCGCGTGCAGGTATTCGCGGAGGGTATCCGCACTGTTTGCCGGCAACGAGGCGAGCAAGGCCAGGGCTTCCGCAGACCGGGGGGCGTTGTCGATATAGCGTCGGCCGATGCGTGGAAAGCGCGCCAGGTTCGCTACCACCGTCGAGCGAAGTTCGGCCAACAGGCGATCAAACGCGAAGCCCGCCTCGGCCTCCACCAGGAAGGCCTCGATCACGTCCAGCCGCGCCAGAAAGCTGGCTGTCAGTTCGACCCGAAAAAGGCGGTCAGCCACGCTGTTTTGTGGTCCTAGCCTTGACACCAGCACGACGGCTTTGAAGGTCGGCCAGTGCCTGGTCAGCCGTGATCGTCTTACCGGCAGCGATGTCGGCCAATCCGCGCCTCGCGTCCTCGATCAGCAGCAGATGGATGCGCTCGCGCTCCAACTGGTGGTAGTAGTCCAGACGGGCCGCATCGATCAGTGCGACGTAGCTCTCGCCGTTCTTGGTGATGATCTTCTCGGCGCCGGCCTTGGCCTGGTCGGCCAGCTCGGACAGGTTGGCGCGTGCCTGCGTGAACGGCACCACATCACTGGATGAAAAGCCCATGGTCGGCTCCTTCGCGGGGTAGATGACAGAATTCTGTGCAGTCTACTTCGCCCGTGCGGGTTCCGCCGTATCTCTCGACAGACCGAGGTTCATCGCCGGCCGACAAGGCGGTGGTGGCCGCCGATCCAAACCACAGGTGCGCCCGTGTCGCGGTGGGTGAGCACCACAAAGGTTTGGCCGATGGCGGGATTGGCGCCCGCCCTATGCTCAAGGCTGCCGCCACCGACCGTGACGTTCCTGAACCCGTCGCTGGGACAGCAGGCCGGCCGGTACGCAGTCCAAAGCGGGCAGCAAGCCACTGGCAATGCGAAGCGGCCCGCGATGGAACCATGGTCCGACATGGCCGCTGCCGGCACCGGCAGCCACATCGGCAAGCGGTGATCGCCGAATGAGGTTCGCTGTACCCGCCTCAGGGCCCGCGAAATCACTGACTTGCGCCGTGACCCCCGTTTTCCCTATTCCCGACAAGCACTTAAGCCTGTTTTCGCCACAACTCACCTTGGGCCAAAGCGAGCGCCTCCCCACACCCACAACAACTCACCTTGGGCCAAAGTGAGCCCCTCACCGCATCATGTGCGCTCTAAGCGGGGCGCAAGGTACCGACCGTCTACCGATGGGAGGGGTCAAGAAAAAAGGCTTGCCGCGTTTCCACTGCAAGCCTCTGATTTCATTGCCAAATTCTGGCTCCCCGACCTGGGCTCGAACCAGGGACCTACGGATTAACAGTCCGGCGCTCTACCGACTGAGCTATCGAGGAACAGCCTTGCATTCTAGCGTGGATTGCCGGCCCGGGGGCATGGGCGCGTGGCATCGGCAGGACCAGGCGTTGCCCGTTGGCTGGGTGGTCGCGCCACACCTGGGGGCTGCCTCACTCGCTCACCCGGTCGGTCCGCTGCAGCACCGATGGCGGGACCTGGACGCCCAGCGTTCTGGCGGTGATCAGACCCGCGTTGGCCAGTTGCGGCACGAAGTGCAGGCCGGTGCGCCGGGCTGTCCAGGCGCCTCTCAATACCGCTGCCCGGGCATGGATTGCGGCCCTTGCCAGTGCCATGCCGGTGCTTGGCTGGCGGGCGGCTCGGGCCATACTTCCAGCATGGATCTCCTGCCCCGCCCGGATCTGCTGGTCTGCGCCGAATGTGACGCGGTCTACCGGCGACGCAGGCTCAAGGCCGGGCAGCGGCTGCGTTGCCAGCGCTGCGGCACGACTCTGGGGGTGGGCCACTGGCTGTCGGCCGATGGTCAACTGGCCTTGACGCTGGCGGCGCTGGTGGTGCTGTTCATCGCCAGCACCAACCCGATCGTCACGCTGGACCTGGGTGGCAACCGCAGCGTCGCCACCTTCTTTGTGGCCATCGCCTCGACCTGGCGCTCCGGCGAGCACCTGGTCGCGGCCTTGGCGGCGGCCACGGCCTTTGCCTTTCCGCTGGCGGTGGTGGTGCTGCGCATCTGGGTGCTGCTGCCGATGCTGCGCCACCACCCGCTGCGCGGCTTTGTGCCGGCGATGCGGGCGCTGCGTTTTGCCCTGCGCTGGAGCATGGTCGAGGTGTTCATGATCGGCGTGCTGGTTGCGCTGGTGCGCACTGCCGGCGTCAGCCATGTGGTGGTCGGGCCGGGGCTGCTGGCCTATGTGGTGTTGGTGGTGCTGATCGCGGCGATCCAGTCCAGCGGCGTGCATGCGCTGTGGGAGTTGACCGAGGCCGAGCCGGCAGCGGCCGGGACAGCCGCTGCAGCGCCCGTGCGGGGATTCCACCGGTGAGCGCCGCCGAACCCGTACCCGGGGCGGCAGGTCTGGGTCTGCGCGGCTGCGAGTGCTGCGGCCTGGTGCTGCAGTCGAACCCAGTCCACAGCCACGCCGATTGCCCGCGCTGCGGCACCGCCCTGCACGCGCTCCGGCCCTTGAGCGTGCAGCACACGCTGGCCTGGCTGCTGACCGCAGCGCTGCTGTACATCCCGGCCAATCTGCTGCCGGTGATGTCGACCTACGGCCTGGGCGCGCATGAAAGCCACACCCTGGTGGGTGGCATCATTGAGCTGTGGCGTGCCGGATCCTGGGAGCTGTCGCTGATCGTGTTCATCGCCAGCATTGCCGTGCCGCTGCTCAAGATCGGGGCTTTGGCGTTGCTGGCCTGGACCGCGCAGCGCCGCTCGCGTTGGCGCCAGCGCGAGCGCGCCGGCCTGTACCGATTGGTCGAAACCGTGGGGCATTGGTCGATGCTGGATGTGTTCGTGGTGGTGCTGCTGGTCTGCATGGTGCGCTTCGGCGTGATCGCCCATGTCCAGCCCGAACTGGGGCTGCTGGCCTTTGGCACGGTGGTGGTGGCGACGATGCTGGCCTCGGCCAGTTTTGACCCGCGGCTGATCTGGCCCAGCGACACCGCTGCGCATGAGCCCCGCTGACGATCAGCCCGCCGCGCCGCCGGCCGTGCCCTTGGCGGAACCGGCCAACGCGGCCGCCACTGCGCCGACCGCCGAACCCGATTTCGCCGCCATACCCGAGGCCGAGCTGACCCTGCAGCGCCGGCTGCGGCTGTCGCTGGTCTGGATCGTGCCGCTGCTGGCTCTGGTCATAGGCGCGGTGCTGGTGGTGCGCGCGACGCTGCAGACCGGCCCCAGCATCACCATCAGCTTTCGCAGCGCCGAAGGGCTGGAGGCGGGCAAGACCGAGGTGCGTTTCAAGGAGGTGGTGGTCGGCCGGGTCATCAAGGTCTCGCTGCACCCGGACAAGCAGCAGGTGCTGGTGTCGGTGCAAATGGACAAGGCCGGTCGCGACATCAACCTCCAAGGCACCCGCTTCTGGGTGGTGCGCCCACGCATCGGCGCGGCCGGTGTCAGCGGCCTGAGCACCTTGCTGTCGGGCGCCTACATCGCCGCCGATCCCGGCGCGTCGGAGCAGGACGAGCGCGATTTCGTTGGCCTGGACGCGCCGCCGCTGGTGTTGCGTGGCGAGCCCGGGCGCAGCTTCGAGCTGCGCGCCGATGACCTGGGCTCGCTGGACATCGGCTGGCCGGTGTACTACCGGCGGCTGCGCGTCGGTCGGGTGGTGGGCTACGGCCTGGCGCCCAACGGGCTGGGGGTACTGGTGCAGGTGTTCATCGAGTCGCCGCATGAAAACCTGGTCAGCCGCCAGACCCGGTTCTGGAACGCCAGCGGGGTGGATGTGGCGCTCAACGCCAGCGGCCTGACGGTCAACACCCAGTCGCTGACCTCGGTGATCGCCGGCGGCATCGCCTTCGCCCAGCCCGCCGACGCCCTGTCGGCATCGCCCGCGCCGGCCGGCGATCAGTTCAAGCTGTTTGCCTCCGAGCGTGCTGCGCTGGCGCCGCAGGACGGTGCGGCGCTGCGGGTGCGGATGGTGTTCGAGCAGTCGGTGCGCGGCCTGGACGCGGGTGCGCCCATCGACCTGCAAGGCATTGAATTGGGGACGGTACGCTCGGTGATGCTGCAGGCCAATCCCGCCGCCGGTGCCAAGCTGCCGGTCGAGGTCATGGCCGACCTTTACCCGCAGCGCCTGGGCGCGATCCGCGACCGATTGCTCAAGGCCGGCGAGCCCGCCGCCAAGGCCGACCGGCGCTTGATCGGGCGGCTGGTCGGCCAGGGCCTGCGCGCCCAGTTGCGCAATGGCAACCTGCTGACCGGCAGCCTCTACGTGGCGCTGGACTTTGCGCCCAAGGCACCGGCGGTGGTCTTCAACGCCGACGCGATGGTGCCGAATTTGCCGACCGTGGGCGGCAGCCTCAACGACATGCTGGCGCAGATGGCCGACGTGGTCGACAAGCTGTCCAAGGTGCCGTTCGACGAGATCGGCAGCAGCCTGACCGAGACCCTGAAGTCGGCCACCGCGACCAGCGTCGCGCTGCAGCGCAGCCTGGCCGGCGCCGACGCCACGATCCGCCAGCTCACGCCCGAGGCGCAAAAGACGTTGGCCGAACTGCAGCAGACCTTGCAGGCGGCGCAGAAGGCCCTGGCCGGGGTCCAGAGCAGCCTGGGCGACGGCGATTCGCCGCTGCTGCGCCAGGGTGGCCAGACCTTGGCCGAGTTGCAGCGCGCAGCGCAGGCCCTGCGCGGCCTGGCCGACTATCTGCAACGCCACCCCGAGTCGCTGTTGCGCGGCAAGCCGGCCGACCCGGCAACCAACCCGCCTGGCGAGGGCAAGAAATGAGCAGCAGGCACACGCATCCAGGCCCGGCCATGGCTTTGGCCGCAGCCTGCGCGCTGTTGGCCGGCTGCGCCGCCCCGGTCGTCACCCGTTTCCACACCCTGATGCCGGCGCCAACGGCACTGACCGCCGACGCGCCACTGCCCAGCGCCGGGCCGGTCGCTGAAATCTGGGAGGTGCTGCCGGTGAGCGTGCCGGTTCAGGTCGACCAGCCGCCCTGGGTGGTGCGCCTGCCCGACGACAGCCTGGCGGTGCTGGAGCATGAGCGCTGGATCGCGCCGCTGGCCGACGAGCTTCGCGCCGCGTTGGCCGAGCAACTGCGCCAGACTTTGCCGCCAGCGGCCATGGGCGTGGCCGCCGCCGCACCGCGCTGGCGGGTGGCGGTCGATGTGCTGCGCTTCGAATCGCTGCCCGGGCGCCTGGCCCGGCTCGACGCCCAATGGCTGCTGCGCAGCAGCCAGGGCAGCACGGCACTGCGCTGCCAGGCCAGCCTGAGCCAGGCCGCGCCGGGCGGCTACACCGCCCTGGCCGCCGCCCACCGCGCCGCCGTGGCGCAACTGGGTCTGACCATCGCCGCCGCGCTGGTGGCGCTGGAGCGGGGCGACAGCCCGACCTGCCTGCGGTCGCAGCCGGCCAACTGAAGCTGTCGCGCGGCGGCTGTCCGGCCGCCTGGCGCGGCGGCGGCGAGATCAGCGCTTTCATGGATAGCGCGGTCGGTGTCGGCAGGCTATGGTTGCCCTTGTCCTTGCCCTTGCCCTTGCCAGTCACTGACCCTTGCCGGCCCGCGCAGCAGACCAGGCCAGCGACCCCACCGCCGGAGACCCAGACCATGCGCCACTTGTTCCAACCCGTTCGCCGCGCCGCCAGCCTGGCGCTGCTCGCGCTGGCCTGCCTGGGCACCGGCGCCAGCGCCCAGAACCGGACCTTCAGCTTCGCCTACGACCAGCCGCCAACCACCGCCTACGGCATCGCCGGCAACATCTTCGACGCCAAGCTCAAGGCGCTCAGCGGTGGCAGCCTGGCGATCAACCAGTTCCCTGGCGGCCAGCTTGGCCAGGAGCCGCAGATGCTGCAGAAGCTGCGTGCCGGCGACATCGATTTCGTCGTCACCTCGACCGCCAATGCCTCGACCCTGGCGCCGCAGGCCGGGGTGTTTTCATTGCATTTCCTGTTCCGCGACCAGGCCCACCTGACCAAGACCTTGGCCGACCCGGCGATCACCCAGGCTTTTCGCGACCTGGTCAAGGACCAGGTCCAGGGCGCACAGGTGCTGGGCCTGCTGACCATGGGTCTGCGCAACATGTACAGCAAGAAGGACGTGACCAGGGTCGAGGACATCAAGGGCCTGAAGATCCGCGTCCAGGCGACCAAGACCGAGGACACCCACTTCCCGGCCTATGGCGCGCAGACGGTGCACATGCCGTTCGGCGAGGTCTACACCAGCTTGCAGACCGGGGTCGTCAGCGTCGCCGAGAACGGCGTCAATGTCTACCTGGCGAACAAGCACTACGAGGTAGCGCCGGTGCTGTCGATGACCGAGCACGAGGCCAACAACAACTGCATCTGGGTCAGCGACAAGACCTGGAACAGCCTCACGCCCGAACAGCAGAAGTGGGTGCAATCCGCCGCCGACGAGGTGAGCAGGACCGAGCCCGCCATGGCGATGAAGCTGGAAAAGGATTCGGCCGACAAGCTGAAGGCGATCGGCGTCAAGGTCGTCGACAACGTCGACAAGACCGGCTTCATCAAGGCCGCGCAGCCGGTCCAGGACCAGCTCGCCGCCGAGCTCGGCCCGCACGCCGTCAAGCTACTCAAGATGGTCCGCGACGTCAAGTAGTCCAGGGGCTCGGCAGCGCGGTGCCGGGCGACCTTCGCGCCGACCCGGCCTGCCTGCCCGCCAACCTTCGGAGAGTGAATGGCCGACTTTCGAGCCCTGGTCCTGAAGCGGCATCGCCATCTGAAATGGAAGGCCTTCGATCCGCTCGAAGCCGTGCTGATGGTGCTGTGCGGAGTCTGCATCTCGATGTTCACGCTGGCCGTCTTCCTCGACGTGCTGACCCGAACGCTCGGCGTGCCCTGGCTGTGGCTGCAGCAGGTGACGACCGCCTTCTTCGCCTGGGGCGTGTTCGTCGGCATGGCCGCCGCGACCCGCCGCAACGACCACTTCTATCTGACCGAGATCACCAAGCGCCTGACCGGGCGGCCGCGCAGCACGATCGAGATCACGAACCGGCTGATCGTCCTGGCGGTCGCGGTGGTGCTCGTCTGGTGCGGCACCCAGAACGCGCTGCTCGACCTCGGCAGCTACCGCATGCCCTCCTTGATCCCGCTCACCGTCTACACGGCGATCGTGCCGATGGCCGGCCTGCTCGTCGGCCTGTTCACGATCGAGCAGCTGGTCAACGGCTGGAAGAACGGCTTCGAGGGCGCCGAGGACCGGGACGACACGCGGGAGGCGATCGAATGAGCCCGGCCGCCGTCCTGATCCTGATGACCTGCCTGTTCCTGCTGTTCGGCTACATGGGCGTGCCCGTGTCGTTCGCCCTGATCGGCGGGGTGCTGGTGGCCACCGCCTTCACCCAGATCAGCATGCAGTCGATGATCGGCCAGCTCTTTCACGGCATCGACTCCGAGACGCTGCTCGCCGTGCCGTTCTTCCTGCTCGTCGGCGAGCTGATGGCGTCGTCCGACGTGGCGCAACGGATGATCCGGCTCTCGCAGACGCTGGTCGGCCACCTGCGCGGCGGCCTGGCCCAGGTGGTGACCCTATTCAGCATGTTCTTCGCCGGCATCTCCGGCTCGTCGACCGCCGACGTCGCGGTGCTGAGCCGGACCATCGCCAAGGACATGGACCGCGAAGGCTACGACCGCGCCTTCACCGCGGCGCTGATCGCCTCGGCCTCGACGATGGCCAACCTGATCCCGCCGAGCATCATGGCGGTCGTCTACGGCGCGACCGGCAACGTCTCGATCGGCGGCCTGTTCCTCGCCGGCGTCGTTCCGGGCGTGCTAATCGGCATCGGCCTGATGGTCTACAGCTACTTCTGGGGGCCGGTCGGCATCCTGAAGAAGCGCGCGCCGTTCACTGAAGTGCTGGTCGCGGCGCGCGGCTCGGCCCTGCCGCTGGTGATCCCGGTCATCATCATGGGCGGGATATTGAGCGGCTGGTTCACGCCGACCGAGGCCGGCATGATGGCCGCCGTCTACATCCTGATCGTGCTGATCCCGGTGCTCAACCGCGGCCATGTGCGCGAGTTGCCGCGCGATTTCATGTATGCCGGGCTGCTCTATTCGCTGCCGCTCGCGGCGGTGGCCGGGGCGTCGGCGTTCGGTTGGATGGTCGCCTACCTGCGCGGCCCCGACATCGTCTCCGGATACATCACGGCGTTCGCGGGGACGAACGGCGCCATGATCATGTTCCTGCTCGTCTGCGTGTTCGTCATCGTCGGCGACTTCATCGACGCGGTGCCGGCGATCATCATCTTCATGCCGATCATCAACAAGCTTACCGAGGTGGGCAACATCAAGCCCCTGCACATGGGCGTGGTCATCATCACGACGCTGGTGTTCGGCCTGATCACGCCGCCCTACGGCCTGTCGCTGCTGGTGGCGTCGAAGTACGTCGGCGTCGGCTTCGGCAAGGCGGTGGTGCGCTCGCTGCCGCTCTACGTCGTGTTCTTCCTGACGATCGCCTTCGTCGTCGCCTTTCCCGACATCGTCCTGTGGCTGCCGAAGCAACTGCTGCCCGAATCGGTAGGCTGCTTCAAGGCGCCGGGCGGCGCCGTCTTCATCTGCCCGCCCTAGGCACGATCTTCGACGCCGGAGGACTTTCATGGATTCGTCGCTCCGCAGCTTGCCGCTCTCGAACGATCTGCCGTTCGACCTTCGCCCCTTGACGCCCGCGCTCGGCGCCGAGATCTCGGGCCTGGACATCGGTCGGGGCGTGTCCGCCGAGGCCTTCGCGGCGCTGTACGCCGCCTTCCTGCGCTACCAGGTGCTCGTCTTTACGCCTCACGATCTGCCGCCGGCGGCGCAGGTCGCCTTCGCCCGCCAGTTCGGCGAGGTCCAGGTGCATGTCATGTCGATGTACCACGCCGACGGCTTTCCCGAGCTCTACCGTCTCTCCAACCTCGACGCCGACGGCAAGCCCAACGGCAAGCATCCCGACAAGGGCACCCTCGTCTGGCATACCGACGGCTCGTGGCGGCGCGTCACCGGTCAGGCGACCATCATCTATGGCGAGGTCGTCGCCGGGGTCGGCGGCGAGACCCACTTCTGCGACATGTACGGCGCCTACGAGCGCCTCGACGACCGCTGGAAGAAGCGCATCGCGGGCATGCGCGCCGTGCACAACCTCGACTTCTCGCGCACGCGCCGGCACGGCAGCGACCTCATGACCGAAGCGCAGCGGCGCGAGGCGCCGCCGGTCGATCATCCGATCGTGCGTGTCCATCCCGAGACCGGCCGCACCTGCCTCTACCTCGGCGACCATGCCGAGTCGATCGTCGGCATGGACTCCGACGAGGGCAGGGCACTGATCGAGGAGCTCAACGCGCTCGCCGTCCACGCCGACCTGAGCTACGAGCATCACTGGCAGCCGCACGAGTTGATCGTCTGGGACAACCGCTGCCTGATGCATCGCGCCACCACTTACGACCCGTTCACACAGCGACGCGTCGTGCGGCGCTGCACGGTGCTCGGCGAAGAGCCCACCGGCATCGCTTCGCCGCGTTGAGGTTCGCGCCTCCCGGTGCTGGTGCGGCTTCGCGGGGCGAGGCTGCATGGCTCTGGTGCACACACTGGTATACCAATACGAATCCATCTCGATCGGCTGGTCCGATTTATGCGCCATCCACTTCCGCGCGCCGCGTTCGACGGTGCGAGGGAGCGATGAACATGAGCGCTGTTTCCACGCACAAGCCCACGCTCTGGTCCCCGGGGGACTGGAATGCCTTCTTCGGCTTCGGCACCAACATCCTGGTCAACATGCTGACGCTCACGGCGCTGCTGCGCTATGTGCTGAAGCTTCCGGACGAGCTGGTGTTCGGCCGCATCCTGCCGGCGACCGGGCTGATGCTGTTCCTGAGCACGGTCTACTACGCCTGGCTCGCCTACCAGCTCGCCAAGAAGAGCGGTCGCAACGACGTTTGCGTCCTGCCATCCGGCATCAGCGTGCCGCACATGTTCATCGTCGTCTTCGTCATCATGCTGCCGATCGCGGCCAAGACCGGCGACCCGATCAAGGGCTGGGAGGCCGGCCTGACCTGGGTCTTCGTGCAGAGCTTCGTGCTCACGGCCGGCGGCTTCATCGCGCCGATCATCCGCCGCATCACGCCGCGCGGCGCGCTGCTCGGCGCGCTGGCCGGGGTCTCGATCGCCTTCATCTCGCTGCGCCCGGCGCTCGACATGTTCATGACGCCGGTGATCGGCATCGTCTGCTTCGCGATCCTGATCGCCAGCTGGTTCGGCGGCGTGCGCTACTGGAAGGGCATCCCGGCGGGCCTCGTCGCCATCGCCGTCGGCTCGCTCATCGCCTGGGGCTCGACCGCGCTCGGCTTCAACCTCGGCGGCATGAGCATCGCCAACCTCGGCCAGGCGTTCTCGAGCTTCGGCTTCGCGTTCCCGTTGCCGGCCTTCGGCCATGTCTTCTCGGGCTTCGAATTCCTCGGCGTGATCCTGGTGACGGCGATCCCGTTCGGCATCTACGACCTGGTCGAGGCGATGGACAACGTCGAGAGCGCCGAGGCCGGCGGCGACGCCTTCCCGACGACACGCGTGCTCACCGCCGACGGCGTCGTCAGCCTGATCGGCTGCCTGATGGGCAACCCCTTCATCAATGCCGTCTACATCGGCCACCCGGGCTGGAAGGCGATCGGCGGCCGCATCGGCTACTCGGCGGCAACCGGCGTCGTGGTGCTGCTGATGTCGTGGTTCGGCGTCCTCGCCCTGCTGATGGCGCTGATCCCGGTCGTCGCGATCCTGCCGATCCTCCTCTACATCGGCATGCTGATCGGCGCCCAGGCCTTCCAGGAAACGCCGAAGAGCCATGCGCCGGCGGTCATCCTCGCACTCGTGCCGCAGGTCGCGGCCTGGGGCAAGCTGCAGATCGACAACTCGCTCGGCGCCGCCGGCACCAGCGCCGCCGCCGTCGGCCTCGACAAGCTCGGCCAGGTCGGCGTCGTCTATCACGGCCTCGAGGTGCTGGGCAGCGGCGCCATCCTGGTCAGTCTGATCCTCGCCGCGATCACTGCCTTCGTCATCGACCGAGAGTTCGTCAAGGCCGCTGGCTTCGCGCTCGCCGGCGCGGTACTGACCTTCTTCGGCTTCATGCACAGCGAGGCGATCGGCATCGCCAAGACGCCGATGGTGGCGATCAGCTACGTCGTCGTGGCGTTCGTGCTCTACGCCTGCGCCCGGTCGGTGGTGAGCGCACCGGTCAGGCATGCCGCCAGCGAGCATCCGCATGGCGCCGGATCGCTGAGCCCGGCCGAATAGAACGGGAGCCCCGACGGGCCTCGGCAGTCGACGGGGATCGACGCCGCGGTCTCGGATCGGCGGGACGCCGCCGCGACGCAAGCTCAGGCGGCTGTCGCCCTGTCGCGCGCCGCCTGCAGCGTGTGCAAGGTGATCTTGCGCACCTCGGCCTTGCTCTGCTCGATGTGCGTCTTCAGCAGCAGCTGCGCCTGGTCGGGCTTTTTCTGCATCACCGCGCGCAGGATCTTGGCGCGTTCGACGTAGGTGGCCTCGATGCGATCGGCCCGCGTGAAGTCGAGGCGGCGAATGATGCGGATCCGCTCGGTCACGTCCCAATGCACGCGCGCCGTTTCGCCGTTGCCGGCGGCGCGCACCAGGGTCGCGTGGAACTGCTCGTCGTGGCCGCCGACGCTGCGCGCATCGGTCAGTCGCTCGGCCGGCGGCACCAGCCAGACCGACTTCAGCGCCTCGAGCTCGGCGACGCGTCGGCCCGCGCGCACAGGCGCGCCACGCTGGCCAGCTCGAGGACTACGCGCAGGTCGTAGAGCTGCTCGAGGCGGCCGAAGTCGATCGGCAGCACGTACCAGCCGAGCTTGGACTCGACGCCGAGAAAGCCTTCGTTGCGCAGCCTGAACAGCGCCTCCCGCACCGGCGTGCGGCTCATGCCCAGGCGCAGGCCCAATTCGGCTTCGGAGAAACGGTCGCCGGCGACGAGCTGGAAGTCGTGGATCTGCGCCTTCAGCGTGTCGTAGACCTGCTCGGCGAGCTTGCCGGCGCGCGCGCCGTTGGCCACGGCGGTCATCGGCGCACCCTGCGGCCTTCGGCGGGGCTCGCCGAGCGGGAATGAGCTCCTTCGGGCGGCCGGGCGGGGCTCATGGTCCGATCAGGCTCACGTGCGCCGCCACGACGCGCCAGCCCTCGTCGAAGCGGACCCAGGTCTGGCTCTGCCGGCCGACGCGCGGCGAGCCTTCGCGGTGGTACTCGGTCATGGCGGTGGCGAAGTCGCTGCCGAAGGTGGTGATGACGGTATTGGCCAGCGTTCGGGACAGGCCCGCGCTCGGGCGGGCGGCGCGAAAGGCGCGAATCGCCTCGATGCCGACGAGGTTTTCGCCGGCGCCGTAGCGCACCACCGCGTCGGCATGCCAGAACAGCGCGGCGAGCGTCGCGGTGTCGTTGCCGACGAGGGCCGCCTCGTAGCGCGCGAACACGTCGCTCACCTCGCGCAGTACCTCGGGCCGGTTGATGTCCATCGTCGTCGTCATGCGGGCGCCGACGGCGCGACCGGCGCCACGGCGACGCCGGCATTGTGCAGGTGGTGCGCGACGCGCAGGACGAGGTCTTCGCGCCAGGGTGCGGCGATGACCTGCACGCCGATCGGCAGGCTCTCGTGGCAGCCCCAGATCGGCACGGCGCAGACCGGCAGGGCGATGAAGGAGATCGGCTGCGCGAGCAGGCCCAGACTCGGGCGCGCCGGCAAGCGCTGGCCATTGATGCTCAGCCACTCGGTGCCGATCACCGGCGCGACGCAAGGCGTCGCCGGTGCGAGCAGGATGTCGACGTCGCGGAACAGCTCTGCCGCGCGCGAGGCGAACCAGCGGCGCAGGCGCTGCGCCTGCTGCACCCAGGCCGCCGGCAGCAAGGCGCCGGCGAGAAAGCGGTCGCGCGAGAGCGGCTCGAAGTCGGCGGCACGAGCGCGCAGATCGGCAAGATGCAGCGAGCCGCCTTCGGCGTTGGTGATGAGGAAGGCCGCGGCGCGAGCCCGGGCCACTTCGGGCAAGCTGCAGGAACGGGTCGTGCCCAGGGCCTCGGCGACGCCACGCACCGCGGCTCGCGCTTCGGGACCGGCCTGCTCTTCGAAGTAGCCGCCGAGGGTGGCGATGCGCAGGTCGTCGACACCGTGCGAGAGCAGGCTGGAGGTCGCCTCGAAGCCGCGTTGCACGCAGGCGGGGTCGCGCGAGTCGGCGCCTTGCAACGCGTCGTAGGCCAGGGCGAGATCGTGCGCGCTGCGCGCAAACGGGCCCAGATGATCGAGGCTGGCGACGAAGGGATAGCTGCCGCTGCGCGGCAACCGTCCATAGGTGGGCTTGAGTCCGAAGATGCCGCAGAGCGAGGCCGGCACACGGATCGAGCCGTTCGTGTCCGAGCCCAGTGTCAGCGGCACATGGCCGGCCGCGACGGCCGCCGCCGAGCCGCCGGAGGAGCCGCCGGCGACGCGCGCGGTGTCGTGCGGATTGCGCGTCGGGCCGTCGTGCGAGTTCTCGGTCGTGAAGCCGTAGGCGTACTCGTCCATGTTGAGCGCACCGACCAGCACCGCGCCCGCCGCCTCGAGCCGCGCGACGAGTGGACCGTCGCCGCCGGCCGGCGCCTTGTCGCGCTCGATCTTCGATCCGGCACGCGTTGTCAGGCCGGCGACGTCGAACAGGTTCTTCACCGCGAACGGCACGCCGAGCAGAGGCAGCGCGTCGGTCGCCGCGTCGGTGCGCGCCAGGTGCAGATCGAGCGCGGCGGCGCGGCGTCGGGCGCGCTCGGCGGTCACATCGGTGAAGGCGTTGACGATGCCATCGGTGGCGGCAATGCGCGCCAGGCTGGCCTCGACCATCTCGCCGGCGCTGACCGATCGCTCGCGCATCGCGGCGGCGATCGTCGCGATGCCGCCGCGCAGCAGCAGTTCGCTCGCGCCCGTCATGGCCGTACGGGCGACATCGGCTCGGCGACGGCGGCCGGCGCGATCGGCGTGAACACCGGTGCCGGCTCGTCGTCGATACCGAGCGGCAGCGTCATGACCAGGCCGGCCATCGCCGCGGCAAGCTCGACGTAGTGAACGACACCGGGCCGATGCTCGGCGGCGATCGGCAGGTCGAGCGCCGCCGCGGCGGCGTCGACATAGGCTTCTACCTGCAAGCGCTCCATCAGCGGAATGCTAGTGTAGTGTTGCATTCTGTTTAGAGCTTAAGCGGCTGTTGGCGCGGATGACCTTCTGCAGGATGTCGGTAGCGCTCTTGGTCCAGATGAACGGCTTGGGTTTGATGTTGTGATGGGCGACGTACTCATCAATGGCGG